>NZ_JBHJUO010000001.1:0-427204 GCF_042268445.1 Streptomyces sp. NPDC056169 | reverse complement strand
GTCTGCGCTGTGGGGCGGGGGGGGGGGGGGGGCGGCCCGCCCCCCCCCCGCACCCCCTCGGCCGTGACCTTGAAGGTCTTCTCCTGGCCGACCACGTGCGCGTTGGTGACGACGTGCCCCTTGCCGTCGTGGACGACCCCGGAGCCGAGGCTGCTCGCCGCGTCGATCCGGACGACCGCAGACCCCGGCGGTCAGCGGGAGGAGGAGCCGTCGGCCACGGGATACGTCCATGTCCGGAGTATCGGCGCGCCCCCGGCACCGGGCCCGGCGAGCGCATCCGATCAGGTACGGGCGCTCACCCGGGAGCCGGGATCCGGGATCCGGCGGGGCTCAGCCCCGTACGCCGCACAGGTGCAGAAGCGCCGCGATCCGCCGGTACGGCTCCGTGCGGCCCGCCCGGTCCTCGGCGGCGAGCAGCCGGTCCAGCTCCTCGGCGGCCGGCAGGCCCGTCTCGGCCGGGATGCCGTCCGTGAAGACCCGCACCCCGTACCAGGCGTGCAGCGGCGCCGCGATCCCCGCGAGCGTCGCCGTCAGCGCGTCCAGCCGGTCGGCCCGCACCTTCACGCCGTTGTCGTCGGTGTAGACATCGCTGTCGAAGCCCGCGAGGGCCCCGGACCAGTCACCGGCGAGCCCCGGGCGCATCGCGAGGGCCTCCCCGTTCCGTACGACCAGGGAGAGCAGGCCACCGGGGGCCAGCATCCGGGCCAGACCCGCGAGCAGGGCGTCCGGCTCGTCCGCGTACATGAGCACGCCGTGGCAGAGGACCACGTCGAAGCTGCCGGGCAGGAAGTGGACGCCGGTCTCGCGGCCGTCGCCCTCGATCATGCGGACCCGCTCGCGGATCCCGGCGGGCTCCGTCGCCAGCGACTCGCGCGCCGACTTCAGCAGCTCGGGGTCGGCCTCCAGGCCGGTCACGGTGTGCCCGGCGCGGGCCAGGCGCAGCGCCTGCGTGCCCTGCCCCATGCCCGCGTCGAGGATCCGCAGCCGCTGCCCCACGGGGTAGCGCGCGGATATCTGCTCGTCGAGCTGGCGCGCGATGACCTCCTGCCGGATGGTGTCGCGCAGCCCGCCGTGCCCGGCGGGCCAGTGCACGACGGCGGGCAGCACGGCGCCGCCCGTCGCCGACGCGTCCACGCCGAAGGCGCGATCATCGAGGGCCCGCTCGTCGAAAGCGTGCCCGCCGAGGCCCGAGCTGTCGGCGCTCAGGGCCGCTCTCCGCGCTTGACCTGCGGCTTCGGCAGCCGCAGTCGGCGCATCTGGAGCGTACGCATGAGGCCGTAGGCCACGGCGCCGCGCTTCGGCTCGTTCGGGAAGCGCTCGTTCAGCTGCTTCCGCAGGCGGAGCCAGATGCCGACCGAGTCGATCACGATCAGGATGATCACGCCGAGCCAGAGCAGCAGCGAGATGTTCTGCAGCGACCGGTTGGCGTTCCCGAAGAGCGACAGCACGAGGATCACCACGGCCATCGGCAGGAAGAACTCGGCGATCGCGAAGCGCGAGTCGACGAAGTCGCGCACGAACTTGCGCACCGGGCCCTTGTCGCGGGCCGGCAGATAACGCTCGTCACCGCTCGCCAGCGCCTCGCGCTGCCGGGCCAGGTCCGAGCGACGCGCCTCGCGCTGGCGCTTGGAAGCCTCCTTGCGGTCGGTCGGCACCGTCGCGGCGCGCCGACGCTGGGTCTGCGCTTCGCTCCGCTTCGGTGTCGGGCGGCCCTTCGGGGCCTCGGGGTCGCGGGGCTGAGTGGTGGAAGGGTCCGCCGTCACCTTGTCGGTGGGGGCCTTCTCGTCCTTCGAACGGCTACGGAACACAAAACCCAAGGGTACGGGGTGGTGGGCATGGACCCCAGCCCGGGCGGGAACGATCCGCTAACGGACTGCGTCTACGGCGGTAAGCACGGAGGACGCGCGGGTTTCCCGGGCCACCCCCTAGATCCATCTACACCCTGGGCGGGAGGAAGGCCGCGCACAGTCGTCCTTGGGGAGGAGCGCATCCCGCTCCGAACAGTGCGGTAATGGATGCAGGGCCCGTACTGTGGACCTGTTGGAGAGCTGGAGCCGTAGTCCGTCAGAAGGGGGCGCGCGAAGCCCATGAGCGGTGTCATGAAGCGTATGGGGATGATCTTCCGCGCGAAGGCGAACAAGGCCCTTGACCGGGCCGAGGATCCGCGCGAGACGCTCGATTACTCCTACCAGAAGCAGCTGGAGCTGCTGCAGAAGGTGCGGCGCGGCGTGGCCGACGTCGCCACCTCCCGCAAGCGGCTCGAACTCCAGCTGAACCAGTTGCAGGGCCAGTCCGCCAAGCTGGAGGACCAGGGCCGCAAGGCCCTCGCCCTCGGCCGCGAGGACCTGGCGCGCGAGGCGCTGTCCCGGCGGGCCGCGCTCCAGCAGCAGGTCAGCGACCTGGAGGTGCAGCACCAGACCTTGCAGGGCGAGGAGGAGAAGCTGACGCTCGCGTCGCAGCGCCTCCAGGCCAAGGTCGACGCCTTCCGTACGAAGAAGGAGACGATCAAGGCGACCTACACGGCCGCCCAGGCCCAGACCCGGATCGCCGAGTCGTTCTCCGGCATCTCGGAGGAGATGAGCGACGTCGGTCTCGCGATCCAGCGGGCCGAGGACAAGACCGCCCAGCTCCAGGCGCGCGCGGGCGCGATCGACGAGCTGCTCGCCTCGGGCGCCCTCGACGACCAGTCCGGGCTCGCCAAGGACGACATCCAGGCGGAGCTGGACCGGCTCTCGGGCGGTACGGACGTCGAGCTGGAGCTCCAGCGGATGAAGGCCGAGCTGGCCGGAGGTCCGTCGGCGCAGCAGCAGGCGCTCGAAGGCGGCGGCGAGGCCGCGCCGCAGGACCGTACCCAGCAGCAGCAGTCCCACCCGCGCTTCGAGAAGTAGGCGTAAGCCAGGCGACAGACAGGACGCGTCATGATCGTACGGATCATGGGGGAGGGCCAGTGGAAGCTGGCCGACAGCCACCTCGTGGAGCTGAACAGGCTCGACGACGAGCTGCTCGACGAGATGGAGTCGGGGGACACCGAGGGCTTCCGCCGCACACTGGGCGCCCTGCTCGACGCCGTCCGCCGGCTCGGCGAGCCACTCCCGGACGACGCCCTGGAGCCCTCCGAGCTGATCCTCCCAGCCCCGGACGCGGGCCTGGACGAGGTCCGCAAGATGCTCGCCGACGACGGCCTCATCCCAGGCTGACACCCACGAAGTACCACCGGTGTCCCCTCGCCCCCACCGGGGCGGGGGGACATCGCGCTTTCCCCCTCGTCCCGGCGGCGGAGCCCCGCGCTTTCCCCTCGTCGCCGCTTTCCCCGTACCGTTCCTCGACGTGACCCCCACCGGCCCCGCCACCGGCACCCTCTACGCCCGCCTCCGCGACTGGTTCCGCGCGCACCCGCTCGCCTTCGACGCGACGATTGCGTGCGGCACGCTGCTGTGCATGGTCGCCGGGTCCTTCACCAGCCCGCACGGCAGTCCCGAGGGGCCGACCTTCGGCGACCACCCGCCCGACGTGTGGAGCGTGCTGATCATGGTCGCGGGGGCCGCCGCGCTGGTGCTGCGCCGCCGCAGGCCCTTCGCCGTGCTCTGCTTCACGGTCACGATCTGCCTGTTCGAGCTGATCAACGACAACCGGCCCGCCCCCATCGCCATGAGCGCCGTCGTCGCGCTCTACACGGTCGCCTCCCGCACCGATCGCCCCACCACCTGGCGCGTCGGACTCGTCACGATGGCGATGCTCACCGCCGCCGCCATGATCTTCGGCCCGACCGACTGGTACGCGCAGGAGAACCTCGGCGTCTTCGCCTGGACCGGCATGGCGGCAGCCGCCGGGGACGCCGTCCGCAGCCGCCGGGCCTTCGTCGACGCCATACGGGAGCGCGCCGAGCGGGCCGAGCGCACCCGCGAGGAGGAGGCCGGCCGCCGGGTCGCCGAGGAGCGGCTGCGGATCGCCCGCGACCTCCACGACGTCGTGGCCCACCACATCGCCCTGGTGAACGTCCAGGCCGGCGTCGCCGCCCACGTCATGGACAAGCGCCCCGACCAGGCCAAGGAGGCCCTCGCGCACGTCCGCGAGGCCAGCCGCTCCGCCCTCGACGAGCTCCGCGCCACCGTCGGGCTCCTGCGCCAGTCCGGCGACCCCGAGGCGCCCACCGAGCCCGCTCCCGGTCTCGCCGTCCTCGACGGACTCCTCGACAGCTTCCGCAAGGCCGGCCTCCCCGTCGCCCTGGCCCGCACCGACGGCGACCGGCCCCTGCCCGGGACCGTCGACCTGGCCGCGTACCGGATCGTGCAGGAGGCCCTCACCAATGTGCGCAAGCACGCGGGACCGGACGCCGAGGCGGAGGTGAGCGTCGTCAGGGTGGGCCGTACGGTCGAGATCACCGTCCTCGACAACGGCGCCCCGCAGCCCGGGACCGCCATCGACTCCGGCGGCCACGGCCTCCTCGGCATGCGCGAGCGGGTCAGCGCCCTCGGCGGCAGCCTGACCGCCGCACCCCGCTACGGCGGCGGCTTCCGGGTGCAGGCGATACTGCCCGTGACGACCCGTACGGGGGAGGACGCATGACGATCCGGGTACTGCTCGCCGACGACCAGGCCCTGCTCCGCAGCGCCTTCAAGGTCCTGGTCGACTCCGAGGCGGACATGGAGGTGGTCGGCGAGGCCGCCGACGGCGCCCAGGCCGTCGAGCTGGCCCGCGCCGAGCGGCCGGACGTCGTCCTCATGGACATCCGGATGCCGGGCACGGACGGCCTCGCGGCGACCCGTGCGATCACCGCCGACCCCGAGCTCGCCGCCGTCCGCATCGTCATGCTCACCACCTTCGAGGTCGACGAGTACGTCGTGCAGTCGCTGCGCGCCGGGGCCTCCGGCTTCCTCGGCAAGGGCGCCGAACCGGAGGAGCTGCTCGGCGCGATCCGGATCGCCCACGGCGGCGAGGCCCTCCTCTCCCCGGCCGCCACCAAGGGCCTGATCGCCACCTTCCTCGCGCAGGGAGGCGGGCTCGAACCCCTGACGGCCGGCGACCGCACCTACTCCGAGCGGCTCGCCGCGCTCACCGCCCGCGAGCGCGAGGTCCTCGTCCTCGTCGGCGGCGGCCTCTCCAACGACGAGATCGCCGAGCGCCTCGACGTCAGCCCGCTCACCGTGAAGACGCATGTCAACCGGACCATGGCCAAGCTCGGCGCCCGCGACCGGGCCCAGCTGGTGGTCACCGCGTACGAATCGGGTCTGGTACGCCCGAGGGTGGAGTGACCGGGGGCTCCGGCGTACTCCAGGCGCGGTATGCGGGGCATAAGGATGTGGACCCGAGGGCCGAGGATTTCCCGGCGCCGATGGCGGATCGTGTAGGCGGGGGGCACCTCCGGCGGATCCAGCGGATCACGGCCGGGGTCTTGGCTGCTCCCGCCTGCCGACGAGTACGCCACAGAAGAGAGACCCCATGTCCTGGCTGTCCAGATTCAGCCTCGCGCAACGGGCCCTGATCGGGCTGATGTCCATCGTCGCGATCGTGTTCGGGGCGATCGCGATACCGCAGCTGAAGCAGCAGTTGTTCCCCTCGATCGAGCTGCCCATGGTCTCGATCCTCGCCCCGTATCAGGGGGCCTCTCCCGATGTGGTCGAGAAGCAGGTCGTCGAACCGCTGGAGAGCAACCTCAAGGCCGTCGACGGCCTGAAGGGCGTCACCTCCACCGCCTCCGAGGGCATGGCCGTCGTCATGGCCTCCTTCGACTACGGCGACGAGTCGACGAAGCAGCTCGTCGCGGACGTCCAGCAGGCCGTGAACCGGGCCCGCGCCCAGCTGCCCGACTCGGTCGACCCGCAGGTCGTGGCCGGCTCGACGGACGACATGCCGACCGTCGTCCTCGCCGCCGCGTCGGACAAGGACCCGCAGGCCCTCGCCGACCTCCTGGAGCGGACCGTCGTGCCCGCCCTCGAAGGCATCGAGGGCGTCGGCCAGGTCTCCGTCAGCGGCGTCCAGGACCTCCAGATCTCCGTCGTCCCGGACGAGCGGAAGCTCGCCGCGGCCGGACTCAGCTCCATGAAGCTCGCCGAGGCGCTCCGCTCCGGCGGCGCCACCATGCCGGCCGGCTCCTTCTCCGAGGCCGGCAAGAGCCGCACGATCCAGGTCGGCGGCGGCTTCACCTCCCTGCGGCAGATCGAGGACCTGCGCATCCCGTCGGCCACTCCCGGCACGGGCAAGGCGGTCCGCCTCGGCGACGTCGCCACCGTCCGCCAGGAGGAGTCGCCGAGCGTCTCCCTCACCCGCACCAACGGCAAGCCCAGCCTCGCCGTCATGGCCACCATGGACAAGGACGGCAGCGCCGTCGCCATCTCCGACGCCGTCGAGGAGAAGCTGCCCGACCTGCGCCGCGACCTCGGCGCGGGCGCCGAGCTGACCGTCGTCTCCGACCAGGGCCCGGCCGTCGCCAAGGCGATCTCCGGTCTGACCACGGAGGGCGCGCTCGGCCTCGTCATGGCCGTCCTGGTGATCCTGGTCTTCCTGACCTCGATCCGCTCGACCCTGGTGACCGCGGTCTCCATCCCGCTCTCGGTCGTCCTGGCCCTGATCGTGCTGTGGACCCGCGACCTCTCGCTCAACATGCTGACCCTGGGCGCGCTCACCATCGCCATCGGCCGGGTCGTCGACGACTCGATCGTGGTCCTGGAGAACATCAAGCGTCACCTGGGCTACGGCGAGGAGCGCCAGAGCGCGATCATCACCGCGGTCCGCGAGGTGGCCGGCGCGGTCACCTCGTCCACCCTCACCACCGTCGCCGTCTTCCTGCCGATCGGTCTGACCGGCGGCATGATCGGCGAGCTGTTCGGCTCGTTCTCGCTGACGGTCACGGCGGCCCTGCTGGCCTCCCTGCTCGTCTCCCTGACCGTGGTCCCGGTCCTCTCGTACTGGTTCCTCCGCGCCCCCAAGGGCACCTCGGAGGACCTGGCGGAGGCCCGTAGGCTGGCCGAGGAGAAGGAGGAGAAGAGCCGTCTCCAGCGCCTGTACGTGCCCGTCCTGCGGTTCGCGACCCGGCGCCGCATCATGAGCCTCGCCATCGCGCTCGTCGTCCTCGTCGTCACCTTCGGCATGGCCCCGCTCCTGAAGACGAACTTCTTCGACCAGGGCGAGCAGGAGGTGCTCAGCATCCAGCAGGAGCTGGCGCCCGGCACCAGCCTGAGCGCCTCCGACGAGGCCGCGAAGAAGATCGAGAAGGTCCTCGCGGAGACCGAGGGCGTCAAGGACTACCAGGTCACCGTCGGCTCCTCCGGCTTCATGGCGGCCTTCGGCGGCGGCACCGGCTCCAACCAGGCCTCGTACAAGATCAGCCTGGAGAACTCCGACGCGTACGAGAAGACCCGCGCCTCCATCGAGAAGGCCCTCGCGGGCCTCGACGGCATCGGCGACACCACCATCGCCGCCGGTGACGGCTTCGGCAGCCAGGACCTGAGCGTGGTCGTCAAGGCCGCCGACCCGAAGGTCCTGAAGGAGGCCGCCGAGGAGGTCCGTACGGCGATCGCCGGGATGGACGACGTCACCGACGTCCAGAGCGACCTGTCCCAGTCCGTCCCGCGCATCTCCGTCAAGGCCAACGCCAAGGCGGCCGACGCGGGCTTCGACACCGGCTCGCTCGGCGCGATCGTCGCCCAGGCCGTCCGGGGCACCCCGGCCGCCAAGGCGATCCTCGACGACAGCGAGCGGGACGTCCTCATCACCTCGGCGAAGCCCGCCACCACCCTCGCCGAGCTGAAGGCCCTGCCGCTCGGCCCGGTGAAGCTGGGCGACATCGCCACCGTCGAGCTCGTCCCCGGCCCGGTCTCCATGACCCGGATCGACGGCGCCCGCGCGGCGACGATCACGGCCAAGCCGACCGGTGACAACACCGGCGCGGTGAGCGCCTCGCTCCAGTCGAAGATCAACGCCCTCGACCTGCCCGCGGGCGCCACCGCCAGCATCGGCGGCGTCTCCGAGGACCAGAGCGAGGCCTTCACCAACCTGTTCCTGGCGATGCTCGCGGCCGTCGCGATCGTCTTCATGCTGCTGGTGGCGACCTTCCGGTCGCTGATCCAGCCGCTGATCCTGCTGGTCTCGATCCCGTTCGCGGCGACCGGCGCGATCGGTCTGCTGGTGGTCACGGACACGGCGATGGGCGTCCCGGCGATGATCGGCATGCTGATGCTCATCGGCATCGTCGTGACCAACGCGATCGTCCTGATCGACCTGATCAACCAGTACCGGGCCCAGGGCCTGGGCGTCGTCGAAGCGGTGATCGAGGGCGGCCGGCACCGGCTCCGCCCGATCCTGATGACCGCCCTGGCGACGATCTTCGCCCTGCTGCCGATGGCCCTCGGCGTCACCGGTGAGGGCGGCTTCATCGCCCAGCCGCTCGCCGTGGTCGTGATCGGCGGTCTGATCACCTCGACGCTGCTGACCCTGCTCCTCGTCCCGACGCTCTACGCGCTGGTGGAGCTCCGCAAGGAGCGCCGCGCGAAGAAGAAGGCGGCGAAGAAGGAGGCGAAGGCCGTCGACGTGACGGTCCCGCCGCAGGCGAAGGAGCCGGCTGCGGTCTGACCCGTACGGCATGACGAAGGGGCGCCCCGCGATCGCGCGGGGCGCCCCTTCTCCCGTATCCGGGGAATCGTTACGGCAGCGCCAGCATCCGCTCCAGGGCGAGCTTGGCGAAGCTCTCCGTCTCCTCGTCGACCTTGATCTGGTTGACGAGGTTGCCCTCGGCCAGGGACTCCAGGGTCCACACCAGGTGCGGCAGGTCGATGCGGTTCATCGTCGAGCAGAAGCAGACCGTCTTGTCGAGGAAGACGATCTCCTTGTCCGGGTGCGCGTTGGCCACGCGCCGGACCAGGTTCAGCTCGGTGCCGATCGCCCACTTCGAGCCGGCCGGGGCCGCGTCCAGGGTGTTGATGATGTACTCGGTCGAGCCCACGTAGTCCGCGGCGGCGACGACCTCGTGCTTGCACTCCGGGTGGACCAGGACGTTCACGCCCGGGATGCGCTCACGGACGTCGTTGACCGAGTCCAGCGAGAAGCGGCCGTGCACCGAGCAGTGACCCCGCCACAGGATCATCTTGGCGGCGCGCAGCTCCTCGACGGTGAGCCCGCCGTTGGGCTTGTGCGGGTTGTAGAGCACGCAGTCGTCGAGGGACAGGCCCATGTCGCGGACGGCGGTGTTGCGGCCCAGGTGCTGGTCCGGCAGGAACAGGACCTTTTCGCCCTGCTCGAAGGCCCAGTCGAGGGCCCGCTTGGCGTTCGACGAGGTGCAGATCGTGCCCCCGTGCTTGCCGGTGAAGGCCTTGATGTCGGCCGAGGAGTTCATGTACGAGACGGGCACGACCTGCTCGGCGACGCCGGCCTCGGTCAGCACGTCCCAGCACTCGGCGACCTGCTCGGCGGTGGCCATGTCGGCCATCGAGCAGCCGGCCGCCAGGTCCGGCAGGACGACCTTCTGGTCGTCGGTGGTGAGGATGTCGGCCGACTCGGCCATGAAGTGCACGCCGCAGAAGACGATGTACTCGGCCTCCGGCTTGGCGGCGGCGTCGCGCGCGAGCTTGAACGAGTCGCCGGTGACGTCGGCGAACTGGATGACCTCGTCGCGCTGGTAGTGGTGGCCGAGCACGAAGACCTTGTCCCCGAGCTTCTCCTTGGCCGCGCGGGCGCGCTCCACGAGGTCCGGGTCGGAGGGCGACGGGAGATCGCCCGGACACTCCACGCCGCGCTCGCTCTTCGGGTCGGCCTCGCGGCCGAGCAGGAGGAGGGCGAGCGGCGTCGGCTGAACATCCAGGGGCTGGGCGGTGGTCACGTCACGCACCCTTTCTTCGGAGAAACCTTTTCGTCGAAATGACGTTATCTATCATAACCGCTTCACGTCACGTTGACGATGTCCATAGTGTCGATGTGACGAATTCGCCGTCCGCGCTCCTGGACAGGGTGTGCGAGCATGAAAGAGGGAAGACCCCACGCGGCCCGGAATGAATCCGGGGCACCGATGGTTACCACCGTCGGCAAGCAGTCTCCGTACACACCGGGAGAGAAGCAGATGTCCGTATCGGACGAGAAGACCACTGTCAGCGACGGCATCCTCCTGTCCGACGCCGCCGCGGCCAAGGTCAAGGGCCTCCTCGACCAGGAAGGCCGCGAGGACCTGGCCCTGCGCGTCGCCGTTCAGCCCGGTGGCTGCTCCGGCCTGCGTTACCAGCTGTTCTTCGACGAGCGTTCGCTCGACGGCGATGTCGTGAAGGACTTCGACGGCGTCAAGGTCGTCACCGACCGCATGAGCGCCCCGTACCTCGGGGGTGCCTCGATCGACTTCGTCGACACCATCGAGAAGCAGGGCTTCACGATCGACAACCCGAACGCCACGGGCTCGTGCGCCTGCGGTGACTCGTTCAGCTAAGCAGCACCAGCACGAACGCGAGGGCGGCGGTCCGGGAACACCCGGGCCGCCGCACTCGCGCATGTGCCGACACCCCCTAGGGCCTGTCCGGCGGATCATGGCCGGGGTCGCGCCTGATCCGCCGGACAGCCCCGGGGGATCAGCGGCGCGGCACGGCCTCCCCGCTCGCCCCGTCCACGACGGGCCGGTCGCCCAGCGGCCGGTCGAGCGTCACCGTCTTCGTCACCTCGACCGCGATGGCGATGCACGCCTTGCCCGGGTCGGTGGGCGTCTCCTTCACCCGCACCGTGACCCGGTCCGCGCTCTCCCGCGCCGTGACCGTGTAGTCGCTGCACACCCCGCCCCAGAAGGTGACGGTCAGCTTCCGGCCGTCCCCCTCGGTCCGGAAGGACTCGACCTGCCGCGCCGGAGCCGTGCCCTCGTCGGGATCCGGCGTCGGCGAGGGCTTCGCCGGCGGCACCAGGAACTCGGGGGCCACCGCCGTCCGCGTCACCGTGTACGGCGCCGCGTCCGCGGGGTCCGCCGTGAACAGCCACGCCGGTACGAGCAGCCGCTCGCCGGCCACGTCCTGCGCGGCCAGACCGAACACCGCGCGCGTCACCGGCACCTGGTCCGGCGGCGCCATGTCCACGATCGTCTGGCAGGGCGCACCCGGAGAGCTCGACCCGGTGCCGGGCTCGCCCAGATCGGGCCTCCCGACGGTCGGCTTCTCCGACTCCGGCACCCCGGCGCCGGGCTTCAGGGCATCCGGCTTCCCCGTCTCCGGCTTGCCCGAGTCCGGCATCCCGGCGTCCGGCTTCCCGGCGTCCGGCTTCCCCGTCTCCGGTGCCCGGGCCGGCGGGTCGGTGGCGCAGCCGCCGATGCCGATCGGGCCGGTGCCCTTCGAGGCCTCGTTCAACTGGGCGAGCGCCTTCTCCGCCCCGATCACAGGGTACGTGTCGCCCTTCGCCGGCTCCTTGAGCATCCCGCTCCCGGCGACCGGCCGGCCGTCCGGCCCGATGTGCAACCCCGTCGACCAGCCGTAGGTCGGCAGCCCGCCCACCACGGGTTCGGCGTTGACCACCCGGACCGAGCCGTTCATCACCTGCGTCGCCGACACCTTGGCGTCGTCCTGGCCGATCGCCTTCAGTACGGGCGCGGCCGCCGCCTTCGCCGCCGCCTCGCTCACCGGCGAACCGCCCGCGGAGGGCTTCGTCTCGCCCGGCGGCGGGCACGCCTTGCCCTTGAGGCAGCTGTCGCCGGCCGGGCCGCCGTCGTACCAGGAGTACGTCCAGTTCCCCGGCGCCTTCCGCGCCACGTCGAGGCGCGCCCCGGAGCCGTCCTTCTCGGGCCGGATCGTCCAGACCTCGCCCACCAGGGCGGGGCTCCCGGCGATGCCGAGCGCTTCGGCCAGCCTGGTCACCTCCGCCGAGGTGACCAGGCCCTCGGGCCGGTGGACCGCGGCCGAGGAGGGCCCTTGGGGGAGTGGGCCCTTGGCTGTGTAGACGGTCCCGTTCGGGCCGCCTCCGGGGTCGGGCTCGCCGGGGGCGATACCGGGACCGTCACCCGTACCACCGCCGCCGTCCGTCCCCGCGCTTCCGCCCTCCAGGCGGAGCGGCGGGGGCGCGGCCGCCTTGTCGGCCCGGCTGCCGGCCCCGGCCGGCGTGGCCTCGCCGGGCGCCGTCGCGGCGACGGCGAGGTAGACCCCGCCGCCTCCGGCGAGCAGGACGCCCGCCGTCACCGAGGCCGCGAGCAGCCTCCGCCGACTCCGACCGTTCTCCGTACCGCTCACGGCATCGCTCCTTCGGACCCTGGCATCCCTGCGGGAAGACACCGGTGGGACGGAGCGGGCGGGCGGACGGTTCCGTCCGTCAGCCGCCGTACTCGGCGGTGGCGTCGATCAGCCGCGCCGAGGCGGCCGGGACGACGACGCCGTGGATCAGCGCGGGGGAGACCGGGGCGGGGGCCGGAGCGGCCGGGGTGACCCAGTGCGGGACCATGCGCGCGCTGTCTCCGCGCAGCTGGGCGAGGCTCAGCTCGGACACGTGACGCTCACGGGGAGCGGGGTGCAGGCTCATGGGCGCACCGTATGCATCCCGGGGCTCCGGGGAAAAGGCCTACTCTGGGGTAGTTTCCCCTGTTCGGCAGCGCGCTCCCCACCCGGTAGCGTGAACTGTCATTACCGCCTTCCCGCAGGAGCGCCCCGCCGTGCGTATCGCAGTCACCGGCTCCATCGCCACCGACCACCTCATGACCTTCCCCGGAAGGTTCGCCGACCAGCTCGTGGCCGACCAGCTCCACACGGTTTCCCTCTCGTTCCTCGTCGACAACCTCGACGTGCGCCGGGGAGGCGTCGCGGCCAACATCTGCTTCGGCATGGGCCAGCTCGGCAGCCGCCCGCTCCTCGTGGGCGCCGCCGGCTTCGACTTCGACGAGTACCGCGCCTGGCTCGACCGCCACGGCGTCGACACGTCCTCGGTGCGGATCTCCGAGGTCCTGCACACCGCCCGCTTCGTCTGCACCACGGACAAGGACCACAACCAGATCGGCTCCTTCTACACGGGCGCCATGAGCGAGGCCCGGCTGATCGAGCTCAAGGCCGTCGCCGACCGCGTGGGCGGCCTCGACCTGGTCCTGATCGGCGCCGACGACCCCGAGGCGATGCTCCGCCACACCGAGGAGTGCCGCTCCCGGTCGATCCCGTTCGCCGCCGACTTCTCGCAGCAGATCGCGCGCATGGACGGCGAGGAGATCCGCACCCTCCTCGACGGGGCCACCTACCTCTTCTCCAACGAGTACGAGAAGGGCCTCATCGAGTCGAAGACCGGCTGGACCGAGGCGGAGATCCTCTCCCGCGTCGGCCACCGGATCACCACCCTCGGCTCGCGCGGCGTCCGCATCGAGCGCGTCGGCGAGACCCCGATCGAGGTCGGCTGCCCCGAGGAGACGGCCAAGGTCGACCCGACCGGCGTCGGCGACGCCTTCCGCGCCGGCTTCCTGACCGGCCTGCACTGGGGCGCCGACCTGGAGCGCGCCGCCCAGATCGGCTGCATGCTCGCCACGCTCGTCATCGAGACCCTGGGCACGCAGGAGTACACCCTGCGCCGCGCCAACTTCATGGACCGCTTCACCAAGGCGTACGGCGAAGAGGCCGCCGCCGAGGTCCGGTCCTACCTGGGCTGACGCCCCTCGCAGCGGGTGCGGCGGGTGCGACGGGTGGCTCTCAGGCCACCCGCCGCACCACGTACGCGACGCCGCCCCGCTCGGACGGCTCCTCGCCCACGTACTCCTGGCCGCGCATCTCGCACCAGGCCGGGATGTCGAGGCGGGCCGCCGCGTCGTCGGCGAGGACGGTCACCGTCCCGCCGACCGGCACGTCGCCGATCACCTTCGCCAGCTCGATCACCGGGATCGGGCAGCGCCGGCCGAGCGCGTCCACCACGAGCGAGCCGGAGCCGGCCGCCGGGACCGCGGCCGCGGCCGCCGGGGCGCCGAGCCGCTCCCGTACCCCCGCGACCACCCCCGGCAGCACGTCGAGGAAGCGGTCCACGTCCTCCGCCGCGGTGCCGGCCGGCAGCGACACCCGGACGTTGCCCTCGCTCAGCACCCCCATCGCCCGCAGCACATGGCTGGGCGTCAGCGTCGAACTCGTGCACGACGAACCGGACGAAACGGAGAAACCCTCCCGGTCCAGCTCGTGCAGCAAGGTCTCTCCGTCGACATAGAGACAGGAGAACGTGACCAGATGGGGGAGCCGGTCCACCGGATCGCCCACCACCTCCACGTCCGGCACCAGCTCCGGCACCCGCGCCCGGATCCGGTCCACCAGCCCCCGCAGCCGCGCCGCCTCGGCCGCCGCCTCCGCCCGGACCGCCCGCAGCGAGGCCGCCGCCGCCACGATCGCCGGCAGGTTCTCGAAACCGGGCGCCCGCCCCGACTCCCGTTCGTCCGACGGGCCTTGAGGCGCGAACCGCACCCCCTTCCGTACGGCGAGGAGCCCCACGCCCGCCGGGCCGCCCCACTTGTGCGCGCTCGCCGCGAGCAGCGACCAGCCGCCCTCCACCGGCCCCCAGCCCAGCGACTGGGCCGCGTCCACGAGCAGCGGCACGCCCGCGGCCCGGCAGGCCTCGGCGACCTCCGCGACCGGCTGCGCCGTCCCCACCTCGTGATTGGCCGACTGGAGACACGCCAGGGCCGTCCCCGCGCCGAGCGCCGCCGCGAAGACGGCCGCGTCCACCGCGCCGGACCGGCCCACCGGCACCTCGGTGACCGAGCCGCCCGCCGCCCCGTGCAGCTCGGCCGCGTGGAGGACGGAGGAGTGCTCGACCGCGGAGACGACGAGACCGTTCCCGACACGCCGACGGCCCGCGAGGGCCCCGGAGATTCCCGCGTGAACCGCGCGCGTCCCCGAAGGAGTGAACACGAGCTCGTCCGGGCGGCACCCCACCGCCTCCGCCGCGGCCTCCCGCGCCGCGTCCAGCAGCAGCCGGGCCCGCCTCCCCTCCCGGTACAGCCGGGCCGGATCGGCCCAGCCCTCGTCCAGGGAGGCGAGCAGCGCCTGGCGGGCGACGGGGTGCAGGGGAGCGGCGGACGCGGCGTCGAAGTACGGCATCCGCCCACGGTAGGGCCTGCCCCCGCCCTCCGGCCGACACCCCCGCCCACCCCGCCGACACGCCCGGCCCGCACATCCGTCCGCATGTCCGTCCGCTGCCCGTGAGTCCTCGTCAGAAGGCCGCCCCGGTACGCCGTCAGACCGCCGAACGGGCGTGTGGGACCCCCCTCCGGAACCCCGGAGTCCACCCCTTCGGGGACTCGGACGGCGCGTTGGGCACCCTCCCCGCGCGACCCCAAATAGCGTCCAGTAGGGTTTGGTCCGCATAAACATCCAAACCCCTGCCCGCGGCCGGGGCGGCGACCGACCAGCGAGACGGACGGCCGTGGCCGACCAACGCGGGCCGAGACTCTCGGGAAGGCGCTACGTGAGTCCCAACGGCTCCGACCGCTCGTCGCGGCGCCCGATGCGGCGGAAGCTGCCGCAGGTGCTGACTGCGGGCCTGATCCTGGCGACAGCCACGGGCTGCTCGTACAACTGGGAAGACTTCCCCCGCCTTGGTATGCCCACTCCGGTCACGGAAGAGGCACCCACGATCCTCTCCCTCTGGCAGGGCTCGTGGGCGGCTGCGCTCATCACGGGCGTCCTGGTCTGGGGGCTGATCCTGTGGTCCGTCATCTTCCACCGGCGCAGCCGCACCAAGGTCGAGGTACCCCCGCAGACGCGGTACAACATGCCCATCGAGGCGCTGTACACGGTGACACCACTCATCATCGTGTCGGTCCTCTTCTACTTCACCGCGCGCGACGAGACGAAGCTCCTTTCGCTCGCCGACAAGCCGGCCCACACCATCAACGTGGTCGGCTACCAGTGGAGCTGGGGCTTCAACTACATCGAGAACGTGCCGGGTGTGACGGGTGACGCGCAGACGGCCCCGAACCTCGACGCCATCCCGGACAAGTTCCAGGACGACTTCCCGGCGAACGCCGGCGGTGTCTACGACGCCGGTATCCCCGGCGACCGGAACCCGCAGACCGGCAACCCGGGCCCGACCCTGTGGCTGCCCAAGGGCGAGAAGGTCCGGTTCGTCCTGACCTCCCGTGACGTCATCCACTCCTTCTGGGTCGTCCCCTTCCTCATGAAGCAGGACGTCATCCCGGGTCACACCAACGCCTTCGAGGTCACCCCGAACCAGGAAGGCACCTTCCTCGGCAAGTGCGCCGAGCTGTGCGGTGTCGACCACTCCCGGATGCTCTTCAACGTCAAGGTGGTCTCCCCGGAGCGCTACCAGCAGCACCTGAAGGAGCTGGCCGAGAAGGGGCAGACCGGCTACATCCCGTCTGGCATCGAGCAGACGGACCCGGCCAGGAATGCGGAGAAGAACCAACTGTGAGCATCCACAACGAAACCCAGGGTGCCGCCGCAGCTGAGGACTCGTACGAGAACGAGCTGCCCGTACGGCGCAAGCAGCCCGGCAACGTCGTGATCAAGTGGCTGACCACCACCGACCACAAGACGATCGGGACGATGTACCTGGTCACGTCGTTCGTCTTCTTCTGCATCGGCGGACTCATGGCGCTCTTCATGCGCGCCGAGCTGGCCCGTCCGGGTACGCAGATCATGTCGAACGAGCAGTTCAACCAGGCGTTCACGATGCACGGCACGATCATGCTGCTGATGTTCGCGACGCCGCTGTTCGCCGGCTTCGCGAACTGGATCATGCCGCTGCAGATCGGCGCGCCCGACGTGGCGTTCCCGCGGCTGAACATGTTCGCGTACTGGCTGTACCTCTTCGGCTCGCTCATGGCGGTGGGTGGCTTCCTCACCCCGCAGGGTGCGGCCGACTTCGGCTGGTTCGCCTACTCCCCGCTGTCGGACGCCGTCCGCTCGCCGGGTGTCGGCGCCGACCTCTGGATCATGGGTCTGGCCTTCTCCGGCTTCGGCACGATCCTCGGTTCGGTCAACTTCATCACCACGATCATCTGCATGCGCGCTCCGGGCATGACGATGTTCCGCATGCCGATCTTCGTCTGGAACGTGCTGCTGACCGGTGTCCTGGTCCTGCTTGCGTTCCCGGTCCTGGCTGCCGCGCTGTTCGCCCTGGAGGCGGACCGCAAGTTCGGTGCCCATGTCTTCGACGCGGCCAACGGCGGCGCCTTGCTGTGGCAACACCTCTTCTGGTTCTTCGGACACCCAGAGGTGTACATCATCGCCTTGCCGTTCTTCGGCATCGTCTCCGAGATCATCCCGGTCTTCAGCCGCAAGCCGATGTTCGGCTACATCGGTCTGGTGGCCGCGACCATCGCGATCGCCGGCCTGTCCGTGACCGTGTGGGCGCACCACATGTACGTCACAGGCGGTGTGCTGCTGCCGTTCTTCTCCTTCATGACGTTCCTCATCGCCGTACCGACCGGCGTGAAGTTCTTCAACTGGATCGGAACGATGTGGAAGGGCTCGTTGTCCTTCGAGACACCGATGCTCTGGACGATCGGCTTCCTGATCACCTTCACCTTCGGTGGTCTGACGGGCGTCATCCTGGCCTCGCCGCCGATGGACTTCCACGTCTCCGACTCGTACTTCGTCGTCGCGCACTTCCACTACGTCGTCTTCGGCACCGTGGTCTTCGCGATGTTCGCCGGGTTCCACTTCTGGTGGCCGAAGTTCACGGGCAAGATGCTGGACGAGCGGCTCGGCAAGATGACGTTCTGGACGCTGTTCATCGGCTTCCACGGCACCTTCCTGGTCCAGCACTGGCTCGGTGCCGAGGGCATGCCGCGTCGTTACGCGGACTACCTCGACGCCGACGGCTTCACCGCGCTGAACACGATCTCGACGATCTCCTCCTTCCTGCTCGGTCTGTCGATCCTGCCGTTCCTCTACAACGTCTGGAAGACCGCCAAGTACGGCAAGAAGATCGAGGTCGACGACCCGTGGGGCTACGGCCGCTCGCTCGAGTGGGCGACGTCCTGCCCGCCGCCGCGGCACAACTTCCTCACCCTGCCGCGGATCCGTTCCGAATCCCCGGCGTTCGACCTGCACCACCCTGAGATCGCGGCTGTCGACCAGCTGGAGAACAAGGGGCACGAGGCCGAGGCCCTCACGGGCGCGAAGGAGGCCGGCAAGTGAAGATCCAAGGCAAGATGTTCATCTGGCTGAGCGTCTTCATCCTCGCCATGGCCATCCTCTACGGCGTGTGGTCGAAGGAGCCGGTCGGTACGACGGCGCTGTTCCTCGCGTTCGGCCTGGCCATCATGATCGGCTACTACCTGGCCTTCACGGCCCGGCGTGTCGACGCGATGGCGCAGGACGACAAGGAGGCCGACGTCGCGGACGAGGCCGGTGAGGTGGGCTTCTTCGCCCCGCACAGCTGGCAGCCGCTCTCGCTGGCCGTCGGTGGCGCGCTCGCCTTCCTCGCCGTCGCGATGGGCTGGTGGATCCTGTACTTCTCCGCCCCGCTGATCCTGGTCGGCCTCTTCGGCTGGGTCTTCGAGTTCTACCGCGGCGAGAACCAGAACCAGTAGTACGCGGCAGCAGTAGCGGTACCCCGCTCCGTACCGGAGCACCCGAGGGGCCCGGACACTTCGTCACCGAAGTGCCCGGGCCCCTCTTTTGCAGCACTCGGCGCGCTCGCACGAGGGATAGTCCTTAGCGTGAAGTCATGAACGACACGCCGCGCATTCGGACTGTTCTGAGCTGCACTCTTCTGGCCGTCACCGTCACCGCAGCCGCCACGGCGTGCGCGGGCTCCGACGGCCACCCGCTGTCGGTGAGGCCCTACGACGCGGCGGACGAGCTCGCCATCAGTGCCGCGGCCGGCGGCGCCAAGGCGGACCCGGAGAAGCCCCTGGAGATCTCCGCCAAGGGCGAGGACGGCCGGATCACCGACGTCACCGCCACCGACGCCGCAGGACGCCATCTGGCGGGTGAACTCACCGCTGACGGGCAGCGCTGGCGCTCCACGGCCTCGCTGGCGGCCGGCACGAGCTACACCGTCCGGGTGGCCACCGAGGACGAGGACGGCGCCCCAGGCGCCCGTACGTACACGTTCGAGACGGCTCCGGCCAAACGGGCCCTGACCGTCACCTTCGGGCCGGAGACGGGCACGTACGGCGTCGGACAGCCCCTCACCGCCGAACTCAGCCTCCCCGTGAAGGACCGGGCGGCCCGCGCGGTCGTCGAACGGGCCCTCAAGGTCCGCTCCACCCCCGCCGTCGACGGCGGCTGGTACTGGGTGGACGACAAGCAACTCCACTTCCGCCCGAAGGAGTACTGGCCCGCGGGCGCCCGCGTGACGGCCACCGCCAACCTGGACGGCCTCAAGGTGGGGGACAAGCTCTACGGCGGCGCGTCCAAGTCGCTGAAGCTCTCCATCGGCGACCGGATAGAAGCCGTCGCCGACGCGGGATCGCACTACATGACCGTTCGGCGCAACGGAGAAGTGATCAACACCATTCCGGTGACCACCGGCAAGCCTGGCTTCTCCACCCGCAACGGCATCAAGGTCGTGCTCGGCAAGGAGTACTACGTCCGGATGCGGGGCACCAGCATCGGCATCTCGGAAGGCAGCTCCGAGTCCTACGACCTGCCGGTCTACTACGCCACCCGGGTGACATGGAGCGGCGAATACGTCCACGCCGCGCCGTGGTCCGTCGGCTCGCAGGGCGTGGCGAACGTCAGCCACGGCTGTGTCGGCATGTCGACGGGGAACGCGGCCTGGTTCTACGAGACCGTCCGCCCCGGCGACATCGTCAAGACCGTCAACAGCTACGGCGACACGATGGACACCTTCGGCAACGGCTTCGGCGACTGGAACATGCCGTGGGACAAGTGGCGCAAGGGCAGCGCCCTGGTGGAGGAGTCCGGAGACCCCACAGCCACCGAGGACGCCAAAGCCCGTCTGCGACCGCTCTCCTTTTGAGGCTCGGTTCGCCTCCGGGGCGCTTCAGCCGGGCTCACAACCCCGACCGTGCTCGCCTCCTTCGTTCCTCAGGAGGCTCCGCGCGCTCGGGGCTGTTCCCCCGGCGCGCCCCTTCGGCTCACTCGCCAGGGTGCTACGCGTCCAGGGACAGGCGGGAGCGCAGCAGGGCGGCCAGGGACGCCGCGAACTCCACCGGTTCCACCGGAAGGGTGATCGCGGCGTCCGCGCGGCTCCAGGTGGCCAGCCAGGCGTCCTGCGGGCGTCCGATGAGCAGCAGCACCGGCGGGCAGCGGAAGATCTCGTCCTTGATCTGCCGGCAGACGCCCATGCCGCCCGCGGGCACCGCCTCGCCGTCCAGGACGCAGACGTCGATACCGCCCTCGTCCAGGCGCTTCAGCACCGCCGGCAGCGTCGCGCACTCCACGAACTCGACCGGCGGGACGTCGGCCGCGGGCCTGCGACCGGCGGCGAGGCGCACCTGTGCGCGGGTGTTCGCGTCGTCGCTGTAGACCAGGACCGTGGCACTCGACTGCATCGTTCCTCCGTGGGGAAGTCCGTGGGAAGGTCGTCGATCGATGCGCGGGATGCTACTCCGGTCCACACCCCGTCAACACCCGTTCAGCACCTGTTCGAAGGGGCTTCCGATGGGCCGTTCGGGCTGGACACACCCCCCTGACACTCCGAACGGCACCCCCCGGAGTGAGGGCGGGATAAGCGACCGACATAATGTCGGTCGTGGCGACAGTAACGACAGTAGAAACAGGGCACGCGCACCCGTCGGTCAATCGACCGAACCTCACCAGCGTCGGAACCATCATCTGGTTGAGCTCCGAGCTGATGTTCTTCGCGGCCCTCTTCGCGATGTACTTCACCCTGCGATCGGTGACCGGTCCCGAATTCTGGGCGGAACAGGCCTCGGCCTTGAACTTCCCGTTCTCGGCGACCAACACCACGATCCTGGTGCTCTCCTCCCTCACCTGTCAGCTCGGCGTCTTCGCCGCCGAGCGGGGCGACGTGAAGAAGCTCCGGACGTGGTTCATCATCACGTTCGTGATGGGTTCGATCTTCATCGGCGGCCAGGTCTTCGAGTACACCGAGCTGGTCAAGCACGAGGGCCTCTCGCTCTCGTCGAACCCGTACGGCTCCGTGTTCTACCTGACCACCGGCTTCCACGGCCTGCACGTGACGGGCGGTCTCATCGCCTTCCTGCTGGTCCTCGGCCGGACGTACGCCGCCAAGAGGTTCACCCACGAGCAGGCAACCGCCGCCATCGTCGTGTCCTACTACTGGCACTTCGTCGATGTCGTCTGGATCGGCCTCTTCGCCACGATCTACATGATCAAGTAATCGGTCCCGCCGACACGGCGGACCGAGACATCCAGCAAGCATCGACGCAGAAGATCCTGACACCGGGGTAATCCGTGAAAAAGCTCTCCGCACGACGACGCCATCCGCTGGCGGCGGTCGTCGTCCTCCTACTCGCGCTGGCGGCCACTGGGGGGCTGTACGCCGCGTTCGCGCCCGCGGGCACGGCGAAGGCCGATGAAACCGCCCAGTCCCTCGCGATCGAGGAGGGCAAGAAGCTCTACTCCGTCGGCTGCGCCAGCTGCCACGGAACCGGCGGTCAGGGCACCTCTGACGGCCCGTCCCTCGTCGGCGTCGGCTCGGCCGCGGTCGACTTCCAGGTCGGCACGGGCCGTATGCCGGCCCAGCAGCCGGGCGCCCAGGTCCCGAAGAAGAAGGTCATCTACTCGCAGGCTGAGATCGATCAGCTCGCGGCGTACGTCGCCTCTCTCGGTGCCGGTCCGATCACGCCGACCGAGGCGCAGTACAGCCCTGCAGGTGCGGACGTCGCCAAGGGTGGCGAGCTGTTCCGCTCCAACTGTGCCCAGTGCCACAACTTCACCGGTGAGGGCGGCGCGCTGAGCAACGGCAAGTACGCCCCGAACCTCGAAGGCGTGAGCCCGAAGCACCTCTACGAGGCCATGCAGACCGGCCCGCAGAGCATGCCTTCCTTCCCGGACACGACCATGCCGGAGAAGGAGAAGAAGGACATCATCGCGTACGTCCAGGCCGTCAACAGCGACAAGGCCGACAACCCGGGCGGCTTCAAGCTCGGTGGCCTCGGCCCCGTCTCCGAGGGTCTGTTCGCCTGGGTCTTCGGTCTGGGTGCGCTCATCGCAGTTGCCGTCTGGGTCGCGGCCCACACCGCTAAGGCCAAGAAGTCATGAGTACCCAAGAGATTCCAGAAGAGAACCTGCCCGCGGGGCAGGACACCGCGCACGGCGCGGTGAAGGTCGCCGACGACCCGTTCGCCGACCCGGGCCTTCCGCCCCACAAGCCGCGCATCCAGGACATCGACGAGCGGGCCGCTCGCCGGTCCGAGCGTGCGGTCGCCTTCATGTTCGTGCTGTCGATGCTGGCGACGATCGCCTTCATCGCCTCGTACGTGATCTTCCCGGTCGATCAGATCGTGTACATCTGGCCCTTCGGCCGGGTGTCCTCGCTCAACTTCGCCCTGGGCTGGACCCTCGGCCTGGCTCTCTTCTTCATCGGCGCGGGTGCGGTCCACTGGGCCCGCACCCTGATGTCCGACGTCGAGGTCGCCGACGAGCGTCACCCGATGGCGGCGTCGCCCGAGGTCAAGGCGCAGGTCATGGCGGACTTCGCGGCCGGTGCCGCCGAGTCCGGCTTCGGCCGCCGCAAGCTGATCCGCAACACGCTGTTCGGTGCGCTGGCGCTCGTCCCGCTCTCCGGCGTCATGCTTCTGCGTGACATGGGTCCGCTGCCCGAGAAGAAGCTCCGGGTCACCAAGTGGGCCCGCGGCAAGCAGCTGATCAACATGAACACGCACGAGCCGCTGCGTCCCGAGGACGTCGCGGTCGGTTCGCTGACCTTCGCGATGCCCGAGGGCATGTCGGAGCACGACCACGACTTCCAGACCGAGATCGCCAAGGCCGCCCTGATGATCGTCCGGATCCAGCCGGACGACATCAAGGACAAGCGCGAGCTCGAGTGGTCGCACGAGGGCGTCGTCGCCTTCTCGAAGATCTGCACCCACGTGGGTTGCCCGATCTCCCTGTACGAGCAGCAGACGCATCACGTGCTCTGCCCGTGCCACCAGTCCACCTTCGACCTCTCCGACGGCGCCCGCGTCATCTTCGGCCCGGCCGGTCACGCCCTCCCGCAGCTGCGGATCGGTGTGAACGACAAGGGCTTCCTGGAGGCGCTCGGCGACTTCGACGAGCCCGTCGGTCCTGCCTTCTGGGAGCGCGGATGAGCACCGTGACCGATACGAACAAGAAGGCCCCCGCCGGTGAGCGGGTCGCCGACTGGGCCGACGGTCGCCTGGGGATCTACACGCTGGCCAAGGCCAACATGCGGAAGATCTTCCCGGACCACTGGTCCTTCATGCTGGGCGAGATCTGCCTCTACAGCTTCCTCATCATCATCCTGACGGGCGTCTATCTGACGATGTTCTTCCACCCGTCGATGAACGAGGTGGAGTACGTCGGACCGTACGTCCCGCTCCAGGGACAGCTGATGTCCGAGGCGTTCAACTCGACCATGCACATCTCGTTCGAGGTGCGCGGTGGTCTGCTGATCCGGCAGATCCACCACTGGGCGGCGCTGATCTTCCTCGCCGGCATGTTCGTGCACATGATGCGCGTGTTCTTCACCGGCGCGTTCCGCAAGCCGCGTGAGATCAACTGGCTGTTCGGCTTCCTGCTGTTCTTCCTGGGCATGTTCACCGGTTTCACCGGCTACTCGCTCCCGGACGACCTGCTCTCCGGCACCGGTGTCCGCTTCATGCAGGGCGCGATCCTGTCCGTGCCGGTCGTCGGCACGTACCTCTCGATGTTCCTGTTCGGCGGGGAGTTCCCCGGCGGCGACTTCGTGGCCCGGTTCTACTCGGCGCACGTGCTGCTGCTGCCCGGCATCATGCTGGGCCTGGTGGTCGCCCACCTCATCCTGGTGGTCGTCCACAAGCACACGCACTACGAGGGCCCCGGCCGCACGAACAAGAACGTCGTCGGCATGCCGCTGCTGCCCGTGTACATGGCGAAGGCCGGAGGCTTCTTCTTCCTGGTCTTCGGCGTCATCGCGATCATCGCGGCGATCGCCTCGATCAACCCGATCTGGGCCATCGGCCCGTACCGCCCGGACCAGGTGTCCACCGGCGCCCAGCCCGACTGGTACATGGGCTTCGCCGAGGGTCTGATCCGTGTCATGCCGGGCTGGGAGATCAACCTCTGGGGCCACACGCTCGTCCTGGGCGTGATGATCCCGCTGGCGATCTTCCCGGCGGTGCTCGCGGCGATCGCGGTCTACCCGTTCATCGAGTCCTGGATCACCGGCGACAAGCGCGAGCACCACATCTCGCAGCGCCCGCGCAACGCTCCGACGCGCACCGCCTTCGGTGTCGCCTGGATCACCGCGTACATGGTCATGCTCGTGGGTGGTGGAAACGACCTCTGGGCGACCCACTTCCACCTGTCGATCAACTCGATCACCTGGTTCGTGCGGATCTTCTTCTTCGTCGGCCCGGTCATCGCGTTCATCGCCACCAAGCGGATCTGCCTCGGCCTCCAGCGCCGGGACAAGGACAAGGTGCTGCACGGCCGCGAGTCGGGCATCATCAAGCGCCTGCCGCACGGTGAGTTCGTCGAGGTCCACGAGCCGCTCAGCCAGGGCGAGCTGCACCGCCTCACGGCGCACGAGCAGTACGAGGCCGCGGAGCTCCCGGCGGCGGTCGACGAGAACGGCGTCGAGCGCAAGATCGGCGCCATCGAGAAGCTCCGGGTCAAGCTCAACAAGGGCTACTACGGCGGCGACAGCCAGGTCGCCAAGCCCACCTCGGAGGAGTACAAGGAGATCCAGAGCGGCCACGGCCACCACTGATCCCCTGACCTCCCACTGATGTAGGTCGCCACGGTGAGAGCCCCGTCCATTCGATGGACGGGGCTCTTCGCCGTCCCCGGGGCTCGATAGGGTGGCCTTGTACTTCCCTACGTGACTGCCAGGAGCTGCCATGAGCGCTGCGACCCCCGCTGGAGGACCTACGTCGGCGGGCCGCTCCTGGCCCGTCCTCCTGAACGGCCTGCTCGACGGCCGCGACCTCGCCGCCGACGACACCGCCTGGGCGATGGACCTGATCATGCGCGGCGAGGCGACCGACGCCCAGATCGCCGGATTCATGGTGGCGCTGCGGGCCAAGGGCGAGACGGTCGCGGAGATCACCGGCCTCGTGCGGAGCATGTACGAGCACGCCAACGTGATCGAGGTGCCGGGCCCCGCCGTCGACATCGTCGGCACCGGCGGCGACGGCGCCAAGACGGTCAACATCTCCACGATGGCGTCGATCGTCGCCGCCGGAACGGGCGTGAAGGTGGTCAAGCACGGCAACCGCGCCGCGTCCTCCGCCTCCGGCTCCTCCGACGTCCTGGAGAAGCTCGGCATCAACCTGAACCTGACCCCGCAGCGGGTCGCCGAGGTCGCCGAGGAAGCCGGCATCACCATCTGCTTCGCGGTGAAGTTCCACCCGGCGCTGCGGCACGTCGCCGCCGCGCGCGGCCAGCTGGGCATCCGGACCACCTTCAACGTCCTCGGCCCGCTGACCAATCCGGCCAAGGTACGGGCCCAGGCCGTCGGCGTCGCCGACGCGCGCATGGCGCCGATCGTGGCCGGGGTCTTCGCCGAGCGCGGCAACTCCGCCCTGGTCTTCCGCGGCGACGACGGCCTGGACGAGCTGACGACCACCTCCACCTCCAGGGTCTGGGTGGTCCGCGACGGCGCCGTGACCGAGGAGCGCTTCGACCCGCGGGACGTGGGCATCGACCTCGTCCCCCTGGAGGCGCTGCGCGGCGCGGACGCCTCGTTCAACGCCGACGTCGCCCGCCGCCTGCTCGCGGGGGAGACCGGGCCCGTACGGGACGCGGTGCTCCTCAACACCGCGGCGGCGCTCACCGCCCTGGAGCCGGGCGAGGGCACTCTCGCGGACCGGCTGCGGGCCGGCATCGCGAAGGGCGCCGAGGCGATCGACTCCGGCGCGGCCCGCCAGGCCCTGGAGCGCTGGATCGCCGCCAGCAACGCCTAGTTCCCGGCCAAGACCCCGGTCCAGCATGCGGACCGGGGTCTTGCGCTTCCGCGATCATGTGGCAGGATGCATGCCAGGTCATGAGTGACAGCTGTGAAGCCCCGGCTTGCTGTCCGGCAACCCTCCGTCCGTGGCGGGGTGCCCCGGGTGAAGACCAGGCCGTAGGCAGCGAGGTCTACGGCAAGCGCGGACCCCTCGAACACCAGGGGTCCTGGTCTCTCGAGGAGCTTTTTCCGTGAGCAAGCGAATGCGATAGGGCGAATCCGCCCCAACTTCACCCTCGGAACAGGGTCACTTCCGCGTACCCACGCACCCGTCGTTCTCCGAGGCATCACCCGTACCCCGCCGCGTCCGGCCGCGTACGGATTCCACTGAAGCCATTCAGCACCGCCCGCCGGGAGATATCGCCATGTCCGCACGCCCGAACACCGCCGCCGCCACCGCCGTTTCCGCCGCCGAGTCCGCCGACCCCTGCTGCGCCGCCCCGCTGCCGGTCCTCGGCCGGGACGTCACCGTCCCGCTCGTCACCGGCGGCGAAGTGACCTACGCGGCGCTCGACTACGCCGCCAGCGCCCCGGCGCTCCAGCGGGTGTGGGACGACGTCGCCGCGTACGCCCCCTACTACGGCAGCGTCCACCGCGGCGCCGGCTACCTCTCCCAGCTCTCCACCGACCTCTTCGAGAACAGCCGCGTCACCGTCGCCGAGTTCCTCGACTGCCGCCCCGGCGACCAGGTCGTCTTCACCCGCTCCACCACCGACTCGCTCAACCTGCTCGCCGCCACCCTCCCGGCCGGCTGCGAGGTCTTCGTCTTCGAGACCGAGCACCACGCCTCGCTGCTGCCCTGGCGCGACGCCCGCGTCACCTACCTCAACGCGCCGCGCACCCCGGAGCAGGCCGTCGCCACCCTGGAGCGCGCGCTCGCCGACCGCGACCCCTACGGTCCCGCCCTGGTCTGCGTCACCGGCGCCTCGAACGTCACCGGTGAGCTGTGGCCGGTGAAGGAGCTCGCCGCCGCCGCGCACGCCCACGGCGCCCGGATCGTGCTCGACGCCGCCCAGCTCGCGCCCCACCACCCCGTCTCCGTACAGGAGTTGGACGTGGACTGGATCGCCTTCTCCGGGCACAAGCTGTACGCGCCCTTCGGCTCGGGCGTCCTCGCGGGCCGCTCCGACTGGCTCCAGGACTCCGAGCCTTACCTCGCCGGCGGCGGCGCCTCCCGCAAGGTGGCGCGCCGCGCCGACGGCGGCGTGGACGTGGAGTGGCACACCACCGCGGCCCGCCACGAGGCCGGCTCCCCGAACGTCATCGGCGTCTACTCCATCGCCTCCGCCTGCAAGGCGCTCACCGAGGCCGGCTTCGACCAGCTCGTCGCCCGCGAGCAGCACCTGATCGACACGGTCCGCGCGGGCCTCGCCGAGGTGCCCGAGGTCAAGGTGCTCTCGCTCTTCGGCGACGACGCCCCCCGTGTCGGCGTCATCTCCTTCGTCGTGGAGGGCTGGAACAGCTCCCACTTCGCCGCCGCGCTCTCCGCCGAGTACGGCATCGGCGTCCGCGACGGCCTGTTCTGCGCCCACCCGCTGGTCCGCACGCTGCTCGGCAGCGACCCGCAGGACCCGGGCGAGTGCGGCGCCCCCGAGGCCGCGCCCGGCGAGCGCTCGCTCAACGCCATCCGGGTGAGCTTCGGCGCCGGTACGCCGGACGAGCACGTCGAGCGGTTCGTCGGCGCCGTGAAGGAGCTCGTCCGGGACGGCGCGCAGTGGAAGTACCGCACCGAGGACGGCCGCTGCGTTCCGGACCGCGGCTGATCAGTCACTCGTACGGGTGAAGGGGGCCTCCCGACCGGGAGGCCCCCTTCACTCATGACGCGTGCGCGGCCTCAGGACTCCAGGCCGATGGCGAAGGCCGCCTCCAGGTCGTGCTGGGAGTACGTACGGAACGCCACGTGGGTGTCCGTGGCCTCGACGCCGGGGATCTTGCTGATGCTTCCGGGGATCACGTCCGCCAGGTCGTCGTGGCGCGGGACCCGGACCATGGCGATCAGGTCGTAGGTGCCGGTCACCGAGAAGACCTCGCTGACGCTGTCGAGCGCGGCGATCGACTCGGCGATCTCGGGGATGCGGTCCACGCTGGTCTTGATGAGCACGATCGCGGTGATCACGGCTGGCTTTCTCCCTCGGTCGCCGCGGCTGGAGCCTTCACTCTATCCCCACCCCGGTAGCGGCCCCAGGCGTAGAGGAAGCCGACGGAGAAGCCCACGACGTGGGCCAGATAGGCGACGCCGGGGCCGGGGCCCGCCGCCCGTGCCGCCAGCCACTGGAGCACGAACCAGAAGATCAGCACGATCCAGGCGGGGAAGCGCAGCGGCAGGAAGAAGAGGAAGGGGAAGAGGCTGGTCACCCGGGACCGCGGGAAGAGGAAGAGGAACGCCCCGAGCACCCCGGAGATCGCCCCGGACGCCCCGACGAGCGTCTGCTCGCTGTTCGCGTGTGCCACCGCGTACCCGAGGAGGGCGAGATAGCCGGTGCCCAGGTAGAAGAGGGCGAACGCGACCGGACCCATGCGCTCCTCGGCCATCGCGCCGAAGACGTAGAGGAAGAGCATGTTTCCCAGCAGGTGGAGCCAGCTGCCGTGGACGAAGAGCGCGGTGAGCGGGGTGAGCAGGGCGCGCGGGTCGCCGCCCATCAGCTCGGCGGGGACCACGCCCCAGCGGCGGAAGTACGTTCCCTGGGCCGCGAGCAGCGCGTCCCCCGTGCCGTACACCGGGTTGAGTCCGGAGACCGGGCTCAGCGCGAAGAGCAGACAGCAGGCGGCGATGAGGCCGTAGGTCACCGTGGGGCCGCCGCGGGTGCCCCGCCGGGCACCGAGGGTCGCCGCTCGCCAGTCGATCATGGACAGATCATGGCGTACCGGGGCCCAAGTGGACAGAGTGCCTCGCCGTGCTCCGGCGCACCGGCGAGGCCGTAGGGTAACGGGCAGTACAACCGCAGTTCGACGGCGCACCGCGGCTCCCGCACCTGGTACCACGCAACAGGAAGAAGGACGGCACGATGACGACGGTTCCCCTGCCGACCGACGAGACCCGCTGGCGCTGCACGCTGTGCGGCAATCTCACCCGCTTCGACGTGACCCGCTCCTCCAAGGTCGTGGAGTACGTCCATCTGGACCTCGCGGGCGACCCGACGGTCGAGGAGCGGCAGGTGGTCAGTGAGACCATCGAGTCGGTCCGCTGCCGCTGGTGCAACGCGGTGGACCAGATCGAACTGGTGGACAGGCCGGGCGCCGCTTCCTGAGGGACGGCGCGGACGACAGTAGGGGTGACGGATCGTGGAGCAGCCCGCGCACGGTGGAGAGCCGGCCGGCGCGGCAGGTGACGCTGCCGAGACGCTCGACCACCCACTGACGGAAGGCGTACGTCGGCGGGTCGTCGCGCTGGTCGCGGACGCCTTCGGCGGGCTGACCGTCGCGGAGCTGCCGGCCCCCCTGCGGCAGTACGCCCGGTTCACCGCGTCCCGGCGCGCCAAGTTCGCCGGGAACGCGATGGCGGCCGCCCTGGAGAGCGACCCGCTCTTCCGGCAGCGGATCGGCGAACGGTTCAAGCAGGCCCAGCCCGAGCTGGCCGGGGCCGTCGAGACCGGCACCCCGCCCGCCGCCGCCGACCCGGTCGACGTGGCCGCCGCCGCCTATGTGCTGCGGCCGGCCGGCTGGGTCAAGCTCGTGGCCGCCGCGGGCGAGGAGGCCCAGCGGGCGGACGCCGAGCGGGCCGACGAGGCCGGGCGGCGCGAACTGGAGCGGCTGCGCGAGGAACTCGCCGCCGCCCGGGACCGCTCCCGCGGCGAGACGGAGCAGCTGCGGCACGATCTGGAGGCCGCCCGGAAGGAAGCGGAATCGCTTCACCGCAAGCTGCGCAGCGCCCAGAGCGACGTGAAGCGCGGCGAGGCGGCGATGCGCCGCGCGCAGGGCGAGATCGACACCGCGCGGGCGGAGGCGGCGGCCCAGGTGTCGGCCGCCGAGAGCGAGAGCCGCCGGCTCAAGGCCCGGCTCGGCGAGGTCGAGGCGGCCCTGGAGGCGAGTCGCAGGACCGCCCGCGAGGGACGTTCGGTGGAGGACATGCGGCTGCGGCTGCTGCTCGACACGGTCCTGGACGCGGCCCAGGGGCTGCGCCGCGAACTGGCGCTGCCGCCCGTCTCCGTGCACCCGGCGGACACCGTGGACGCGGTGGAGCCGGGGCGGATGTCCCCGAAGGACATCGCGGCGCGGGCGCTCTCCGAGACCGATCCCGCGCTACTCGACCAACTGCTCGCGCTGCCGCAGGCGCATCTGGTCGTCGACGGCTACAACGTCACCAAGACCGGCTATCCGACGATGCCGTTGGAGAAGCAGCGGCTGCGGCTGCTCGGGAGCCTCTCGGCCCTCGCGGCCCGTTCGGGCGCCGAGGTCACGTGTGTCTTCGACGGGGCGGAGCTGGCGGCCCCGGTGCTGCTCGCGCCGCCGCGCGGGGTGCGGGTGCTCTTCTCCAAGCCGGGAGTCACGGCGGACGAGTTGATCCGGCAGCTGGTGCGGGCCGAGCCGCCGGGGCGTCCCGTGGTCGTGGTCTCCACGGACCGCGAGGTGGCCGACGGGGTGGCGAAGGCGGGGGCGAGGCCCGTGACGTCCGCCTTGTTGCTGAAGCGGCTTTCGCGGCTCTCGTAACACCTCGTAACTCCTGGGCGGTATGCCCGAATTCTGGATGGCACACCGTCAAGTGGCCATCACTGCCCGTACGGTGTGTGTGAACAAAGTGCTGCGTGAGCGATATTTTTGCCGGTGGGATTTGAACTGATCACAACTTGGTCACTAGGGTCAGGCTTCGAACCTTCGCGCGGTCGATCACCCATCCGGGGTGACGGCGGAGGAACCGCCTGCCCCTCACGGGTTGGGCGGCTCTGAGGAAGAAGGAGCTCGCCTTCGTGGCGTCCCACCGTCGACCCAAGCAGCCGAGCCGTGCCCGTGTGACCGTGCTCACCGCGGCCGCGGCCGCCGCCGTCGCCCTCTCCGCCCAGTCCGGAGCCCAGGCGGCCCCCAAGCCCAAGATCGACGAGGTCAAGTCGAAGGTCGACGAGCTCCACCACGAGGCCGAAGAGGCCACGGAGCAGTACAACCAGGCCGAAGAGCGCCGCGGCAAGCTGCAGTCGGAGATCGGCAACCTCCAGGACAAGGTGGCCCGCGGTCAGCAGGAGCTCAACACCCTGCGCGACCAGATCGGTTCGGTCGCCAGCGCCCAGTACCGCTCCGGCGGCATCGACCCGGCGCTCCAGCTCTTCCTCTCCGCCGACCCGGACACCTATCTCGACAAGGCGTCCGCGATCGACCAGCTGAGCGCCCAGCAGGCCGACGTCCTCACGTCGATCCAGGCCAAGCAGCGGACCCTCGCCCAGCAGCGCGCCGAGGCGACCACGAAGCTGACCGACCTCGAGGACGTCCGCAAGACGCTCGGCGCCAAGAAGAAGAAGTTCCAGAACAAGCTCGCCGAGGCGCAGAAGCTCCTCAACACGCTCACGGCGGCCGAGAAGGCCAAGCTGGAGCAGGAGGAGCGGGCGAAGGAGCAGCGGGCCAGCCGCGCCGCCGGCGAGCGGATCGACCTCGGCAACGAGGCCCCCGCGAGCGGCCTCGGCGCCGCCGCGCTCAGCGCCGCGGCCACCCAGATCGGCAAGCCGTACGCCTCCGGCCAGGAGGGCCCGAACTCGTACGACTGCTCCGGGCTGACCCAGTGGGCCTACGGCCAGGCCGGCGCCCGGCTCAGCCGCGTCACCTACACCCAGCAGAACGACGGCACGAAGATCGGCCGCAGCCAGCTCAAGCCGGGCGACCTGGTCTTCTTCAACGGCCTGTCGCACGTGGGTCTGTACGCGGGCAACAACACGATCCTGCACGCCCCGAAGCCGGGCGCCAACGTCCGCTACGAGTCGATGAACTACATGGGCACGTTCCAGTTCGGTGTCCGCATCGGAGGCTGACACGCCCCGCCCCGGCATGCCGCCCAAACGGGTGGTTCGCCCGGACCCGAGCTGACCTGACGCCCCGCCGGTGACCTGTGATCTCCGGCGGGGCGTCACTTTGTGTGTCCGACGGCTTCGTTGGACGCGGAGTGATCAGCGGCTACTGTCTGCCGCGCCAGTCTGCGTCGAGCCGAACGGAGCGCGATTAGTGGCGTCCCACCGCCGACCCGCGAGGGTCACCGTCCTGACCGCAGCCGCCGCGGCCACCGCGGCGGCGTCCCTCGGGGCCGTCCCCGCGAGCGCCGACCCGGGGGCTACCCCCGCGGCCACCCGGGCCACGGTCGACCGCCTCTTCGAGGAGGCCGAGAAGGCCACCGAGGGCTTCAACAAGGCGGACGAGAAGGCGGACGCGTTCCGCCGGACGGTCTCCCAGGCGCAGGACGGACTCGCCCGCGGCCAGGAGCGCATCAACCACATGCGGGGCGCCCTCGGCTCGGTCGCCGGCGCCCAGTACCGCTCCGGCGGCATCGACCCCGCCCTCGCGCTGCTGCTCTCCTCCGACCCGGACAGCTACCTGGAGCGCGCCTCCGCCCTCGACCGCGCCACCGCCCGGCAGAGCGCCGCGCTCGGCGAACTCCGGCGGGAGCAGCACCGGCTGAACCAGAAGCGGGACGAGGCGCGCACCGCCCTCGCCGAGCTCGAACGCAGCCGGGCCGACGTCGCCCGCCACAAGCGCACCGTCGAGCGCAAGCTCGCCGAGGCCCGCCGGGTCCTCGCCGCCCTCACCGTCGAGGAGCGCGCCGACTACGACCGCTCCTCCCGCTCCGGCGGACGCGCGGACGCCGCCGGGGAGCTGCCGCCCCTCGCGGACCTCGGCCCCGGCTCCTCGCGGGCCTCCGCCGCGGTGATCGCGGCCCGCAGCGCGATCGGCAAGCCGTACGTGTGGGGGGCGACCGGGCCCTCCGGCTTCGACTGCTCGGGCCTGATGGTCTGGTCGTACCGGCAGGCCGGGATCAGCCTGCCGCGCACCTCCTCGGCGCAGCGGCACGCGGGCCGACAGGTGCCGCTCTCCCAGGCGCAGCCCGGCGACCTGGTCACGTACCGCGGCGACGCCAGCCATGTGGGGATCTACGCGGGCAACGGTCAGGTCATCCACGCCCCCTACCCGGGTGCGCGGGTCCGCTACGACCCGGTGAACATGATGTCGAACGTGACGGTGACGCGGGTCTGAGTCCGGGGCGGCCGCCGATCCCGCCGTACCGGAAGCGGTACCGGCGGGTCCGCCCGTACGATCGGAGGCGTGGCAGGTCAGGGGTGTGGAGCGCGGCGGCCGGCCGTGGCCTGCCTGCTCGCCCTGCTGCTCGCGCTCGCGGGCCTCGCCGGCTGCACGGCGGGGCGGACCACCGACTCGGCCACGGGCTCGGCCGCGGCGTCCCGGGAGATACAGACGCTCCTCGACGGGCACGCCAGGGCGCTCCTCGACCGCGACGAGCCCGGCTTCCGGGCCGCCCTCGACCCGGCCTACGCGCCGACCGCCCTGACCGAGTTCCGGCGGCTCGCGACGGTGCCGCTCGACGACTGGACGTACCGGGTCACCGGGATCGACCGCACAGGCGACGGCCGCGTCACCGCCCGCGCCGAGCTCGGCTACCGCATCCAGGGCCACGACAGGGGGCCCGTCACCAGCGGCCGGGTCCTGGACCTGGCCGATCGGGACGGGCGCTGGTACGTGACCGGTGACCGGCCCGCGGAGGGCGCGCCGCGCCAGCTCTGGGAGCAGGGGGACGTACGGACCGTCCGGGGCGCCCGCTCGCTCGTCCTCGGCGTCGGCCAGACCCCGGAGCGGCTGCGGGAGATCGCCGCGGCCGCCGACCGGGCCGTCCCCGCCGTGAGCGCCGCCTGGCCCTCCGAGTGGGCCCGCGAGGTCGTCGTCCTCGTCCCCGGCTCCCTGGACGCCATGGGCGGACTCCTCGGGGCGCCGGGCGCCTCCTACCGGGGCATCGCCGCCGTCACCACGGGGGAGACCGAGGGCGGGGTGGACGCGCCCGCGGACCGGGTCATCGTCAACCCCGAGGCGTACGGGATCCTCGGCGCCTTCGGCCGGCAGCTCGTCCTCACCCACGAGACGGTCCACGTCGCCACCCGGTCCCACACCTCCCCGGCCACCCCGGTCTGGCTCTCCGAGGGCTTCGCCGACTGGGTCGCCTACCGGGGCACCGGCCGGACCCCCGCCCAGGCGGCCCCCGAGCTGCGCCGCGCCGTCCGCGCGGGCGAGCCGCCCGCCCGGCTCCCGGAGGACGCCGACTTCGGCTTCGGCGGCGACGCGGAGGCGCTCGCCCGGGCCTACGAGGGCGGCTGGCTCGCCTGCGCGCTGATCGCGGAGCGCTGGGGCGAGACGGAGCTGACGGCCTTCTACCGGGCGGTGGGGGACCACCCCGGCCGGGAGGGCGCGGTGGAGAAGGCGCTCCAGGAGGTCCTGGACACCACGCCGGAGGAGTTCACGGCCGCGTGGCGGACGTACCTGGGGGAGCGGCTGGGCTGACGCGCGCCGCCCGCGCGTCCAGTTCGGCGAGGGCCTCGGTCAGCCAGGCCTTCTCCTCCGTGCCCGTCGCACGGGCGATCCGCAGCATGCCCTGCCGGAAGAGGTCGGGCTCGTCCTCGGCGCGCACCGGGGTCCCGCCCTCGTAGAAGAAGCTGGCCGGGGCGGAGAGGAACTCCTGGCGGCGGCGGAGCACGGCCGCCTGGTCCGCCGGGTCGGGGAGGTGGCCGAGGAAGGAGAGCACGGTGAAGAAGCGCTGCCCGTCGGTGATCTCGGCGTCCTTGGGGGTCCGCAGCCGGGCGAGCAGCTCCCGGCGGCCGTCCGGGGTGAGCGAGTGCGTGCGGCGCGGGGCGGCGCCGGTGCCGGGCTCCGTGCGGCTGTCGACGAGGCCGCTCTTCACCAGGCGGGCGATGGCCGGGTAGAGGGCGCCGTCGCTGACCGGGCGGACGTGGCCGCTGAGGCCGTGGATGCGTTCCTTCAGCTCGTAGCCGTGCAGTGGCTTCTCGTACAGGAAGCCCAGGATCGACAGTTCCAGCACCGGCCGGCCTCCTTCGCGCTTGTCGTGGCACCGGCCGCCATGCTACCTCTTTTCGAGATACCTCTTTTCGAGGTATCTCGAAAAGAGGGGGATCTCTTCGCATGTCCGCACACCGCCGCACACTCGTCCGGCTCGCCCGCCCCGTCTACGGCGAACTCCTCGCCGGGGTCGCCGCGGGCATCATCAACATGGTCTGGGTCGCCCGGCTCGGCGGGGACGCGGTCGCCGCCGTCGCGGTCGCCACCAACGTCGAGAACCTCCTCCTCGGCGTCGTCCTCATGGCCGGCTCCGGCACCACCGTGCTCGTCGCCCGCGCCCGCGGCGCCGCCGATCCCGCCGCCGTCCGCGCCGCCGTCCGGGGCGGCACCGCCCTCTGCGCCCTGCTCGTGCCGCCCGTGGCCATCGGCGGGTACCTGCTGCGCGAACCGCTCGCCGCCGTGCTGCTCGGCGGCGCGGGCCACCCCGCCCACGCCCTGGCCACCGCCTACTTCGCGGTCTCGCTCCCCGGCACGGCCGTCTTCTTCGCCACGAACGTCCTCGACGGCGTCCTCAAGGGCGCCGGGGACACCCGCACCCCCATGCGGCTCGCCTTCCTCGCCAACGGGCTGATCCTCGTCCTCGACCCGCTGCTCATCCACGCGTACGGGGTCCAGGGCGCCGCGCTCGCCACCGTCACCGGCCGGACCGTCGCCCTCGCCGCGGGTCTGCTCGTCCTGCGCCGGACCCCCCTGCTGAAGGCGGCGCGCACGGCCCGTACCGCCGTGTCGACCGCCGCCGCCCTGCGCCGTACCGCCGCGACCGGCCTGCCCATGTCCGTCGACTTCACCGTCCGGATGGCCGGGGCGCTCGCGCTCGTCTCCGTCGTCGCCCGGCTCGGCGTCACCGAGATCGCCGCCTACGGCATCGCCACCAAGGCCATGTACGTCGCGACCATGGCCTTCTACGCCGTCCGCCAGGCCGCCGCGATCCACACCGCCCACCTCCTCGGCGGCGGCACGGACGAGCGGCGGGCGGTCGGACGGCAGGCCCTCCTCCTCGCCGGCGCCCTCGGCACGGCGGCGGCCGGGCTGCTGCTCCTGGGCGCCGGACCCGTGATGCGCGCCTTCGGCGCCGAGCCCGCGGTGGCGGAGGCGGGCGCGCTCTTCCTGCGCTGCCTCGGCCCCTACCTGGTGCTCATGGCCTGCTTCATCGGGGTCGCCGGGGTCTTCGAGGGCAGCGGGGCCGGACCGTACCTCGCCCGGATCACCGTCGCCGGTGTCCTCGTGCAGCTGCCGCTCGCGTACGCGCTGTCAGGGCTCGGACTCGCCGGGATCTGCCTGGCCATGGCCCTCGCCATGGCCGTCCAGTGCGCGGCCCTGGGCCTGCTGCACCGGCGTACCCTCGGCGCCCCTCAGACGGAGGAGCCGGTGAGGGCCTTCTCGCGCTCCGGCTGAACCGCCTGGGCCGGGATGGCGGCCTCGACGAGACGCGGCTCCGTCACCGTCTGGCGCCACAGGATCCGGCAGGCGAGGATCGCGGCGGCGATCAGCAGGCCGTTCCGGGTGAACAGCACCGCGATGCCCAGCGGGTCGCTCCGCGTCACGTGCGAGAACCACACCGGGAACTCGAACTGCGTCACCGCCGTCGCCCAGATCACCAGGTGCACGGGCCGCCGCATCCGGCTCGACCGGTAGGCGAGGCAGGCCGCGCCCAGGCCGACCAGCCACAGCATGTACTGCGGGGAGAGCACCCGGCTCGTCACCGTGAACAGCAGCACGGCCACGAAGGCCGCGTCCGCCACCGTCGACGAGGTGAAGCCGCGGGCGCGGACCCGCCACAGCAGGAGCCAGCCGAAGGCGGCGATGGTGAGGGCCAGCGCGAGGTTCGAGACCGTGGAGACGTGCGGGCCGAGGAACTCGATCGAGCCGTAGTTCATCCGCGCCTCGCCGTCCCAGCCGAAGTGCCGGATCACGTGGAAGACCATCGAGCCCAGCGACTCGACCTCGGTGCCCCGCTCGCGCTGGAAGGAGAGGAAGGCCAGCGCGCCCGGCATCCACAGCACGCACAGCAGCAGGACGGCGGCCGCCGCGCCCGCCGCCGTCGACCAGGCGCGGAAGGTCGCGCGGCCCTTCGCGGTGCCCGCGAGGATCAGCGCCGGCCACACCTTCAGGACCGCGCCGAAGCCGGCGAGGGCACCGAGCACGCGCGGGCTCCGGCCGGCGGCGAGCACCCCCGCCACCGCGACGGCGGTCACCATCACGTCGTACCGGGCGTACGCGGTCGGGCCCAGCAGCGGGACGCCCGCGATCCACATCCAGGCGCCGTTGAGCGTCCGGCCCGCGCGGCGGCCCGTGTGCACGAGAAGCCCGAAGACGAACGCGTCACAGAGGAAGGCGAGGACGAAGAACGCGGACGTGTAGGAGAGGAACGGCAGCAGCCCGGGCGAGAGGATCGCGAGCGCCGCGGCCGGCGGGTACTGCCACGTGACGTCGTCCAGCGGGTACGTGCCCGTCCGCAGGACCTCGTACCAGCCCTGGTAGATGTGCGAGACGTCGAAGGTGATGTCCGGCCCGGGGACGACCACGACCTTGAAGACGCAGAGCAGCAGGACGACCCTGGTGAGAGCCCAGAGGCCGAGCGGAAGCCGCAGACCCGTGCGTGAACCGTTCTTCACTGCCCCGCCCGTCGTCACTGAATCGTCCTTGTCCTGTCGGTCCGCTCGCGCGGAGAGTGGTGGTGCCGGGCGGTGAGTGCCATCGCGTACTGTCGGCCACGATGGACAAGACCCTGATCGTAACCAACGACTTCCCGCCGCGACCCGGCGGAATCCAGGCGTTCCTGCACAACATGGCGCTGCGCCTGGACCCCGAACAGATCGTGGTCTACGCCTCCACCTGGAAGCGAAGCCGCGAAGGGGTCGAGGCGACCGCTCTGTTTGACGCCGAACAGCCTTTCACGGTTGTCCGCGATCGCACCACCATGCTGTTGCCCACACCCCGGGTCACCGCCCGCGCCACCGCGCTGCTGCGCGAGCACGGCTGCCGCTCCGTCTGGTTCGGCGCCGCGGCGCCGCTCGGACTGATGGCCCCCGCGCTGCGCAGGGCGGGCGCGAAGCGGCTCGTCGCCACCACCCACGGGCACGAGGCAGGCTGGGCCCAGCTGCCCGCCGCCCGGCAGCTGCTGCGGCGGATCGGCGAGGGCACGGACACCATCACGTACCTCGGCGAGTACACCCGCTCCCGGATCGCGGAGGCCCTCACGCCCGCCGCCGCCGGGCGGATGGTCCAGCTCCCGCCCGGGGTGGACGAGAAGACGTTCCACCCCGACTCGGGCGGCGCCGAGGTCCGCGCCCGCCTCGGGCTCAGCGACCGCCCCGTCGTCGTCTGCGTCTCCCGGCTCGTCCCCCGCAAGGGCCAGGACACCCTGATCCGGGCCCTGCCCGCGATCCTGCGCCGGGTCCCGGACGCGGTCCTCCTGATCGTCGGCGGCGGCCCGTACGAGAAGGACCTGCGCCGCCTCGCCGACGAGACCGGCGTGGCCGGATCCGTACGCTTCACCGGCGCCGTCCCCTGGGCCGAGCTGCCCGCCCACTACGGCGCCGGCGACGTCTTCGCCATGCCCTGCCGCACCCGCCGCGGCGGCCTCGACGTCGAGGGCCTCGGCATCGTCTACCTGGAGGCCTCGGCCACCGGACTCCCGGTCGTCGCCGGTGACTCCGGCGGCGCCCCCGACGCCGTCCTCGACGGCGAGACCGGCTGGGTCGTCCGCGGCGACTCCGCCGAGGAGACCGCCGACCGCGTCGCCACCCTCCTCCTCGACCCCGAACTCCGCGCCCGCATGGGCGAGCGCGGCCGTGCCTGGGTCGAGGAGAAGTGGCGCTGGGACCTCCTCGCGGAACGACTGCGCGAGCTGCTCTGAGCCGCATGCGCGCCGAGACGTACGGAAGGGGCCCGGGGTGACATCACCCCGGGCCCCTTCCGTCTGTGCCGTGCGGCGGGCTCAGCCGCGGTAGATCGCCTCGATCTCGTCCGCGAACTCCCGCGCCACCACATTGCGCTTCAGCTTCAGGGACGGGGTGATGTGCCCCGCCTCCTCAGTGAACTGGGCGGGAAGGACACGGAACTTGCGGACCGACTCGGCCTTGGAGACCGCGGCGTTGCCGTCGTCGATCGCGCGCTGGACCTCCGCCAGGAGGTCGGCGTCGTCGCGGAGGGAGGCCGCCGTCGAGTCCGCCGGCTTGCCGTGGTCGGTCGCCCAGCGGCCGAGGAACTCCTCGTCCAGGGTGACGAGCGCGCCCACGAACGGGCGCCCGTCGCCGACCACCATGCACTCCGCGACCAGCGCGTGCGCCCGGATGCGGTCCTCGATGACCGCCGGGGCGACGTTCTTGCCGCCCGCCGTCACCAGGATCTCCTTCTTGCGGCCCGTGATCGCGAGGTAGCCGTCCTCGTCGAGCGTGCCGATGTCGCCCGTGTGGAACCAGCCGTCCGCCAGCGCCTCGGCCGTCGCCGCCTCGTTGTTCCAGTACCGCGAGAAGATGTGCTCGCCGTGCAGCAGCACCTCGCCGTCGTCGGCGATCCGCACCACCGAGCCCGGCAGCGGCTGCCCGACCGTGCCGATCTTCTGCCGGTCCCACGGGTTGAACGCGGTCGCCGCGCACGACTCCGTCAGGCCGTACCCCTCCAGGACCGTGAAGCCGATGCCCCGGAAGAAGTGGCCGAGCCGCTCGCCCAGCGGCGCGCCGCCCGAGATCGCGTACTCGCCGCGCCCGCCGAGGACCGCCCGCAGCTTGCTGAAGACCAGCTTGTCGAAGACCTTGTGCTTGAGCTTGAGGCCGAAGGACGGGCCCTCGGGGGTCCCGATCGCCCGGCTGTACGCGATCGCCGTGTGCGCGGCCTTGTCGAAGATCTTGCCCTTGCCGTCGGCCTGCGCCTTGGCCCGCGCCGAGTTGTAGACCTTCTCGAAGACCCGCGGCACGCCCAGGATCAGCGTCGGCCGGAACGAGGCCAGCTCGTCGGTGAGGTTCTTGATGTCCGGCACGCAGCCCAGCCGGATCGGCGCCATCACGGACGCGACCTCGACGAGCCGCCCGAAGACGTGCGCGGCCGGCAGGAACAGCAGGACCGAGCACTCGCCGGTACGGAAGAGGGGCTTCAGCCGCTCCACGATGTTGCCGCACTCGGCGAAGAACGCCCGGTGGGACAGGACGCAGCCCTTGGGGCGGCCGGTCGTGCCCGAGGTGTAGACGATCGTGGCCGGGTCGTCCGCGTTCGCCGCCGACATGCGCGCGTCGAGCAGCTCGTCGGAGACGTCCGCCCCGTCGGCGGTGAGCCGGGCGATCGCGCCGTCCTCGATCTGCCGGACGGCCTTGAGCTCCGGGAGCTCCGCCCGGACGGACTCCACCGACGCCTCGTGCGCCGGGCTCTCCACGAGCGCCAGCGAGGCGCCCGAGTCGCCGAGGATCCACTGGATCTGCTCCGCGGAGCTCGTCTCGTAGACCGGCACGGTCACGCCGCCGGCGCTCCAGATCGCGAAGTCGAGCAGCACCCACTCGTAGCGGGTACGGGACAGCAGCGCGACCCGGTCGCCCGGCTCGACGCCCGCGGCGATCAGCCCCTTGGCGACCCCCCGGACCTCCGCCAGGAACTGCGTCGCGGTCACGTCCGTCCACGCCCCGTCGACCTTGCGCCCCATCACGGCGACGTCTGGGTGCCGGGAGGCGTTGCGGCGGATGAGATCCGTCAGGTTGCCGTCCGTGGGGACCTCGTACAGGGCCGGAAGGCTGAACTCGCGCAAGACTGCTGCTCCTCATCGGGCGCCGGCGCCACGGCTCTGTGTGATGCGCCGGTGTGGTCCATGATCGGGCAGGTGCTCAGTGGGGGTGAGCACGACTGGACTGCCCGGACGTTACCCATCAGTAGATGGTTCCGATAGGGGGTCCCGGCCAGATGTTCCGTGCGTCACACATGCATGACGGTGCTGTGCGCACAGTAATCCACAGGTTTCCCGACTCGGAAGTAACCGCAGGTGACACCCCCTAAGGTGAGCTCATGCGAGTCCATGTGGTCAGTGACGTGCACGGCAACGCCGAAGACCTCGCCAGGGCGGGGGAGGGCGCCGACGCCCTCATATGCCTGGGGGACCTGGTCCTCTTCCTCGACTACGCCGACCACGGCCGCGGGATCTTCCCCGACCTCTTCGGCGTCGAGAACGCCGACCGGCTCGTGGAGCTGCGCACCGCCCGCCGCTTCGACGAGGCCCGTGACCTGGGCCGCCGCCTCTGGGCCGAGCTGGACGTCGACCGCGACACCGCCATCGAGGCCGCCGTGCGCCGCCAGTACGCCGAGCTCTTCGCCGCCTTCCCCACCCCCACCTACGCCACCTTCGGGAACGTCGACATCCCCCGGCTCTGGCCCGAGTTCGCCGGACCCGGCACGACCGTCCTCGACGGGCAGCGCGTCGAGATCGGCGGCCTCACCGTCGGATTCGTCGGCGGCGGCCTGCGCACCCCCATGCGCACCCCGTACGAGATCTCGGACGAGGAGTACGCGGCCAAGGTCGAGGCCCTCGGCGACGTCGACGTCCTCTGCTCCCACATCCCGCCGGACGTGCCGGAGCTGACGTACGACACCGTCGCCCGCCGCTTCGAGCGCGGCAGCCGCGCCCTGCTCGACGCGATCCGGCGCACCCGGCCCCGCTACGCCCTCTTCGGCCACGTCCACCAGCCGCTCGCGCGGCGGATGCGGATCGCCGCGACCGAGTGCGTCAACGTCGGCCATTTCGCCTCGACGGGCAGGCCCTTCGCCCTGGAGTGGTGACGGGCGCGGGGTCACGGCGCGATAGCCTTCCGTCGGCACATCTGTACGTCTGTGCCTTTTGTTTCCTTCGAGTTCTCGCCGGACCGCACAGTGGAGGAGCCACCGCGATGGCCGAACACACCAGCTCGAGCATCACCATCGAGGCGGCGCCGGCCGACGTCATGGGTGTGATCGCCGACTTCGCCCGCTACCCGGAATGGACGGGCGAAGTGAAGGAGGCCGAGGTCCTGGAGACGGACGCCGCCGGTCGCGCGGAGAAGGTCCGGCTGCTCCTCGACGCCGGCGCCATCAAGGACGACCACACCCTGGCGTACACCTGGACCGGCGCCGACGAGGTCAGCTGGACCCTGGTCAAGTCCCAGATGCTCCGCTCCCTCGACGGCTCCTACCGGCTCGCCGCGCTCGGCGGCGGCGACCGCACCGAGGTCACGTACCAGCTGACCGTCGACGTCAAGATCCCCATGCTCGGCATGATCAAGCGCAAGGCCGAGAAGGTCATCATCGACCGCGCCCTGGCCGGCCTGAAGAAGCGCGTCGAATCCGGCGAGTGACCCCGCGGAGGGCGACGGTAACGTCCTCCGCATGCGGATCATCCTTGTCACCGGCCTCGGCGGCGCCGGCCGTACCACCGTCGCCGCCGCGACCGCCCTCGCCGAGGCGCGGGCCGGGCGCCGGGTCCTGCTCGTCTCGGAGGACACGGCCCCGCTGCCGGACGACGGGAACCTCCGGGTGCTGCGCCCCGACCCCGCCGCGGACTTCCGCCGCGAGTTCCTCGCCCTCCAGGCCCGCTCCGGCACCGCCCTCGACCTCCTCGGCGCCACGCCCTTCGAGGACGCCGAACTCACCGAGCTCCCCGGCAGCCGCCAGTTCGCCCTGCTGAGGGCCCTGCGCGACGCCGCCCAGGGCGACCACGAGCTCGCCGTCGTCGACCTGCCCCCGCTCCCCGAGGCCCTCGCCCTCCTCGCCCTGCCCGAGCAGCTCCGCCGCTACCTGCGCCGCCTCCTGCCCCCCGAACGGCAGGCCGCCCGCGCCCTGCGCCCGATGCTCGCCCAGCTCGCCGGGGTCCCCATGCCCGCGCAGTGGCTGTACGAGACCACCGCCCGCTGGGAGGCCGAGCTCGCCGCCGCCCAGTCCGTCGCCGACGCCCCCACCACCAGCGTCCGCCTCGTCCTCGAACCCGGACCCGCCGCCACCCGCGCCCTGCGCGCCGCCCGGCTCGGCCTCGCCCTCCAGGGCCTCGCCCTCGACGCCGTCGTCGCCAACCGGCTGCTGCCCGCCGACTCCGAGGACCCCTGGCTCGCCGGCCTCACCACCCAGCAGCACCGGCACCTGGCGGAGCTCCGTACCGCCGCGGGCGTCGTGCACGAGCTGCCGCACCTCGGCCGCGACCCGCGCGGAGCCGAGGACCTCGCCCTCCTGGCGCCCGGCCGGCCCGCCGCCCCCCTCGATCCCGTACCCGGACGCGAGGTCGAGGACCGGCGGGAGGAGGACGGCGTACTCGTCTGGCACATCCCGCTGCCCGGCGCCGTCAAGGAGGAGCTCGCCCTCGTCCGGCGCGGCGACGAACTGCTCCTGACCGTCGGCCCGTTCCGCCGCCACCTGCCCCTGCCGGCCGCCCTGCGCCGCTGCACCGTCACCGGTGCCGGGCTCGTCGACGGGGACCTCAGGGTGCGCTTCACCCCGGACCCGGGACTCTGGCCGCGGACCCCCTGAGGGCGTGTACCGTCGAAGTACCTGCCACTGAGGAGTACGCCATGAGCGATTCGGACGCGTGGGCCAAGGCGTGCGCCGAGGACCTGGAGGCGGAGAAGGCCCGCCGCCGTGCGGAACGCGGGACCGAGCCCGGCTCGGCCGCCGAGGAGTTCCGCAAGCTCTTCGACGCCGTCGCCGACAAGGTCGCCGGGGGACTCGGCGGCCCGCTGCTCGGCGGACTGGGCGGCATCAGCGGCGAGACCGTCAAGCAGGTCGTCAGCCAGGCGAAGGCCGTCGTCGAGCCCGTCATCGAGCGCAACCCGCAGGTCTTCGACCACCTCGCCGCCGCCGGGAACGAACTGCTCGCCGCCTACCGCTCCGCGGTCGAGGGCCACGAGACGCGCTGGACCCGCGGCGGGACCGTCGCCGAGGACGACCCGCGCCGCGAGGCCGACGTCGTCGGCGGCGACCGCGACGGCACGAGCGACGCCAAGCGTGACGGCACGAGCGACGCCAAGCGTGACGGCACGAGCGACGGCACGAGCGACGGCACGAGCGACGGCAAGCGTGACGGCAAGGACGGGCCGCCTCGCGACGACGAAGGACCCGCGACGGGCCAGCACATCGACCTGGACTGATCAGGACGGCCGTCCCCCTCGGGTACGGTGGGCCGTAGCGGGGCTCGACCGAAAACTGAGGGACACATGGGACTCACCATCGGCGTCGACATCGGCGGCACGAAGATCGCGGCCGGCGTGGTCGACGAGGAGGGCAACATCCTCGACACGCACAAGGTGCCCACCCCGCCGACCCCCGAGGGCATCGTCGACGCGATCAGCGCCGCGGTCTCCGAGGCGGGCAAGGGTCACTCGATCGAGGCCGTGGGCATCGGTGCCGCGGGCTACGTCGACGACAAGCGCGCCACCGTCCTCTTCGCGCCGAACATCGACTGGCGGCACGAGCCGCTGAAGGACAAGGTCGAACAGCGCGTCGGCCTCCCCGTCGTCGTCGAGAACGACGCCAACGCGGCGGCCTGGGGCGAGTACAAGTTCGGCGCGGGCCAGGGCCACGAGGACGTCATCTGCATCACCCTCGGCACCGGCCTCGGCGGCGGCATCATCATCGGCAACAAGCTGCGCCGCGGACGCTTCGGCGTGGCCGCCGAGTTCGGCCACATCCGGGTCGTCCCCGACGGCCTGCTGTGCGGCTGCGGCAGCCAGGGCTGCTGGGAGCAGTACGCCTCCGGGCGGGCGCTCGTCCGGTACGCCAGGCAGCGCGCCAACGCCACCCCGGAGCGCGCGGCGGTCCTGCTGGGCCTCGGCGACGGCACGCCCGAGGGCATCGAGGGCAAGCACGTCAGCCAGGCCGCCCGCGCGGGCGACCCGGTCGCCGTGGACTCCTTCCGCGAGCTGGCCCGCTGGGCGGGTGCCGGTCTCGCCGACCTGGCCTCGCTCTTCGACCCCTCGGCGTTCATCGTCGGCGGCGGCGTCTCGGACGAGGGCGACCTCGTCCTCGACCCGATCCGGAAGTCCTTCCGGCGCTGGCTGATCGGCGGCCAGTGGCGGCCGCACGCGCAGGTCCTCGCGGCCCGCCTCGGCAACAAGGCCGGCCTGGTCGGCGCGGCGGACCTGGCCCGCCAGGGCTGACCACCCGTACGAAGGCATACGACGACCGCCCGCCGCGTCCTCTCGGACACGGCGGGCGGTCGTCGTATGTTGGCTGGCATGGCCAACAGCGAGCTGCCCAACTCCCGCACCGAGGCGGACGGTTCGGCCGTCCTCCGGGTTCTGAGCTACAACGTCCGCTCGATGCGCGACGACGAGGACGCCCTCGCCCGGGTGATCCGCGCCTGCGCCCCGGACCTCGTCTTCGTCCAGGAGGCCCCGCGCTTCTTCCGCTGGCGCAAGCACGCGGCCCGGCTCGCGGCGAAGAGCGAGCTCGTCATGCTGAGCGGCGGCGCCACGGCGGCCGGGCCGATGCTCCTCTGCTCGCTGCGGGCCACCGTGGAACGCACCGAGGACGTGCTGCTGCCGCTCACCCCGGGCCTGCACCGCCGCGGCCTCGCGACCGCCGTCGTCCGCTTCGCCGGGGCCAGGGTCGGGCTGATCAGCTGCCACCTGAGCCTGCGGAAGGACGAGCGGTACGCCCAGGCAGGGCTGGTCCTCGACCGGGTCGCCGCCCTGGGCACCCCGCACGCCCTCGTGGCCGGCGACCTCAACGAACGGCCCGACGGCCCCGCCTTCACCCGGCTCGCGACGGAGCTCCGGGACGGCTGGACGGTGCGCCCCTGGGGCGGCGAGCACACCTCGACCCCGGCCGACCCGCACCAGCGCATCGACGCGATCCTGGCCACCCCGGGCGTCGAGTTCCTCGGCTGCGGCGTCCCGCCCCACCTCGACCCCACGGACCTGAGAACGGCGACGGACCACCTGCCCGTGTTGGCGGCGGTGCGTGTGCCGGCGACGGCCTGACGGCGAAGCGCCTTCGTCCGGGCCCCGGCCGCGCGGTCGGCGGACGGAGTCCGGCGCAGCCGTCCGAAGCCCGGGAGGCGCCCTCGGCGCCGAACGGCGCGAGGGCGGCGTCGAGAGGGGAGTTACACGACCGCTCCGCGGCCCGGGTCGCCGAAGCCGTCGTCATCGTCGTCATCGTGCTTCATGCGGGCGACGAGGGTCGCGAAGCCGCCCAGGAAGCCGCCGACGCAGACCGTCGTCAGCCACCAGGTCATGTCCCACTGGAGCAGGACGGCCACCAGCATCAGCACCGGACCGCCGACCACGCCCAGCCAGGCGAACTTGGTCGTCGCGTCCGCCTCCGGCAGCGGCGGGGGCTCCGGCGGGACGAAGTGGCCCTCCTCGGCGCCGTCCGGGCCGTCCTCCGGCTCGGCGGGGGAGTAGTCCCGGGGGCCGCTCACCCGCACCCCGGGCGCGAAGACGACGGAGCTGCCCAGCGCGGGCTTCTCCGCTCCGGCCTCCGGCTTCCGGTCGGCCTCGGCCGAGGCCTCGGCGTCCGGGCCGCTACGGGTACCCGTCCCGGCATCGGGCCCGGACGCACCGCCGGGCTCCGGCGCGGACTCGGACGCAGACTCGGACTCGGACTCCGACGCGGTCCCGGAGGCCGTGCCCGCCCCCGTACCCGCATCGGCCTTGGAGCCGGCAGGGGTCCCCGCGCCCGGCTTCGTGTCCGCGGGCTCGTCCTCCTCCGGCTCGGGCAGCGCGAGGTTCTCGATCGGCCGGTACGGCCTCGCCCCCGGCGGATCCGCGGGCTCCTCCCCGTACCCGGCGACGATCGCGGCCCAGGCCGCTTCCTCGTCGATGGGCTGCGGCTCCCGCTCGCCGCCGTCCTGCTGATCAGCCACCGCTGCTGCTCCTCTTCCCGTCGACCGGACTCGGGGCGAGACGCTCGACGAACGCCCAGCTCTCCTCGAAGATCCGCTCCGCGTCATGGTCCAACGTCGCGACGTGGTAGCTCTGTTCCAGCAGGATCTCCCGGACGTCCGTCGAGGAGACGCGGCTCAGGACCCGGGCCGAGTCGGCCGGCGGCACCACGTGGTCCTGCGGGCTGTGCAGCAGCACCAGCGGCTGCGTGACCTGCGGGAGCTCCGCGTCCACCGTACGGAAGAACTGCCGCAGCGAGTGCGCGGCGTGCAGCGGGACCCGGTCGTACCCGACCTCCGTCACGCCCTCCTTGGCGATGTCGCTCGCGATGCCGCTGGTCGAGCGGACCAGGTGCCGGGCCACCGGCAGCGCGTGCGCCGCCAGGCCGTGCACCTTGTTGCCCGGGTTGACGAGGACGATGCCGCGCACCGCGTCACCGTGCTGCGCGGCCAGCCGCAGCGTGAGCGCCCCGCCCATGGAGAGACCCATGACGAAGACGGTCTCGCACCGCTCCAGAAGCTCGCGCAGCGCCCGGTCCACCTCCGCGTACCAGTCGTGCCAGGTGGTGAGCTGCATGTCCTCCCAGCGGGTGCCGTGGCCCGGCAGCAGCGGCAGCGACACGGTGAGCCCGCGGTCGGCCAGATACTCGGCCCACGGGCGCATCGACTGCGGGGAACCGGTGAATCCGTGACAGAGAAGGACGCCGACCTCTCCGCCTTCGTGGCGGTACGGCTCGGCTCCGGGAAGGACCGGCACCGGGGTCTCCTGTTCGTTCGACTTCGGGTGCGCCGAAGCGACGGAAAATCGGGGAAGGACCTTCACGGTACGCGACCGGACCGACACCGACCAGGGCCGTAGCGGGGGCCGTGGGCCGGTACGGGATAAAGTCGTCGCGACGGCACACGGAAGGCATGGCGAGTTGATCTACGGCGCAATGAAGTTCTCCATCGGAGGGTCCCTGAAGCTTGCCTTCCGGCCCTGGGTCGAGGGTTTGGAGAACATTCCGGCCGAGGGTCCCGCGATCCTGGCGAGCAATCACCTCTCCTTCTCCGACTCCTTCTTCCTCCCCGCCGTCCTGGACCGCAAGGTCACCTTCATCGCCAAGGCGGAGTACTTCACCTCCCCGGGCGTGAAGGGCAAGCTCACCGCCGCCTTCTTCAAGGGCGTCGGCCAGCTGCCGGTCGACCGTTCGGGGGCCCGCGGCGCCGGCGAGGCGGCGATCAAGGCCGGCATCGAGGTCATCGAGAGCGGCGGGCTCTTCGGGATCTACCCCGAGGGCACCCGTTCGCCCGACGGCCGTCTCTACCGGGGCAAGCCCGGCGGTCTCGCGCGCGTGGCCCTGGCCACCGGCGCGCCGGTGATCCCGGTCGCCATGATCGACACGGAGAAGATCCAGCCGCCCGGCAAGGTCGTCCCCAAGCTGATGCGCCCGGGGATCAAGATCGGCAAGCCGCTGGACTTCACCCGCTACCAGGGCATGGAGGGGGACCGCTTCATCCTCCGCTCGGTGACCGACGAGGTCATGTACGAGATCATGAAGCTGTCCGGCCAGGAGTACGTCGACATCTACGCGACCGCCGCCAAGCGGCAGATCGCGGACGCGGAGAAGGCGGCCAAGGAGGCCGTCAAGGCCGAGATCGCCGCGCGGGAAGAGTCCGGCGCCTGAGCGGACAGGGCGCCTAGCGGACAAGGCGCCTCAGCGGACAAGGCGTCTCAGCGGGCAGGGTGCCTAGCGGACAGGACGCCTGAGCGGGCAGGGTGCCTGAGCGGACAAGCAGAGCGGCACGGCACCCCCAGGGGTGTCCGGGGGTGGTGGGGGAGATGGCCAAGCGCGAGCGTGTCGTGCGCATGTCGGTCGAGCAGCCGCTGTGGCGGGCGCTGACCGGCTACCGCGTCCTGACGATGATGTACGCCGTCCTGATCTTCGCCTTCGGGCGGGAGCGGTACGAGCGGCCCTGGATCGCCGTCGCCTATCTGGCGGTGATGTGCGTCTGGACCCTCGCGACCCTCCCCAGGGTGGCGAACGCGGCCAGCTGCACCAAACGCTTCCTCGGCGCCGACCTCACCGTCGCCCTCGCCGGCATCCTGCTCACCCCGCTCGCCGACGTCCACGCCCAGTCCGTCGACGGCCCCACCCTGCCGTCGATATGGACCGCCGGCTCCGTCCTCGCGTACGCGATCAAGGGCGGCTGGCGCTGGGCCGGAGTCGCCTCCTCCCTGGTCGCCGTCGCCAACATCGTCGAGCGCGGCCACCCCAGCCGGGACACCTTCCACAACGTCCTGCTCGTCTGGGTGGCCTCCATCGCCATTGGATACGTCGTCGAGGTGGCCCGCGCCTCCGAGCGCACCCTCGCCCGCGCCCTGGAGATCGAGGCCGCGACCCGGGAGCGGGAGCGGCTCGCCCGCGACATCCACGACAGCGTCCTCCAGGTTCTCGCGATGGTGCAGCGGCGCGGTACGGCCCTGGGCGGCGAGGCCGCCGAGCTCGGCCGGATGGCGGGGGAGCAGGAGGTGGCGCTCCGTACGCTCGTTGCGGGCGGTCTCGCCCGGCCCAGCCTGGTCTCGGAGGACGAGTCCGAGGGGGCGGTCGTGCGGGTCGTCGAGGTGGACGAACCCCCCTTCGGCGCGGGTGACACGCCCGTCGACCTGCGGCTGCTGCTCGCCCCGCGTGCCGGGTCCCGGGTCACCCTCTCCGAGCCGGGCGCGCCGGTCATGCTGCCGCCGCCCGCCGCCCGTGAGCTGACCGCCGCCGTCGGCGCCGCCCTGGACAACGTCCGGGTGCACGCGGGGGAGGCGGCGCAGGCCTGGATCCTGGTCGAGGACTGGCCGGACGAGGTGATCGTCACCGTCCGGGACGACGGCCCCGGCATCCCGGAGGGCCGCCTCGCGCAGGCCGAGGGCGAGGGCCGGATGGGCGTCGCCCTCTCCATCCGGGGCAGACTGCGGGACCTGGGCGGTTCGGCCGAGCTGATCTCGGTCCCGGGGCAGGGCACGGAAGTCGAGTTGAAGGTTCCACGGGGGAAGGCAGGACAGGGAAGATGAGCGAGCAGCAGGCCGGCGGGCAGCCGATCAGGGTGATGGTCGTCGACGACCATCCGATGTGGCGGGACGCGGTCGCCCGCGACCTCGCGGAGGCGGGCCTCGACGTGGTCGCCACGGCGGGCGACGGCGAGCAGGCCGTGCGCCGGGCCACGGCGGCGGGACCCGACGTCCTCGTCCTGGACCTGAACCTGCCGCTCAAGCCGGGCGTCCAGGTCTGCAAGGAGCTCGTCGGCGCGCAGCCCGCGCTGCGGGTCCTCGTCCTCTCGGCGAGCGGCGAGCACGCCGACGTCCTGGAAGCGGTCAAGTCCGGTGCCACCGGCTATCTCCTCAAGTCCGCCAGTACGGAGGAGCTGATCGACGCCGTGCGGCGGACGGCCGTCGGCGACCCCGTCTTCACCCCCGGCCTCGCCGGCCTCGTCCTCGGCGAGTACCGCCGGCTGGCCTCCGAGCCCGTCCCGGCGGCCGGCGGGGACGAGCCGAAGGCCCCGCAGCTGACCGAGCGCGAGACCGAGGTCCTGCGGCTCGTCGCCAAGGGGCTCAGCTACAAGCAGATCGCCGAGCGCCTGGTGATCTCGCACCGCACCGTCCAGAACCACGTGCAGAACACGCTCGGCAAGCTCCAGCTGCACAACCGGGTGGAGCTCGTCCGGTACGCCATCGAGCGCGGGCTCGACGACGCCTGAGGAGCGCTGCGCACCGGGCGCGGGGACGTGAGGGGCCGTATATTCGCGAGGACCGCGCATATACGGCCCATCACCGCTTCTAGGGGAAATCCGTGGAAATCCTGGCATTCGGCGTGCAGGCGGACGAGCAGCCCCTGATCGAGAAGGCCTTCGAGGGGCATCACGAGGTCCGCTGCCTGGAGGTGTTCCTCACCCCGGACACCGCGCCCATCGCGGCCGGCTACGAGATCGTCTCCACCAGCGTCAACGCCATCCTCGACCACAAGGTCCTGCAGACCCTCGCCGCCGGCGGCACCCAGATGATCGCCCAGCGCTCCACGGGCTTCAACAACATCGACCTGGAGGTCGCCGAGCGCCTCGGCCTCACCGTCGCCCGGGTCTCGTACTACTCCCCGTACTCCGTCGCCGAGTTCGCCTGGACGCTCGCGATGGCGGTCAACCGCCGGATCGTCCGCGCCTCCAACCGGACCCGCGACTTCGACTTCCGCCTCGACGGACTGATGGGCCGCGACCTGCGGGGCCGTACCGTCGGCGTCCTCGGCACCGGCAAGATCGGCGAGGCCTTCACCCGGATCGCCGACGGCTTCGGCATGAAGCTGCTCGGCTGGGACGTCGCCGAGAACCCGGTCTGCGTCGCGCTGGGCATGGAGTACGTGGACAAGGAACGGCTCTTCGCCGAGGCCGACCTCATCAGCCTCCACGTCCCGCTGCTCCCGTCCACCCACCACCTCATCGACGTCGACGCCCTCCGGGCCATGAAGGACGACGCGATCCTGGTGAACTCCAGCCGCGGCGGGCTCATCGACACCGAGGCCCTGGTCGCCGAGCTCAGGACCGGCCGCTTCACCGGGGTCGGCCTGGACGTGTACGAGGCGGAGGCCGGGCTCTTCTTCCTCGACAAGTCCCTGGAGGTCGTCGAGGACGACACCCTGGCCCGCCTGGTCACCTTCCCGAACGTGGTGGTCACCTCCCACCAGGCCTACTACACCGTCGACGCGGTCGGCCAGATCATCGACACCACGGTCCGGAACGTCCTCGACTACACCGCGGGACGGCGCAGCGAGAACGTCCTGGTACCGAGGCCCGCCCAGGGGGTGTCCCCCTAGGCCGTGTCGTCAAAACGGACCGTGAGGTTGGGGTTGAACGGTGTGGAGGACGGGGCGGCCTGGTAAGCGAAACCCACGTGCCAGCGCTGCTGCGCATGGGCGATGATTCACCGATGTTGAACGTCACCGGCGCGGACGATGCCGAAAGCACGGCTCTCTTGCTGACCACGATGCATCGGCTGCACAAGCAGCTGGACGATTTCACCACTCAGCTCTACATCGCCTACGACTTCGGGGATGAGTCTGGGCTGGTGCCTGCCATCTTGATCGAAAAGCACGCTGCGGGACCTGAACTGAGGATCCACCACCGCTTCGGCTTCTTCGCGGAGGGCGACTCGGATGTCAGTGAGCTGCGGTTCTCGGCAGGTGTGACCATCACCTCGGCCGGGTGCATCATTGAAGCCATGGTGGATGTCGACCTTGAACGACCCCTGGGAGAGTTCGGCGCCGATGTCCACCCCCTCTATTTTGAGCGGATCGATCAACTTTCCCTCACGGACGCCCTGAGCCGTCTGGAGGAGCAGGTCACGGCGCTCTGCGCAATGGGCGATGTCCCGAATCATCTGGGTTTCGATACGCGTTGATCGCGGTCGTCTCCTCGGCGGCACCACAGGAGACGGGCATGAGGTTCACGCCCACATGAGGAGTGCAGCCAGGGTGACGGCTGCTTCGTAGGACTCGGCAGTTTTGTCGTAGCGGGTGGCGATGCCTCGCCACTGTTTGAGGCGGTTGAAGCATCGTTCCACCACGTTGCGCTGCTTGTAGACGTCGCGGTCGAAGGCCGGCGGCCGGCCGCCACGGCTGCCGCGCCTGAGCCGGTTGCGGGCCTGGTCGGCCCGCTCGGGGATGGTGTGGGCGATGCCGCGCCGCCTGAGCCAGGTGCGGATCGCCCTCGAGCTGTAGCCCTTGTCGCCCAGGACGTGGGCGGGTCGAACCCGCGGCCGTCCCAGTCCGATGCGGGGCACCCGGATCGCTTCCATCACCGTGGTGAACTGAGTGCAGTCGTTGGTGTTCCCGCCTGTGACGACGAAGGCCAGCGGGCGGCCCAGAGCATCGCAGGCCAGGTGAATCTTGCTGGTCAGGCCGCCTCGGGACCGTCCGAGCGCCGGGTCGCGGAGCCCCTTTTTTGAGCCCCGGCGGCATGCTGGTGGGCTCGGACGATCGTGGAGTCGACCGACACCAGCCAATTGATGTCGCCCGCCGCGTCTGCCTTGGCCTGGGCAGTCCGAAGCATCCGCTCGAACGTGCCGTCCGCCGCCCACCTGCGGAAACGGGTATGAAGCGTGGCCCACGGCCCGTACCGGTCAGGAACATCCCGCCAGGCGGTCCCGGTGCGGAACTTCCACACGATCCCGTTGAGGACCCTGCGGTCGTCCAGTCGCTTCCGCCCCCGCAACGATGAGGGCAGCAGCGGCTGGACGAACTCCCACTCGCGATCGGACAGTTCATGGCGACGTATCACGACTCCATGATCCACCACCCAAGATCATTTGAAGACGCTGCCTAGGGGGTGTCTTGTCGATCAGGCCGGGCTCGTCCGGCGGATCAGGGCCGGACAGGCCCTAGACCAGTACGCCCGCGAGGAGCGAAGCCGTCAGCGCGGCCCCCTCCCTCGTCAGCACCGACTCCGGGTGGAACTGGACGCCCGCGAAGCCCGGTCCGCGCAGCGCGTGGACCTCGCCGGTCTCCGGGTCCCGGCTGACCTCGATCCGGTGCAGGGCGAGTTCGGTCGCCGCCCGGTCGTCGCAGCGGGCCGTGAAGCTGTTGTAGAAGCCGACGGTCTGCTCCTGACCGAAGAGGTCGATCCGCAGCTGGGCCCCCTGGAACGGGGTCCGCTTGCGGACGATCTCCAGGCCCAGCTCGGCGGCGATCAGCTCGTGCCCCAGGCACACCCCCAGCAGACCGTGCCGGTGGTCCCGCACCAGCTCGGCCGTCAGGCCGCGCAGGAACCGCATCTTCGGGTCGCCGGCGTCCGCCGGATCGCCCGGCCCGGGACCGAGCACGACCGGCCCCTCGTGGGCGAGGGCCAGCTCCCGCAGCCCCGGCTCGTCGTAACGGAGCACCGACACCTCAAGGCCCGAGGAGCGCAGCACGTGCGCGAGCATCGCCGTGAACGTGTCCTCGGCGTCGATCACCAGGGCGTGCCCGGACAGCTCCGCCGACCGCGCCTGCATCTTCAGCCAGAACGGCGCCAGGTCGGCCCGCCGGGCGTCCAGCGCCGCCCGTACGCGCGGATCGTCGGCCAGGCGCGCGGGCGCCGCGGCCGCCGGGTCCGCCGCCGGCCGGCCCTCCCGCACCCCGAGCGCGGTGAGCACCCCGGCCGCCTTGGCGTGGGTCTCGGCGACCTCGCCGGCGGGGTCCGAGTGCCGGACGAGGGTCGCGCCGACGGGCACTCGCACCTTCCCGTCCGAGGAGATGTCCGCGGTCCGGATCAGAATGGGCGAGTCGAGCGTCTGCGCCCCGCTCTCGTCCGTACCGAGCAGGGCGAGCGCCCCCGCGTAGTAGCCGCGCCCACCGGCCTCGTGACGCTCGATCACCCGGCAGGCGTTCTGCACCGGCGAGCCGGTGACGGTCGCCGCGAACATCGTCTCCCGCAGCACCTCCCGCACGTCCAGCGTGGAACGGCCTCGCAACTCGTACTCGGTGTGCGCGAGATGGGCCATCTCCTTCAGTCGCGGCCCGATCACGACCCCGCCCATGTCGCCCACCGTGCACATCATCTTGAGCTCCTCGTCCACCACCATGGAGAGCTCCTCGGTCTCCTTGCGGTCGGCGAGGAAGGCCAGCAGGTCCTCGGGGGTCGGGGCGGCCCCGGCCGGGTAGCGGTACGTGCCGCTGATCGGGTTCATCACGACCGTGCCGCCCGTCATCCGCACATGCACCTCCGGGCTCGCCCCGACGAGCGTCCGGTCGCCGGTGTGCACGACGAACGTCCAGTACGCGCCCCGCTCGCCCGCGAGGAGCCGCCGGAACAGGGCGAGGGCGTCGGCCCGCCCGAAGCCCGGGATCTCCCCGGTGTAGGTGCGCCGGATGACGAAGTTCGCGCCCTCGCCCGAGCCGATCTCCTCGTCGATGACCCGCCGCACGGTCCCGGCGTAGTCCTCGTCGGAGACGTCGAACCCGCCGCCCTCGACGGCCACGTCGTGCGCGGGCAGCTGCCGCAGCGCCTCCGCGAGCGACAGCTCGTACGTCTCCTCCGCGACGAGCACGGAGAGCGGGGTGCCGTCGTCCCGCACGTCGAAGCCGCGCTCCCGGATCTGCCGGAAGGGCACGAGGGCGAGCGTCGGCAGCGGGCCCACGGGCAGCTCGGCGAGGAGCCCGGCCTCGTGGACCCGGCCGATCAGCACCTCGACGGTGTCGTGGTCACGGCCGGGAGTGCGCCTGCGCAGCAGGGCGAAGGGCGGGCAGGAGTCGTCCAGGAGACGGGAGAGGTCCATGGGGTGGGTGGGTTCCTTCCGAGGAGAGTACGGAGAGGAACGGCCCGGGTACGAGAAAAGGCCGCCCCTCGGGCGGCCTTCGCGTGTCAGTCGGTGTACGCGCGATCAGTGGGCCGCCGGATGAGCGGTCCACCACCAGTTCTGGATCTGCGGCGCGAACATGCGAGCACTGTAGCCCAGCGGGACCCCGGCGGGCCACGGAAACGGGGCCCGGTCCGCACCGTGGACGGTGCGAGCCGGGCCCCGAGGCCTTGCCGGTACTACGTGCCGAACTGCCCGATCAGAAGATCAGGTTGTAGATCTGCCAGCCGGGGCCGACGTTGACGCGGGAGGCGAACGGCGCGGTGAGGCTGCCCGTGCCCTTGTACGACCAGAGCGTTCCGGCGGCGTCGCGGCCGATGAGGTCGCCCTTGCCGTCGGCGCTCAGGTCGCTCGGACCCACGATGGTGTTGTACGTCTGCCAGCCCGGGCCGACCTTGGCGCGGGTGGCGAACGGCGTGGTGGAGCTGCCCGTGCCCTTGTACGACCAGAGGACACCGGCGGCGTCGCGGCCGATCAGGTCGGCCTTGCCGTCGCCGGACAGGTCGCCGGTGCTGACGATCGCGTTGTAGGTCTGCCAGCCGCCGCCGACCCGGATCCGGGTCGCGAACGGGGTGGCCGGGGTGCCGGTGCCCTTGTACAGCCACAGGACCCCCGACTTCTCGCGGGCGATCAGGTCGGGCCTGCCGTCGTTGGTCACGTCGCGGACGGCGATGATCCGGTCGTAGACCCCCCAGCCGCCGCCGGTGCGCAGCCGCGCCTTGAACGGGGAGGACGGGTTGCCGCTGCCCTGGTAGTACCAGAGGACACCGGAGGCGTCCCGGGCCACGGCGTCACCGGTGCCGTCGGCACGGAGGGCCGTCATCGGCGTGATGGCGTTGTAGACACCCCAACCGGGCCCGACCCGGTACCGGCTCAGGAACGGCGCGGAGGCGTTGCCGGTGCCCTGGTACTGCCAGAGGACACCGGAGGCGTCCCGGGCGAGGACGTTGTAGCGGTTGGTGGCGCTGACCGGGGCCTTGGTCGCGACCTCCTTGACGTCTGCGGCCTTCACCCATGCCAGGCGGTGGTTGTAGCGGATCGGGATGAAGACGTTGGTCTTGCCGGCGACCCGGGTGCCGTCGACGTTGAACGCGCTGGAGTAGTAGTCGCCCACCACGGCGTCCCCGGCCTTGGTGTACAGCTGGCCGGCCGGGAGGCTGTACCGCGTCAGCGACGCGTTGTTGCTGCTCTGGATCGGGACACCGGTTCCGGCGTACGCGGCGTCCTCGGGGTAGGCGCGGCCGTAGATCGGGATCGAGGCGGCGCCGTCCTTGGCGGTGATCGCCGTCTTCGCAGCCACGGGGGCCGTGTACTGGCCGCCGGGGTTGTAGAACCAGGCCTTCTTGCCGCCGTACCAGATGGCGGTCCAGTCGGTCCGCGACTCGGCGACGACGTGGCTGCTGCCGGCCGTCACCTTGTTCGCCCAGTTGGAACCCCACTGCCAGCCCGCCGTGAAGTACGGGTCGGTCAGCGCCTTGGTCTGGTCGGCCACGGGCTCCGAGTAGAGGTAGCCGAAGTTGACCGGCAGCGCGACGGTGGTCTTGGTGACGTCCTGGTCACCAACCCTCTCCGTGTACTTCATCTGCTGCTGGTTGGCCGAGGTGAACGGCGGGACGATCTTGACGAGCTGCCCGGCCTGGAGGAGGCCGCCCGCGCCACCGGCGCCGGTGGGGGCGCCGAGCAGCTTCATGAAGTGGTTCCAGTCCCAGAACGGGCCCGCGTCCCAATGGTCCTGGATCTTGTCGTCCAGGATGCTCGGCACCTCGTCGTGGCCGATGATGTGCTCGCGGTCCAGCGGGATGGAGAACTTGGCGGCCAGGTACTTCACGAGGGCCGCGGAGGACTCGTACTCCGGCTCCGTATACCAGCCGGCGTCGCCCTTGATGGCGTAGCCCTCGTGCTCGACGCCGATCGAGTGCATGTTCAGCGTCTTGTTGCCCGCGTGGAACGCCTCGTTCTTGGTCTCGACCATCTGGGTCACGCGACCGTCGGCACGCACGATGTAGTGCGCGCTCGCCCACTTGCCCGGGGTCTGGAAGACGTTCACGGCAGCGTCGTGGCTGCCCTCGATGTCATGGATGACGATCTGGCGGATGTCGAAGCCACCGGTGCCGTTCGCGGTGCGGCTCGCGATGTTGTAGTTGCCGTCGTTCTCGGAGTACAAGGCGGGGGTGAAGGTACAGGCCACGGTGGTCGGGCACTCGGCCGTCGGGGTCGCGGTCGTGCTCGCGAAGCCCGCCGCCAGCGGTACGTTCGCCGGCTTGACCGGCTCCACCGACGGGTTCGCCGGCAGGACGACCTGCTCGCCGTCGGCCGTGAGCTCCTGCTCACCCGTCTTGATCGACTCGAAGACGCGCTGGGCGAAGAGGTCGGCGCCCTTGCGGTCCGACTGGCTGTAGCGGGCCACGGCCGGGTACCAGGCGCCCGCGTCGTCGGACAGCTCGGCACCGGCCTGCTTCTGGTACTCGGCGAGAAGTGCCGCACCGGCCCGGATCGAAGCGGCCGAGTCCTTCTGGACGGAGTCCGTCGAGCCGTCGATCAGCTCGGCGGCCTTGTCCAGGGTGTGCAGCTTCGGGTCGTCGGTGTCGACCGTCGTCTCGGGGACGGGCGCGAGCGCCTTCTTCTTGTCGATCTTCTTGTCGATCGACGGGTCGCCGGTGCCGTTCACGAGGTGATGGAGGAGGTCCTCGCTCGCGTCGGCCTCGATGTCCTCCGGGTCGACCTTCGTCAGCCCCATGACGTTGTACGCGCCGGTCGTGCTCGGCTGCCCGTCGTGCGACTCCCACCGTGTCTGGCGGTACGACACCGCCATCAGCACGCTCTGCGGCACGTCGAACTCGCGCGCCGCGTTTGCGAACTGCGACTGGAGGGAAGAGTCCCCAGCGGCCGGCTTCGCGTCCGTCGCGCCGAGGAGGCCCGGCGAGGCGACCGCGAGGGTGCCGATCGTGGCCGTGGCGGCGACCGCGGCCGCCGCTCCGTACATGAGTCGTTTCTTCTTGCGGTCCCTGCGGTGCCTCTGGGTCACGCCCACCCCTGTGAATCGACTGTCTACTTGTTAAACGGGCCAGAGGGTAACACCACCCGAAGGCGTGAAGATCGTCGACCGACATTTCGGGCGCGCGTCTCAGCCATTGGGCAGGGGGACGAGATCGGGCGAAGGACCCCGTAGTGTTGTGCGCGTGACCGTGAACGCTGATACCCACGCCGTCGCCAAGGCGACCTGGCGAGACCTGCCCGCGGCGCAGCAGCCGGAGTACCCCGATGCCGAGGCCCTGCGCGATGTGATCGCGGACCTCGAGTCGTATCCTCCGCTCGTTTTCGCCGGCGAGTGTGACCAGCTGCGTGCCCGGATGGGAGCCGTCGCCCGTGGCGAGGCGTTCCTGCTCCAGGGCGGCGACTGTGCCGAGGCGTTCGACGCCGTGTCCGCCGACCACATCCGGGCCAAGCTCAAGACGCTGCTCCAGATGAGCGCCGTCCTCACCTACGCCGCCTCCGTTCCCGTGGTGAAGGTCGGCCGCATCGCCGGCCAGTACTCGAAGCCCCGCTCCAAGGGGACCGAGACCCGTGACGGCGTGACCCTGCCGACGTACCGCGGCGACTCGGTCAACGGCTTCGGCTTCGACGAGAAGTCCCGCATCCCGGACCCCGAGCGCCTGAAGCGGATGTACAACGCCTCCGCCTCCACGCTCAACCTGGTGCGTGCCTTCACCACCGGTGGCTACGCCGACCTGCGCCAGGTGCACGCCTGGAACCAGGACTTCGTGAAGTCGTCCCCCTCGGGTCAGCGCTACGAGCAGCTGGCGCGGGAGATCGACAACGCGCTGAACTTCATGAAGGCCTGTGGCACCGACCCGGCCGAGTTCAAGGCCGTCGAGTTCTACGCCTCCCACGAGGCGCTGCTGCTCGACTACGAGGGCGCCCTGACCCGTACGGACTCGCGCACCGGCAAGCTGTACGACACCTCCGGCCACATGGTCTGGGTCGGCGAGCGCACCCGCCAGCTCGACCACGCCCACATCGAGTTCGCGGCGCGGATCGCGAACCCGATCGGCATCAAGCTGGGCCCGACCACCTCGGTGGACGAGGCGCTGACGTACATCGACCGGCTCGACCCGGACCGCGAGGCCGGCCGCCTGACCTTCATCGTCCGCATGGGCGCCGACAAGGTCCGCGACAAGCTCCCCGAGCTCGTCGAGAAGGTCACCGCCTCGGGCGCGGTCGTCGCCTGGGTCACCGACCCGATGCACGGCAACACCTTCGAGGCCGCCTCCGGCCACAAGACGCGCCGTTTCGACGACGTGCTCGACGAGGTCAAGGGCTTCTTCGAGGTCCACAAGGCGCTGGGCACCCACCCGGGCGGCATCCACGTCGAGCTCACCGGTGACGACGTCACCGAGTGCGTGGGCGGCGGCGACGAGATCTTCGTCGACGACCTGCACCAGCGCTACGAGACGGCCTGCGACCCGCGCCTCAACCGCAGCCAGTCGCTCGACCTGGCGTTCCTCGTCGCGGAGATGTACCGGGACCAGTGAGCGTGATCAGTACGTAGGTACCTACGACGATGGGGCGCGGATCCATGTGATCCGCGCCCCATCGTCGTATCCAGGGCTTTTGAGGCTCGGGACCGCCGGGTAAGGTTAGGTTAGCCTTATCGATCTCGGCGGGAGGTGAACCGCGTGTACGTCTGCTCATGCTTCGGTGTCACGGAGAAGCAGGTCAAGGACCACGCCGACGCGGGCGCCTGCACGCCCCGCCAGATCGCCTCGGCCTGCAAGGCCGGAACGGACTGCGGTTCCTGCGTCCGCCGCATCCAGGCCATCCTCGGGCGCGGCAACTGCCCGAGGCGCGAGCTCCTGAACCAGGGCATGCCCGCCCTGGCCTCTGACGCGGTCGAGCCCGAGGGGCTCTCCGAGGCCGCCTGAGCCGCCCGTACCTAGCTGGGCTGTTCGATCAGCGTCGAGATGTAGAGCGCCTCGCCCAGGGACTCGATCAGCTCCAGCTGCGTGTCCAGGTAGTCGATGTGGTGCTCCTCGTCGGCGAGGATCTCCTCGAAGAGGTTGGCGGACGTGACGTCCCCCTTGGCGCGCATGACCTCGATCCCGCGCTTGAGGCGGTCGATGGCCTCCACCTCGACCTGGCGGTCCGCCTGGAACATCTCGGTGATCGTCTGGCCGACCCGTACATGGAAGAGACGCTGGTAGTTGGGCAGGCCGTCGAGCATCAGAATGCGCTCGGTCAGCTTGTCCGCGTGCTTCATCTCGTCGATGGACTCTTCACGGGTGTACTTGGCGAGCTTCGTCCACCCCTTGTTGTCCTGGATGCGGTAGTGCAGCCAGTACTGGTTGATGGCCGTCAGTTCGCCGGTCAGCTGCTCGTTGAGGAACTCGAGGACCTCGGGGTCGCCCTGCATCGCAGAGGCTCCTTCCACTTCCACGTTGCGTGTCCGTACCGTCACTGGGCAGGATGGCCGCATCCTCGCACCCCGAATGGGGGGCGTCCAGTAAGTGCAGGCTTAGTGGGAGTTGCCCGAATCTCGGACGGGGGGAGGTTGGCTGGTCATGACCACCCCTCGCCGTCTGTCACCATGGATGACATGGGTCAGCCGGAGAGCGGAGAACGCCGGGAAGGGGAAGCGGGGGAGCCGGATCGTTCGCCGGACCTCCCGCCGGGTCAGCGGCTGCAGCGCGGCTGGCCGGTCACCCACTACGGCCCCGTCCCCAAGTTCAAGCCGGAGCGCTGGGAGTTCCGCGTCTTCGGTGCGACGGCGGACGGTGACAAGCGGTGCTGGAACCACGAGGAGTTCTCGGCCCTGCCGTTCTCCACGGTCGTGTCCGATCTGCATTGCGTGACGAAATTCAGCATGCTCGGGGCCGAATGGGGTGGGGTGCGCGCCCGGACCATCCTCGAACTGGCTCCGCCGGCGCCGCAGGTCACGCACGTGATGGTGTGGGCCGAGTACGGCTACAGCGCCAACATGCGGCTCTCCGACTTCGCCGCGGACCGCACGATCTTCGCCACGCACAAGGGCGGCGAGCTGCTCACCGCCGAGCACGGCTTCCCGCTGCGGCTCGTCGTCCCGCACCTGTACGCCTGGAAGGGGCCCAAGTGGGTCCGGGGCGTGGAGTACATGGCCGCCGACCGCCGCGGCTTCTGGGAGGAGCGCGGCTACCACAACCTCGGTGACCCGTGGACGGAGCAGCGCTACTCGTACCAGGAGGAACCGGGCGACGGCCCGGAGCTGTAGCGCTCCGGACCGTCCTGGGGCGTCTCTCGGTCCGTTCGGTCAGTGGTGGTACTGGTGGACCACCGCGTGGCCCTTGCCGCGGCCGATCATCCACTTGTTCACCGGCGTGGTGATCACGAACGCGGCGGCGAGCGCGATGGCGAGCACGATCCAGAAGAACGGCTCGTCGAGGTGCGCGTCCATGGCGCCCGGCCAGAGGGCGATGATGCCGTTGTCGATGATCTCCATGACCAGGATGGAGAGGGTGTCGGCGGCGAGCGCGACCTTGAAGGCCGTCTTGAAGTCGACGCCGGCGGACAGGATGCCGCGCAGGGTGAGCGCGTAGCCGAAGAAGAACGCCAGGATGATCGCGAGGATCATCGTCTGGACGTTGCCCCAGCCGAGCGCCGTGCCGATGACCATGCCGAGGATCTCGCCGATGGCGCAGCCGGTGAGGCAGTGCAGCGTGGCCTTGGCGGCCATGGCCCAGGAGACCTCGCCGTCCGCGCGGTGGTGACCGTGGTGCTCGTGGTGGCCCTGGTGCTCGGCGTGGTCCTGGTGTGCAGCGTGGCTCTGGTGCTCGCTGTGGTCGTGATGCGTGTGCGCGTCGTGCTGCATGAGTGCCCCCCAAGGTCGGGTAGCGGTTCCTGCCGTTGCAAGAACCGTATACCCCCCTGGGGTATTCCTCAACAGGAAACCCGTGCCCCCGCTCAGCCGCGCAGCTTCTTCAGGAGTTCCACGTCGGCCACGTGTCCCTCCGTGCCGCCCGGGGTCTCGATGATCAGCGGCACCCCGTCCGTCGCCGGGTGGCGCAGCAGCGCGCGGAAGGCGTCCTCGCCAATGTGACCGGCGCCGATGTTGGCGTGGCGGTCCTTGTGGGCGCCCACGACGTCCTTCGAGTCGTTGGCGTGGATCAGCTTTAGCCGGCCCTCGCCGACGGTCGCCACCAGCTCGTCGAGCGTCCGTACCGCGCCGCCCGGCTCCGTCAGGTCGTGGCCCGCCGCGAAGATGTGGCAGGTGTCGAGGCAGATGCCGAGCCTGGGGTGGCGGTCGAGGGCGTCGAAGTACGGGCCGAAGTCCTCCGCGCGCGAGCAGAGCGAGAAGCCCTGGCCGGCCGTCGACTCCAGGAGGAGGTACGGGTCGTCCTCGTGCGTCAGCTCGTCGAGGAGCGGCAGCATCCGCTCCCGCACCTGCGCGAGGGCCACCTCGCGGGGGCGGCCCGCGGTCGCCGAGCCGGTGTGCACCACGACGCCCTTCGCGCCGATCTCGCGGCCCCGGCGCAGCGAGTGCCGCAGCGACTCGACCGACTTCTCCACGGTGGCCTCGGTGTGCGAGCCGAAGTTGATCAGGTACGGGGCGTGGACCCAGGCCGAGATCGACCCGGCCTCGCACTCGGCCCGGAACCGCTCGTCCTGGGCCGGATTGCCGACCGGGGTGGCCCAGCCGCGCGGGTTGGCGACGAAGACCTGCACGGTCTCGGCGCCGAGCACGCGGGCATAGGCGAGGCCGGTCGTGGCGAGGCCACCGGCCACGGGGACGTGACCGCCGACGGGGTTGCGCATGAGTCTCTAGAGTCCCTTGATCGTGATGGTGACGGTGGAGCCCTCGGGGGCGGTGGAGCCGCCCTCCACGGACTGGCTCGCGACCGTGTTGCCGAGGAAGGGGAAGGACTTCTTGACCTCCACCTCGAAGCCCGCGTCCTCCAGCGCCGTACGGGCGTCGTCCGTGGACTCGCCCGTGACGTCCGGGACCTCGACCAGCTTCGGCCCCTTGGAGACGGTGAGGGTGATCGTGTCGCCCTCGGCGGCCCGGCTGCCCTCGGCGAGGGACTGGGCGGCGACCGTGCCGGCGTCCTCCGGGGAGTTGATCCGCTCCGGTGCGACCCGCACGGTGAGGCCGGCCTCCTGGAGCGTGGCCGTGGCGTCGGCGACGGTCTCGCCGGTGGCGTCGGGCACGTCGATCGGCGAGCCCTTGCTGACCACCAGGGCGACGGCCGAGTCGGGGCGGCGCTCGGTGCCGGGCTCGGGGTCGGAGCCGATTACGGCGCCCTGGGCGACGGAGTCGCTGAACTCCCTGGTGATCACCCCGGGGGCCAGGCCCTCCTCCTTGAGGAGGCGCTTGGCCTCGGGGAGCGGCTTGTTCCTGAGGTTGGGCACCTTCACGATCTCGGGGCCGCGGGAGAGCGTCAGGACGACCGTGGCGTTGCCCCGGACGCGTTCGCCGGGGGCGGGGTCGACGGCCATGACCGCGCCGCGCTCGTACACGTCGCTGAAGGCACGTTTCGTCGTGCCGACGTCCAGGCCTGCGTCCTTGATCCGCTGTGTCGCGTTGGCCTCGGTCTGGCCGAGGACGGCCGGTACGCGGGTGAACTGGCCGGAATTGATGTACCAGACACCGGTGCCGAGGCCGAGCGCGAGCAGGACCCCGAGGACGATGAGGAGAGGGCCGCGGGGCGCGCGGAGACCACGCGCAGCGCGCCGGCGGGGGCCCGCCGGGGGAGCCTCCGGGGCGGGCAGCCGGTTCGTGTGCTCCACCTGCTGGACCTGCGGGAGGTCCGCCTCGGCCGGTACGGCGCGGGCGATCACGCTGGTCCGGTCGTCGGCGGTGTCCCGGGCCGCGGAGCGCGCCTGCGGCGGCACGGCGTCCAGCTGCTCGTCGGTGAGGACGGCGCGGGCCTCCCGGAGCAGGGCGAGCAGCGCGACGGCGTCGTACGGGCGGACCTCGGGGGTGCGGGCCGTGGCGGCCGCGACCAGCTCGTCCAGCTCCAGGGCGAGCCCGGGGACGGTGGCGGACGGAGCGGGCACGTCCGTGTGGAGGTGCTGGTAGAGGACCTGCGCGGGGGTGTCGCCCGCGTGGGGCTTGCCGCCGGTCAGCATCTCGTACAGCACGACGCCGCAGGCGTACACGTCGGCGCGGGTGTCGGCCGTGCCGTGCTCGATCTGCTCCGGTGCGAGGTACGAGACCGTGCCGAGGACCGAGCCGGTGGTGGCGGTCGCCGAGCCCACGGCCCGTACGAGACCGAAATCGGCCACCTTCACCCGGCCGTCGTCCCCTATCAGGACGTTCTCCGGCTTCATGTCGCGGTGCACGAATCCGGCCCGGTGCGCGGCGCCCAGCGCGGCGAGGACGGGCTCCAGGATGTCGAGCGCGGCGCGGGGCGCGAGGGCGCCGCGCTCGCGCAGGACGTCACGGAGGGTGCAGCCGGCGACGTACTCCATCGCCAGATAGACGTACGCGCCCTCGGCGCCCTGGTCGAAGACGCCGACCACGTTCGGGTGGTCGAGCCGGGCGACGGACTTCGCCTCGCGGATGAAGCGCTCGACGAAGGCGGCGTCCGTCGCGAGGGCGGGGTGCATCACCTTGAGCGCGAGGACGCGGTCGAGGCGGGTGTCGACGGCCCGGTAGACCGTGGCCATCCCGCCGACGGCGATGCGCGCGTCGACGCGGTAGCGGCCGTCGAGCAGCCGCCCGACGAGGGGGTCCTGAAGGGTCGTGTCCACGGCGTCGAGTCTACGAGCCGTGGACACGGCCCCCGCGCGGCTGCCCCGGTACTGCAGCGCAGCTGTGACGAGCGCCCCAGCAGGCCGTCTAGAACGCGGGGCGCTCCGGGTCCAGGTGCGGGCGGCCCTCCACGGGGGAGGACGCCTCCGCGAAGTGGCGGCGGGGAATGCGGCCCGCCCGGTGCGCGAGCCGGCCCGCCTCCACCGCGTGCCGCATCGCCGAGGCCATGAGCACCGGCTCCTGCGCCCGCGTCACCGCCGAGGCCAGCATCACCGCCGCGCACCCCAGCTCCATCGCGAGTGCCGCGTCCGATGCCGTGCCCGCCCCGGCGTCGAGGATCACCGGCACCCCCGCCCGTTCCGCGATCAGCTGGAAGTTGTGCGGGTTGCGGATGCCGAGCCCCGAGCCGATCGGGGAGCCGAGCGGCATGATCGCCGCGCACCCCACGTCCTCCAGCTTCCGCGCGAGGACCGGGTCGTCGTTCGTGTACGGCAGGACGGTGAAGCCCTCGTCGACCAGCGTCTCGGCCGCGTCGAGGAGCTCCACCCCGTCCGGCAGCAGCGTCCGCTCGTCGGCGACGACCTCCAGCTTGATCCAGTCGGTGCCGAGCGCCTCCCGGGCGAGCCGGGCGGTGAGGACCGCCTCGCCCGCCGTGAAACAGCCCGCCGTGTTGGGCAGGACCCGGATGCCGAGCCGCTCCAGGACGGAGAGGACCGAGCCCTGGACCGTCGGGTCGAGCCGCCGCATCGCGACGGTGGTCAGCTCGGTGCCGCTGGCGATCAGCGAGCGCTCCAGGACGTCGAGGCTCGGCGCGCCGCCGGTGCCCATGATCAGGCGCGAGGAGAACTCCGTACCGCCGAGGACGAACAGGTCGTCGGACATCGCGCTCAGCCTCCCTGCACCGCGGTCAGGACCTCCACCCGGTCGCCCTCGCCGAGCAGCGTCGCCGCCCACTCGCCGCGCGGGACGACCGTCTCGTTGACGGCCGCGGCCACCCCGGTCGGGGCCGTGCTCAGGGTCGAGACGAGGGCGTCGAGGGAGACGGGGCCGGTGAGCTCGCGGGGTTCTCCGTTCACGGACACGTTCATGCGGGAAGCTCCAGACGTACTGGGGAGAAACGGCGGGGGGTGAAGGCACGGGCCTCGTCGGGGAGGACGCCCGTGGTGAGCACCTCCGCCATGACGTCGCCGGTGACGGGGGTGAGCAGCACCCCGTTGCGGTAGTGGCCGGTGGCCAGGTGCAGGCCGGGCAGGATGCTGGGGCCGAGCAGCGGAGCGTTGTCCGGCGACGCGGGGCGCAGTCCGGCCAGCGTCTCGGTGAGCGGCAGCTCGGTGATGCCGGGGACGAGCTCGTGGGCGTCGCGCAGCAGCTCGTACACCCCGCCCGCCGTCACCGTGGTGTCCCAGCCGAGCTCCTCGCTGGTGGCGCCGACGACGAGCTCGCCGTTCTCGCGCGGCACGAGGTAGACGTGGCTGCCGCGGACGACGGCGCGGACGGTACGGGAGAGGAAGGGGGCGTACGGGGCGGGCACGCGCAGCCGCAGGACCTGGCCCTTCACGGGGCGGACCGGCGGCAGCACCTCGTCGGGCACGCCCGCGAGCCGTCCGCTCAGACTGCCCGCGGCGAGAACGACCTGGTCGGCCGTCAGCTCCTCGCCGCCGGCGAGGACGACCCCGCGCGCCCGGTCGCCCGCGACCGTCAGACGCTCCGCGAGGACGCGGTGGAAGACCACCCCGGCCCGCTCGCAGGCGACGAGGAGCGCGGCGGCCAGCCGGCGCGGGTCGACCTGGTGGTCGCCGTCCACGCGCAGCCCGCCGCGCACCCCGGGGGCGAGCATCGGTTCGAGGCGGCGGCACTCGCGCCCGCTGAGCCACTCCGAGGTGAGGCCGCAGCGGGTCTGGAGGGCGTGGAGTTCGCGCAGGTGGGCCCGGTCGTCGGCGTCGAGGGCGACGGCGAGGGTGCCGCAGGCACGGTGGCCGACGTCGTGGCCGGTGGACTCCTCCAGCTCGGCGACGAAGGCGGGATAGCGGGCGGCGGAGGCGAGATTGAGCCCGAGCAGGGTCTCCTCGCCGTAGTGGAGTTCGGTGACGGCGGCGAGCATCCCGGCCGCGACCCGCGCGGCGCCGCCGCCCGGTTCCGGGTCGACCACGGTGGTGCGCAGCCCGCGCTGCGCGGCCCGCCAGGCCGTGACCAGGCCGATGATGCCGCCCCCGACCACGAGGACATCGGAAGAACGCATGGGCGTCCAGCCCCTCCCTTCGCCGGCATGACCCGGATCAGGTTCGTACGGTCGGAGGCCGCCCAGCCTCCCTCTCAGCCCGGTGCGTCCGGGCTCCCGCGAGTGCTTTACGCCCGCCAGACTAGCCGCAGCCCCGGTGCGGTCCCAGGCCCCTCCCTTCCTGACGATCCGTCAGATGCGTAAGGTGGTCGGGTGAGCGAGCAGAAGCAGGCCCAGCAGCAGGTCGTGATCGTCGGAGCCGGGATGGCGGGCGTGCAGACCGCCGTCGCCCTGCGCGAACAGGGCTTCACCGGCCCCGTGACCCTCATCGGGGCCGAGCCCCACCAGCCCTACGACCGGCCCCCGCTCTCCAAGGCGATCCTGCTCGGCAAGGCCGAGGACTCCGCCTTCGACGTCGACTTCGAGGCCCTCGACATCGAACTCCGCCTCGGCCTCGACGTCACCGGGCTCCGCGCCGCCGACCACGAGATCGACACCGAGGCCGGGCCCGTCCCGTACGGCGTCCTGGTCGTCGCCACCGGCGCCCACCCGATCACCCTGCCCGGCGCCGAGGGCGTCCCCGGCGTCCACCTCCTGCGCACCCTCGACGACGCCGTGCGCCTCGGCCCCGTCCTGGAGCGCCGCCACACCGTCGTGGTCGTCGGCGCGGGCTGGATCGGCGCCGAGTTCGCCACCGCCGCGCGCGAGGCGGGCTGCGCCGTCACCGTCGTCGAGGCGGCCGACCGCCCCCTCGCCGGGGCCCTGCCCGCCGAGGTCGCCGCCCCCATGGCCGGCTGGTACGGGGCGAGCGGCGCCGAACTCCTCACCCACGCGCGCGTGGACACCGTCCTGCCCGGCCGGGTCGTCCTCGCCGACGGCCGCGAGCTGCCCGCCGACGCCGTCGTCGTCGGCATCGGCGCCCGCCCCGCCACCGGCTGGCTCGCCGGCTCCGGCATCGCCCTCGACCCGAGCGGCGCCGTCACGGCCGACGAGCGGCTGCGCACCTCCCTGCCCGACGTGTACGCCGTCGGCGACTGCGCCTCCTACCCCTCCGCCCGCTACGGCGAGCGCCTCCTCGTCCACCACTGGGACAACGCGCTCCAGGGCCCGCGCACGGTCGCCGCGACGATCACCGGCGCCGCCACCGGACCGTACGACCCGGTGCCGTACTTCTGGTCCGAGCAGTTCGGCCGGTTCGTCCAGTACGCCGGGCACCACGCGGACGCCGACGAGCTCCTGTGGCGCGGCGACCCGGCGGACGCCACCTGGTCCGTGCTCTGGCTGCGCGCCGGGGTCCCGGTGGCCCTCCTCGCCGTCGGCCGCCCCCGCGACCTGGCCCAGGGCCGCAAGCTCATCGAGGCGGCCACCCCGGTCGACCCGGAGCGCGCCGCCGACCCGTCCGTCCCCCTGAAGGCGGCAGTCCGGTAGGGCCCGGGTACCGACTGTCGGTCCGGGATGGCAGGCTTGTCCCGTGACCGAGATTGACGTAAAGATCGATGCGCTCGTCCCCGCCTGGCTCTACGTGCCCGACATCGCGGAGATGCTCGATGTCGAGGTGACACGCGTGCGGCAGCTGATCAAGGAAGGTCAGCTCCTCGCCGTGCGCCGTGGAGAGAACAACGCCCTGCAGATCCCCGCCGCCTTCATCCAGGGCGACGCGATCGTCAAGGGCCTCGTCGGGCTCCTGACCGTCCTGCGGGACGACGGCTTCACCGACGAAGAGATGCTGGAGTGGCTCTTCACTCCGGACGAGAGCCTGCCGGGCACGCCCGCGCAGGCGCTCAACGAGAATCGCGGCACGGAGGTGAAGCGCCGCGCCCAGGCGCTCGCCCTCTGACGCCCGCACGTACCGAGGACACCACCAGCGGGTGTCGCGGCGACCGGCCCCTCGCGGGCCGGCCGCCGCGGCGCCGGCGACACCGACGGGGGGAACCCACCCATGCCCACGCCTCGTGAGCGGCTTGCCGACGCCCGGCTCTACCTGTGCACCGACGCCCGGAAGCGCCAGGGCGACCTGCCCGCCTTCCTCGACGCCGTGCTCTCCTCCGGCGTCGACATCGTGCAGCTCCGCGACAAGGGCATGGAGGCCGGCGAGGAGCTGGAGCACCTCGCCGTCTTCGCCGAGGCCGCCCGCCGGCACGGCAAGCTCCTCGCGGTGAACGACCGGGCCGACGTCGCCCACGCCATCGGCTCCGACGTGCTCCACCTCGGCCAGGGCGACCTGCCCGTGCCCGCTGCCCGCGCGATCCTCGGCGGCGGTGACGACGTGCTGATCGGCCGCTCCTGCCACGCCGAGTCCGAGGCGGCCGCGGCCGCCGTCGAACCGGGCGTGGACTACTTCTGCACCGGGCCCTGCTGGCCCACCCCCACCAAGCCCGGGCGGTACGCGCCGGGGCTCGACCTCGTGCGGTACGCGGCCGGTCTGGCGCAGAACCGCCCCTGGTTCGCCATCGGCGGCATCGACGAGACCAACCTCGACGAGGTCCTGGACGCGGGCGCCCGCCGGATCGTCGTCGTCCGCGCGATCACCGAGGCAGAGGACCCGGCGGCCGCGACCGCCGCCCTCGCCAAGCGGGTCCGGGAGCGCGCGGGAGCCTGAGCGGATCCCGGGCCGTGGGCCGCGGGGCGCCCAGGACGGCGTCCCGCGAGAATGTCCGAAAAATTGTCCACAACGCGGACGCCGTCTACGCGGGTCCTCGTCCCCCGTCTAACCTGCCCGTATGGCCCTAGGTACCGCTTCCGTCCGATCGGACCGCGCACGCACGGTCCGCGAGATCCTCGCCGCCGGCGACACGTCGTACTCCTTCGAGTTCTACGCGCCGCGGACCGCGAAGGGCGAGCAGGTCCTCTGGAACGCGATGCGCCGCGTCGAGGCGGTCGGCCCCAGCTTCGTCTCCGTGACCTACGGCGCCGGCGGCACCACCCGGGGCGGCACGGTCAAGGCCACCCAGAAGATCGCCTCCGACAGCACGCTGACCCCCGTCGCGCACCTCACCGCGGTCGACCACTCCGTCGCCGAACTGCGCAACATCCTCGGCCAGTACGCCGACGCCGGCATCCGCAACATGCTCGCCGTCCGCGGCGACCCGCCGGGCGACCCGCTGGGCGAGTGGGTCGAGCACCCCGAGGGAGTCCGGTACGCCGCCGACCTCGTCCGGCTCATCAAGGAGTCGGGCGACTTCTGCGTCGGCGTCGCGGCCTTCCCCGAGATGCACCCCCGCTCCACCGACTGGGACACGGACATCCGGCACTTCGTGGACAAGTGCCGGGCCGGCGCCGACTACGCGATCACCCAGATGTTCTTCGACCCGGAGAACTATCTGCGGCTGCGCGACAGCGTGGCGAAGGCGGGCTGCGAGACCCCGATCATCCCCGAGGTCATGCCCGTCGTGAACGTGAAGACCCTCGACCGGCTGCCCCAGCTGAGCAACGCCGCCTTCCCGGCGGATGTGAAAGACCGCATCCTCGCCGTCAAGGACGATCCCGCCGCTGTACGCTCCATTGGCATCGAGTTCGCGACGGAGTTCTGCGCGCGTCTGCTCTCCGAGGGTGTCCCCGGACTGCACTTCATCACGCTGAACAGCTCCACCGCGACGCTCGAGATCTACGAGAATCTCGGACTGCACCAGCAGTCGTGACCGGTCGTACCCGCCCCGACCCGCGGCGGTGACCGTGGAGAGGGGCGGCGGGGCATGGGGTGGACGGTCCTCTACATCGCATTCGGCGTGGTGGCGTTGTGGCTGCTGGGGGAGGTGCTCCTCCAGTACAAAGCGCGGCTGCGATGGCGATTGCTGGCCTTCACCGGCTTCCTCGGCGTGGTCCTGGGCGTCCTGCTGCCCTCGGTGGTGGTGATCATCGCGGGCGCGGTCGCCTTCGCCGTCGGCCAGACCTATGTGACGCTCTCCTTCCGCCGCGGCTTCTCCACCGGCTGGGCGATCGGCGGGAACCCGGGCGCGAGCCGCCGCCGCAAGGCGGGCAGCCAGGAGCAGGCCGGGCCCACGCTGGAGGTCACCGAGGTCTCGTACGACGCCGTCGACGCCTACGCCACGGCGGACGGCCACGGCCACACCTATGACGACTCCGCCCCCGTCACCGCCGCCGAGACGACCGCGGTCTACGAGCCCCAGCCGCTGCCGGACGAGACCGGCCAGTACGGGGTCTACGACGCGGGTCACCAGAGCACCGGCCACCACGGCACCGGCCACCAGGAGACCGGCCACCACGGCACCGGCCACCAGGACGGCGGCCAGGACGCGGGGTACGGCACGGGGTACGCGCCGCAGCAGCCCGCCTACGACCCGTACGCCCCGGCGTACGAGCAGCAGCAGCCGGCCTACGACTACGGTGCGCCCGCCGGGCAGCAGCAGTACGCCGCCTACTCCGACCCGTACATCGGCCCCGGCACGGACGGCCAGCAGTACGGCTCGTACTACGGCGACTCCTACGCCCCCTCGTACACCTACGACACCCCGCCCGGCGGCGTCTGGGTCCCGCAGCAGCGCGACACCGAACAGCCCCCGCAGCAGGCGGCGCCGCAGCCGCAGAGCCCGTACGGCTACGAGCAGTACCCGGACGAGCAGCAGCAGTACCGCTACTGAGCGGGGACGGGCGCGGACGGCCCGCGGGGCCGCTACTGCGAGCCGCGGAAGTCCGCGCCCTCCACGATCAGCCCCGCCACCAGCGCGCCGGACATGCCCGCGTGGGCGAGCCCGCCGCCCGGGTGGGACCAGCCGCCCGCGAACCAGAGCCCCGGCAGCGGGGAGCGGTTCGCGGCCGGGAGCAGCCGGCCGCGCCCGCCGGCGAGCGCGGGCCCCGGAACCTCCGCGGACCCGGTGTCCCGTCGTACGTCCTCCGGGGTGCGGACGTGCCGCCACAGCAGCCGCTCCCGCAGCCCCGGCACCGCCTCGGCGGCCGCCTCGACCATCCGGTCGGCGAAGGCCTCCCAGTCCTGACCGTCGTGCCCGTCCTGACCGTCGTGCGCGTCCTGCCCGTCCCGCTCCGGGGACGTGCGGACGGTCGCCGTGACCGTCACCGACTCGTGCTCCGCGTCGGGCCGCAGCGCCGGGTCGTCCGGCCGCAGCACCGTCACGGTCGGCCGCTCGCCGGCCGCGTGCACGACCGTGCGGTGGACCGCCGCCGGCTCACGGGGCCCGCGCAGGGCCAGACAGACCGTCACCCGGCTCGTCCAGGTCGTCTGGTAGTGCGGCCAGTCGTCGCCGTCGCCCCACTCCACGACGTGCTCGTGGTAGAGCGCGGGCACCGGGGCCCCGGAGACCACGTGGTCCGCCTCGACCGTCTCGCCCCCGGCCAGCCGGACGCCGACCGCCCGGCCGTCCTTCTCCAGGACGTCCTCGACGGGCGTGTCGAAGACGAACTCCACGCGCCGCTTCCGGCACCGCTCGTGGACCGCGTCGGCGAGCGCCCGCAGGCCCCCGCCCACGTACCAACTGCCGAAGGTCTGCTCCATGTACGGCAGGACGGCGGCCGCGGCCGGGGCGGTCGCCGGGTCGAAGCCGTACGACCACGCGTACGCGTCGAGGAGGGCGGCGAGCCGGGGATCGCCCAGCTCCCGCGCCCCGACCTGGGCGAGCGTCGTCGTCGGGCGCCGCAGCAGACCGGCCTTGAGCGCCGGGTACGGCTCCCGGGCCAGCGGCGCCGGATCGGCCGGCTGAGGCTCCTCCAGGAGCGGGCGCCGGGTCCGGTCCCAGGCCTCGCGGGCCCGCACCAGGAAGTCGCCCCAGCGTGCCCCCGCGCCCGCGCCGAGCGCCGCGTCCAGGGCGGCGACCGTGCCGGCCCGGGAGGCGTTCGGCAGGTCGACGCGCGTGCCGTCTGCGAAGACGTGACGGCTCGCCGGATCGACCTGGCTCAGCGCGACGCACTCCTCCAGGGGCTCCTTGCCCGTCTTCACGAACAGGTCGCGGTAGACGGCGGGCAGATGCAGCAGCCCCGGGCCGGTGTCGAAGGCGAAGCCCTCGCGCGCGAAGCGGCCGACCGCCCCGCCGTACGTCGCCGTCCGCTCGTACACCGTCACCCGGTGGCCCGCCACGGCCAGTCGGGCCGCCGTCGCCATGGCGCCGAGTCCCGCGCCGATCACCACAATCCGTGCCATGTCAGCGACCCTATCCGGCGGGTCGGACACCGCTCAGAAGTGGTCGGACTCGTCCGGTGGCGGCAGGGTCCTGGCCCGTCTCTCCGCGGTCGCGAGGTGGTTCTCCTCGCGGCGCTGGGACCTGCGGCGCAGGAAGCGGCGGATCCGCTGGGCGAGGAAGAACAGTATGGCCAGGCCGAGGGCGAGCAGCACGGCCGCGATGGTCGCCGCCGCTATGGGGTGGAAGACCGCGAAGGTGACGATCGCGGCCACCCCGAGGTCCTCCGCCAGGCTCAGCGCGACGTTGGAGAACGGTTCCGGCGTGGTGTTGACCGCCATCCTCGTCCCGGCCTTGACGAAGTGGCTCAGGAGGGCCGTCGTGCCGCCGACCGCGCCCGCCGCGAGTTCCGGGATCGAACCGTTCTGACCGGCCAGCAGGGCGCCGACCACGGCCCCCGCGATCGGCCGGATCACGGTGTGGACGGAGTCCCAGGCCGAGTCGACGTACGGAATCTTGTCCGCCACCGCCTCGCACAGGAACAGCACGCCCGCGACGACGAGGACATCGGTGCGCTGCAAGGACTCGGGCACCTCGTCGGTCAGCCCGGTCGCGCCGAAGATGCCGAACAGCAGGACCACCGCGTACGCGTTGATCCCGCTCGCCCAGCCGCTGGTGAACACCAGGGGAAGTACCGACACGCCCGCGATCGTAACCAGGACTGAGTATCCGTACCTAGAGGTCGAGATGAGTAGGTACGCGGATGGGATCCGACCCGCGCGGAAGGGAGAGTGGTGACCACGGAAGGGGCGCGGCTCCGGCACCGCCGGCACGGGGCTGCGGAACGGGGCCGCGCGCCTGCCGACTCCGGGGCACGGGGGATGTGCCACGGGGGTGCACGGGGGTGCACGCGAAGAGGAAGGCCGGTGCGGCGGGGCTCGGGGGGATCGAGCCTTGCCGCACCGGCCTTTTCGCGTGGTGGGGGAGAGCGGTTCGGGTGTGTCGCGGGGCCGGGATCGTCCCGCGCTACCGGCCGCCGACCCGGCCGTGCAGCAGGCGCGAGAGCGCCGCGTGCACGTCGTCGAGCGAACGCTCGCTCTGGAAGGCCTGCCAGTCGAGTGCCGCCACGAGCACCATCCCGACCAGCGCCGCCGCCGTCAGCTGGACGTCGATGTCCTCGCTCAGCTCACCGGCTGCGACGCCCTCCCGCAGGACCCCCTCGACCACCGCGACGGCCTCCTGGCGGACCACCAGGAGCGTCGAGTTCCAGGCCCGGTTGGTGCGCCAGAGCTCGGCCACGTACAGCTGCGTGAAGGCCGGGTAGCGGTCGATGAAGACGAGCCCCGCCCGGATCATCGCGTCCAGCGCGTCGACCCGGCTCCCGCCGCGCTCGTCGGTCTCCTCCGCCGCCGCCCGCAGCGAGGCGGTGAGCAGGGAGACCCCGTGGCGCAGCAGCTCCTCGAAGAGCTCGGTCTTGCTCTTGAAGTTGTAGTAGACCGTGCCCTTGGCCACCCCGGCCCGCTCGGCGATCTCGTCCACCGTCGTCGCGGAGAAGCCCTGCTCCGCGATGAGGGTGACGGCCGCCTCGTAGAGCTTCGCGCGCGTGGCCTGGCGTCGGGTGCTGCTGCTGTCCATGGGGTCGATTCTCACAGGTGTCGCGGGTGTCACCGGCCCTGTCTCACAGGGTCAGCTCGGGGTGGAGCCGGTCGAGCGTCCAGACCTGCCGCTTGCGGGCGGAGACGGCGGTCAGGGCCAGGGCGCCCAGGGTGAACGCGGTCAGCACCGCGCAGGCCTGCCACACCGGTTCGATCCCGCCGCCCGTGATCAGCCGGCGCAGCGCCTCGACCACGTAGGTCATCGGCAGGAAGGGGTGGATCGCGTTGAAGAAGCCCGGGCTGGTCTGGACGGGATACGTGCCGCCCGCCGAGGTCAGCTGGAGCATCAGCACCGCGAGCACGAGGATCCGGCCCGCCGCGCCGAAGCGGGCGTTGAGCCACTGGATGATCGCGGCGAAGCAGCACGTGACCAGGGCGAGGAAGCCGACCGTGCCGGCGGCCCTGGTCATCTGGAGGCCGAGGCCCCAGTGCAGGACCGACATGAGGGCGCCGACCTGGAGGATGCCGATCGCCGCCACCGGCAGCCAGCCCGCCAGCGCGATCCGCCAGGCGGAGCCGCCGGCGGCGAGGGCGCGGCGGTTCAGCGGCTGGATGATCATGTACGCGACCATGGCGCCGACCCAGAGGGAGAGCGGGATGAAGTACGGGGCGAAGCCGGTGCCGTAGTTGGGCGCCTTGTGCAGCGACTGCGAGGCCAGCTGCACCGGGTCGGCCATGACCTCCGTACGCCGGTCGCGGTCCTTCTCGTCGTAGTCGGGGATCTGCTTGACGCCGTCGTGCAGACCGACCGCCAGCGTGCCGGAGCCGTCGGCCAGCTTGAACAGACCGCCGTCGAGCTCGCCCGCGCCCTTCTTGAGCTTGCCCACGCCGGTGTCGAGGTCGGCCGACCCGGTCTTGGCGCCGCTGATGCCGGTGTGCAGCCGGTCCGCGCCCTCGGCGACCTTCTTGGCGCCCGCGTTGAGATCGTTGATCTTCTTGATGGCGCCCTCGACGTCCTCGTCGAGGTGCGGGGCGCGGACGGCCAGCTCGTCGGCCTGCGTCTTGAGCTTCGCGAGCCGCGCGTCCAGGGTCTTGAGGTCGCCGGTGCTGTCCTTGGTCAGGGTGTGCACGTCGTCGGCGATGGTGGCCACGTCGTTCGCGGAGACCGTGGCCTTCTTGAGCACCCCGCACACCCGGGCGTCGGGCTCCGGGTTCTTCTCGCACTCGTCACGGTGGAGGGCGGCGAGCCCGTCGTCGGCCGCGTGCGCGGCGGCCCGGACGACCGGGGCGCGCTTGACGAGGTCGTCGAGGTTGTTGCGGACGGCCACGATGGAGTCCGAGGCGAGGCGGGCGCTGTCGCGGATCGACCGGCCGTTGTTCGCCAGGTACGGGCGGACCTTGTCGGCGGTGCCGTTCACCTTGTCGGCGAGCTCCTGCGTGCCCTTCGCGACCTTGCGGGAGCCGCTCTCCAGGTCCTTGGCGCCCTTGTCGAGCTTCTTCAGGCCGGCGGCCAGGTCGCCGCTGCCCTCCTTGGCGTCCTTGAGCCCGTTGGCCAGGTCCTTGGAGCCCTTCTTCGCCTTGTCCACACCGTCCTTCAGGTCGTCCGCGCCCTTGGCGGCCTTCGCGGTCGCCTCGTGGATGTCGGAGAAGGAGATGAAGATCTTGTCGAGGAAGGTGCGCGAGGACTTGGTCGAGGCCGCCGTGCGGACCTCGGAGAAGACCGTGCGGGAGATCTGGCCGACGATGTAGTTGTTGGCGTCGTTCGTCCGGACCCGGAGGGCGCCGGTCGCGGGGGAGTCGCCCGAGCTGGAGGCGATCCGCGAGCTGAAGTCGCCGGGCATCGTCAGGGACAGGTAGTACGTCCCGTCCTCGACGCCCTTGCGCGCCTCGGCGTCGCTCACCCGGTGCCACGCGAAGGTGTTGCTCTCCAGGAGCCCCTCGGTGATGTCGTCGCCGGCGTTGATCGTCTTGCCGTCGGCGGTGGCGCCCCGGTCCTCGTTGACGAGGGCGACGGGGATCTTGTCGAGCCTGCTGTACGGGTCCCAGAACGAGTACAGGTACAGGGCGCCGTAGAGCAGGGGCAGCAGCAGGATCGCGACGAGCGCGGCGCGCGGCAGCTTGCCCCTGCCGAAGCGCTTCAGCTCAAGCGCGGCGAGTTTCGGCGAGCGCATCGGTCGCCCCCTCCTCGATGTCGTCCTGGGTGTCGCCGACGGCGACGGCGTCTTCGGTGGCGGGCTCGGCCGCCCCGGGCTCGGGCTCCGGCTCGGACCTGGACTCGGGGTCCGGCTCCGGCTTGGGCTCGGACTCGGGGGCCGGCTCCGGCTCGGGATTCGGCTCGGCGGTCTCGTCCGGCTCCGCGGTCTCGTCCCGCGTCGCGTCCCCGGAGACCGTCGTGATCCGCTGGGCGTCGGCCGGGGCCTCGGCACAGACGGCGAGGACGGTCGTCCCGGCCTCGGCCACCGAGCGCAGCAGCGCCCAGGCCTCGGCCCGGTCGGCGTCCGAGAGCTTGAGGTCCGTGTCGTCCAGGGCGAGCAGCCGGGGCCGACCGATCAGGGCCAGGGCGACCGAGAGCCGCAGCGCTTCGAGCCGCTCCAGATCCCGTACGGAGGTCCGCTCGCCCTTCGGCAGGGCGGCGAGGTCGAGACCGGAGGCGGCGACGGCCTCGTCGATCCGGGCCCGGGCCTCGGCGGCCCGCTCGGCGGGGCGCCGCAGGAACGCCCGGACGGAACCGTCGAAGCGGCGCTGGAGCAGGGCCCGCTCGCGCAGGTGCTCGGCGACCGTGAAGGCCGGGTCCAGTTCGCTCACGCCGGGCACGTGGCCGAGCGCGCTGAACCGGCGCACCGCGCCCAGCTTGCGGGGGAGTCCCACCCCGCCGACCTCGGCGTGCCCCTCCGTGGCCTTCATGCGGCCGGTGAGGGCGAGCAGGAGGCACGTACGGCCGGAGCCGGACGGACCCTCGATCGCCACCAGCGCGCCCGGCTCGGCCCGGAAGGAGACCTCCCGGAAGGCCCAGCCGCGCGGCCCCTTCAGTCCGAAGCCGTCCGCGACGACGGCGGCGCCGTGCGGCTGCTCCTCTGCCTCCGCTCCCACGGGCCCACCCCCCACTTCCCCATTTTGAACTGACTGGTCAGTGCAAAAGTTACCCCTGGGTAGTGGATCAGGCAAAACCCCAGGTCAGACGCATTGTCAGTGGGGCCCTTCACGATGGACACATACGGCCACAGCGCCGTCACGCGACGACAGGAGGCACGTCATGGCCAGCCCTTCCGCAGCAGCCGCGCCCCGCCCCCGCCCCGGTGGCCCCGCCACCCCCGTGCAGTCCGGACCCGCTTCCGACGTCCACCCCGTCCCGCGCCGAGCCACCGCCCCGCCCGCCGCCCTCGACCTGCTCGCCAAGGCCCGCACCGGACTCGTCGAGGCCGCCGCGCTCGACCGGCCCCACGAGCGGTACGCCACGGCCCACCTCGCCGCCCTGCGGGCCGCCGCCGCCGTGCTCGCCGCCCGGGCCAGGCCCGAGACCGCCCCCCGCCACCGGCAGCGGATAAGGAGCGCCTGGGAGCTGCTCCCCCAGCTCGCGCCCGAGCTGACCGAGTGGAGCGCCCTCTTCGCCTCCGGCGCCCCGCGCCGGGCCCGCGCCGAGGCCGGCATCACGAGCGCGGCGAGCCGGCGCGAGGCCGACGACCTGCTCAGGGACGCCGCCCTCTTCCTGCGCCTGGTCGAGCGGCTGCTCGCCCTCCCGCCGGTGCTGCCCCGCCAGCCGGGGGCCGGACAGACCGACGGATGATCCGAAACGCAGGCCCGAGGCCATAGGGTGGGGAGCGTCCGTACCCGTCACCGAGGAGTCAACAGCCGTGCCGGACCCTTCCCCTGTCTTCGGTCGAGAGGCGTCGTCGCGACCGTCGCGCGCCTCCCTGCGTACCGCCGTCGTCTGGGATGTCCTCAAGGACGCCCTCGACCGCCGGGCCAAGGCCACCGGGAAGGACAGCCTCGATGTCCTCGACACGGGCGGCGGCTCCGGGAACTTCGCCGTACCGGTGGCCCGCCTCGGCCACCGCGTCACCGTCGTCGACCCCAGCCCCAACGCGCTCTTCGCGCTGGAGCGCCGGGCCGCCGAGGCCGGCGTCGCCGACCGGGTCACCGGTGTCCAGGGGGACGTCCGCGGCCTCTTCGACGTGGTCGAGCGCGAGGGGTACGACGTCGTGCTCTGCCACGGCGTCCTGGAGTACGTCGACGACCCCGCCGAAGGCGTGCGGAACGCGGTCGCCGCGCTCCGCCCCGGCGGCAGCCTCAGCCTGCTCGCCGCCGGGCTCGGCGGCGCCGTCCTGGCCCGCGCGCTCGCCGGCCACTTCACCGAGGCGCGGCACGCGCTCACCGACCCGGCCGGGCGCTGGGGCGCGGGCGACCCCGTGCCCCGGCGCTTCACCGCCGAGCAGCTCGCCGAGCTGACCTCGGAGGCCGGACTCGAGATCGGCGCCGTGCACGGCGTCCGGGTCTTCGCCGACCTGGTTCCGGGCGTCCTCGTGGACACCGAGCCGGGCGCCGCGGAGGCTCTGCTCAAGCTGGAGGCCGCGGCCGCGGAGCTGCCCTCCTTCCACGCCATCGCCACCCAGCTGCACGTTCTCGGCGAGAAGCGCGCCTGACGGCCACCGGCACCCGTTCGGCGGAGCGGGCAGCGGGCGCCGATGGAGTACGCCCCAGCCCGCCCGATGTGGGGTTCCGCCCCGTATGATCGGGGGACACCATCCGGCATGACGGAGATGGCACTGGGGAATCAACGCCTCAGCAACCGATCCGCATGGCGGCCCGGATTGGCTATTCGGCATTGTGGGCGGGTTTCACGGGGGCGATTCCCTGCCTATCCTGAAAGGGCCGCAAACCGGTCGCCCCCGCGACCGACGACTAGGAGGACTCCGTGCCGCTCTCGGAGCACGAGCAGCGAATGCTCGAGCAGATGGAGCGAGCGCTGTACGCCGAAGATCCCAAGTTCGCGACAGCGCTCGAGGGAAGCGGACTGCGTACGTACACCCGGCGACGGGTTTACCAGGCAGTCGCCGGCTTCCTTGTGGGTATCGCGCTCCTCATGGCCGGAATGGTCGCACAGCAGATCTGGATCAGCGTGGTGGGATTCCTCGTCATGCTGGGCTGCGCGGTCCTGGCGGTCACCGGATGGCGCAAGGCGCCCAAGCCGGGCGAGCAGCAGGCCAGGGGTGGGACGGCGGCCGGCGGCCGCCAGACCCGGCAGCGACGCTCCACCATGAATCGGATCGAAGAGCGGTGGCAGCGCCGCCGCGACGAACAGCAGGGCGGCGGCCACTGACGGCCCCCTGAGCGGCAGCCCCGCACCCTTACACGACCGAGCCCCGCAGGGGCCCGCGCCTCACAGCGCGACGCCCTGCGGGGCTCGGTCGTGTCCGTGTCCCCAACCCGTGTCGGGGGATACGGGCGGGGCGGGGCGGGGCCGCGGGTGGCGGCCCCGCCCCGCCCGTCAGCCCGCCTCGCGCGGGGTGCGGCGGAAGAGGGACGCCGTCCGGGAGACCAGCGCCTGCCGCCGGAGCGACCACGCCGTCGCCACGGCCGACCAGCGCGCCGAGGCCTCCCAGCGGAGGCGGACGGCCGAGCGCGGGGCCAGCAGGGCCCGCAGGCGCGCCCAGCGGTCGGCGTTCGCGTGGAAACCGGCCCTGATCCGGGTGGCCTCCTCGGCGAGACCCGCGGCCGGCGCGGGCCGGGGCGCGTAGAGCACTTCCTCCACCGCACGGGCCGCGCGGTGCACCGCGTCCGCGGGTTCGCCCGTCAGCTCACCCAGTCGGACCATGCGCGCCGCCGTCTTCCGCGGCGTCATCGACTCGTCCGGCTCGACCCCGTAGTCCCAGGCCGTGTCGGTGATCTCCTGCCAGACCGCGAGCGTCCGCGCCGCGAGCTCCTCCGGACCGCGACCGGCACCCGCACCGAGCCGCCGGGCCCGCACGCGGTTCCGCCAGAGCATCGGGCCGAACGGCAGGGCGAGCACCACGAGCGCTCCGAGGGACAGCAGCACCACCGTCAGCGGATCCGACCCGGAACCGTCCGAGACGTCGCCGCCCACGGCCGCGTCAGGACCGCAGTCGCCGAGCTTCTTCATCTGCGGCGTGCAGCTCTCCGAGGCGCTCGGCGCGGCCGACGGCTGCGCCGAGGAGCTCTGCTCGGGCTGCGCGGGACCCGTGGCCGCGCCCGAAGGCGAGTCCTGCCGGGTGTACGCCGGGGTGGAGCCCCGCGACGGAGTCGGCTCGAACCGCGTCCAGCCCGCCCCGTCGAAGTACAGCTCGGGCCAGGCGTGCGCGTCCCGGATGCCCACCGAGACGGAGCCGTCCGTCTGGGTCGTGCCCGGCATGAAGCCGACCGCCACCCGCGCGGGAATGCCGAGCGAGCGGGCCATCGCCGCCATGGAGAAGGAGAAGTGGACGCAGAAGCCCTCCTTGTCCTTCAGGAAGCGGGAGATCGCCTGCACCCCGGTGCCGGAGCTCACGTCGACGTCGTAGCGGAAGCCCCCCTTCTCGGCGAACCAGTCCTGGAGCTTCACCGCCTTCTCGTAGTCGTTGCGCGCGCCCTTGGTGACCTCCAGGGCCGTCGCCTTCACGTCGGCGGGCAGGGACGCGGGGACCTTCGTGTACTCGGCGCGCAGCTTCTCCGGGGCGGTCCCGGCCGCGGCCAGCTGCCCGGCCGTGGGCTGCACGTCCAGGCTGGAGACCTGGTAGCGGACGCCGCCGGTGGTCTGCTTCTCGTCGCCGACGAGCATCCGGCCGGCGGGTTCGAAGCGCCACTTCCCGCTGATGTCGACCCGGCCGGCCGGGTACGGCATGGGCAGCCACCGCTGCTCGTACGCCTCGGAGGCGACGAAGTTGGTGGTCACCTCGGTGACCTTGACGTCCTGGCCGAGCCCCTCGGGCCACGGCAGCTGCTTCGGTACGTCCTCGATGGGGCGGACCGAGGACTTCCAGGAGGCGCCGTCGAACTGGTCGAGGGCGACGAGCCGCAGGTACAGGCCGCTCGTGTCGCGGGCGTTGGTCCGGTAGCGGAGGACCTCCCGGTCCTCGGGCTGGCGCAGGTTGTTCTGGAGGGAGACCAGCGGGTTCACGGCGGTGATGGTGCCGCCCTTGCCGGTGCCCGGGCCGCCCTCACCGCTGCCGCCGCCGAACAGGCCGCCGGAGAGACCCGGCAGCGCGAGCGGCACCACCATGGCGACGCCCATCGCGACGACGCCGATCCGGCGGCCGGTACGCGCCGGGGCGAAGGCGGGACCGCCGCTCGCGACCGACGAACCCGGCCGGCCGGAACGCTGGGCGCCGCCGAAGACCCGGCCCCACTGGGAGAGCCGGTCGCGGCCCTCCGCGAGGAGCAGCAGCAGATAGCCGGAGGCCGCCAGGAGGAACCAGAGCCAGCCCGCGCCGCCCCCGGAGAGCCCGGCGGCCACCGAGTACAGGGCGAGCAGCGGAAGACCGGCCGGGGCCGCCCTGCGGAAGGTGACCGCGAGGGCGTCCACGAGGAGCCCGATCGCGACGACCCCGCCGACGAGCATCAGCCGGATGCCCTCGGTGTCCGGCGCCGGGATCGCGTACCGGCCGACGTCCTCGGCGCCCGCCGAGAACAGGTCGGCGGCGTGCGTGAGGGCCTGCGGGCCGGGGATCAGCCAGAGGACCGCCTGCTCCCGGGCGAAGAACAGGGTCAGCGCGAGGACGCCGGCCGCCACCTGCGCGAGCAGGGTCAGCGGCCGGGCCAGCGGCACCCGCCGGGCCAGCGTGCCCACGCCGCTCACCAGGGCGAGGACGAAGGCCGCCGTGAAGATCCAGGTCGCCGGCTTCACCAGCGGGAGCAGCGCCCCGGCCGCCATCAGGGTGGCGCCCCAGGAGGCGAGGGTCAGCCGTGCGCGGCCGCTCATGACCAGCCTCCGTAGGTGTCGGACGCGGATTCCGTACGGGCGCCGGCCGCCTGCTGCCACAGGTCGGCGATCCGTGCCCCGGGCGGCACGGCCAGCGCCGTCCAGCCCGCCTCCCGCAGCTGCCGTACGCGGTTCTCGACCGCCCCGCCGATCGCGCCGCCGGTCAGCCAGGTGCCCGAGTCCAGGACGAAGGCGACGGCCGCGCCGGTCCGCCCGCGCATCCGGGCGGTGAGGGCGGCCTGCTCCTCGTCGAGGTCGCCGAGGAAGGCGATGAGGAGTCCTTCGTTGCCGCCGCGCAGCACGTCGGAGGCGCGGGAGAGCCCGCCGCCTTCGGAGTGGTCGACGATCGCGAGGGTGTCCATCAGCAGGCCGGCCGTGTCGGCCGAGTCCTGCGCCGAGCCGGCGAAGCCGTCGGAGCCCTCGCCGGGCACCGCGCTGCCGGTGTCGGTGAGCAGTCGGACCGCGTAGCCGCGCTCCAGCATGTGCGTCAGGGAGGAAGCGGCGCCGGAGACCGCCCACTCGAAGGCCGAGTCGGGGCCGGTGCCCTGGTAGGCGACCCGGCGGGTGTCGAGGAGCACCGTGCAGCGGGCCCGCTGCGGCTGCTCCTCGCGGCGGACCATCAGCTCGCCGTAGCGGGCGGTGGAGCGCCAGTGCACCCGGCGCAGGTCGTCGCCGTGCCGGTACGTGCGCGGGATGACGTCGTCGTCGCCGGCGAGCGCGAGGGAGCGCTGCTGCCCGTCGCCGTACCCCGCGGACTCGCCGGCGAGCTTCACCGGGGGCAGCGCCTCCGTGCGCGGGATGACGGTGAGGGTGTCGTACGCGCTGAAGGAGCGGGTCAGCTCGCACATCCCGAAGGGGTCGTTGAGCCGGAGCTGGAGCGGGCCGAGCGGGAAGCGTCCGCGCAGGTCGGAGCGGACCCGGTAGGACACCTCGCGCCGCCCGCCCGCCTCGACCCGGTCGAGGACGAAGCGCGGGCGGGGGCCCAGCATGTACGGCACGTGGTCCTGGAGCATGAGCAGCCCGGTGGGGAGCTTGGAGACGTTCTCCATCCGGAGCTGGACCCGGGCCTCGGAGCCCGCCTCCACCCGCTGCGGGGTGAGGCGGCGGGAGGCGGCGACCCGGTAGCGCGTGCGGTGCAGCACGAGGACGCAGATCAGCGGCAGGGCGGCGAGGAGCAGCCCGACGCGCAGCAGATCGGCCTGGCCGAGGACGTACGCGCAGACGGCGGCGGCCACCCCGGCGGCGAGGAAGGACCGGCCGCGGGTGGTGAGACCGCCGAAGGCGGCCCGCAGTCCGCCCCGGTCGTCGTCGCCCCGCTGCCCGTCCGGTACGGCAGCGGCTCCCATCACAGCCGCCGGGCGCCGGGCTGCTGCTGGCCGTAGAGCGGTCCGGCGGGCGGGGCCGTGGCCGGGACGGGGGTGCGCTGCAGGATGTCCTGGACGACCTGCTCGGCGGTACGCCGGTTCAGCTGGGCCTGCGCCGTCGGCAGCAGCCGGTGGGCGAGGACGGGGGCGGCGAGCGCCTGGAGGTCGTCCGGCAGGACGTACTCGCGGCCGCTGAGCGCCGCGGAGGCCTTGGCGGCCCGCAGCAGGTGGAGCGTGGCCCGCGGGGAGGCGCCGAGCCGCAGGTCGGCGTGGGTGCGGGTGGCGGCGACGATGTCGACCGCGTACCGGCGGACGGCGTCGGCGACGTGGACCGCGCGCACCGCGTCGATCAGCTTCACGATGTCGTGGGCGTGGGCGACCGGCTGGAGGTCGTCCAGCGGGGACGCCGCACCGTGCACGTCGAGCATCTGGAGCTCGGCCTCGGCGCTCGGGTAGCCGATGGAGACGCGGGCCATGAAGCGGTCGCGCTGGGCCTCGGGCAGCGGGTAGGTGCCCTCCATCTCCACCGGGTTCTGGGTGGCGACGACCATGAACGGGCTGGGCAGCTCGTAGGTCTGGCCGTCGACGGTGACCTGCCGCTCCTCCATGGACTCCAGGAGCGCGGACTGGGTCTTCGGCGAGGCGCGGTTGATCTCGTCGCCGATCACGATCTGCGCGAAGATCGCGCCCGGCTTGAACTCGAACTCCCGGCGCTGCTGGTCGAAGATCGACACGCCCGTGATGTCCGAGGGCAGCAGGTCGGGGGTGAACTGGATGCGGCGCACCGAGCAGTCGATGGACCGCGCCAGCGTCTTGGCGAGCATGGTCTTGCCGACGCCGGGGACATCCTCGATGAGGAGGTGCCCCTCGGCGAGCAGCACGGTCAGAGAAAGCCGTACGACCTCGGGCTTGCCCTCGATCACACTCTCCACCGACCTGCGGACACGCTCCGCGGTCGTGGTCAGATCAGTGAGGCTCGCTCGATCGTCATAGGTCGTCACCCGGCCCTCCTCGGCCTTCCGGAACACGGACACCTGCCCCCGGGAAGATGTTTCGGGGGGTGTCACCCGAGCATTCTTGTTGGCGTGGCCGGGTCGTGTCACTCGCCGGTGGACAAGTGCGGAGGAAGTGCCGGGCTTTGACCCGGTATGCCGGGGCGTCGTCGGCCCGGCGCCCGGGCCGACCCGGCCCGTACGGAGCCGGCTAGGCCGGGTCGATCTCGCGCAGCAGGCCGGTCGTCACGTCGAAGACGAAGCCCCGGATGTCGTCGGAGTGCAGCAGGAAGGGGGAGGTCCGCACCCGCTGCATCGACTGCCGGACGTCCTGGTCGACGTCGCGGAAGGCCTCGACGGCCCAGGCCGGACGCTGTCCGACCTCGTCCTCCAGCTCGTGCCGGAAGTCCTCGGTGAGCGACTCGAGACCGCAGTTCGTGTGGTGGACCAGCATGACGCTGCGCGTGCCGAGGGCGCGCTGGCTGATCGTGAGGGACCGGATCACGTCGTCGGTGACCACACCGCCCGCGTTGCGGATGGTGTGACAGTCGCCGAGTTCGAGACCCAGGGCGGCGTGCAGGTCGAGACGGGCGTCCATACAGGCGACGACGGCGACGCGCAGCACGGGCCGCGCGTCCATTCCCGGGTCGGTGAAGTCGGAGGCGTAGCGCTCGTTCGCCTCGACGAGACGGTCGGTGACCGTGCCGGCGGTGCGTATGGCGTCGGCAGAGGGGTGCGCGGATGTCGACATGGTTCCGACGTTAACGGGCACAGGGCCGCCGGTCCTGCTGTGAGAGCGGACAAAGAACGTCAATGAGCCTTGTTGTGAGCTAACCCACAGGTGGGGGAAGCGCGGCCCCGAACGGGTGAGCCGTCCGGAATGTCCCCCGGGTCCGCCGGCTCCGTGCGACGCGCCAGCCGGTTGATTGACCGGCGGGTCCCGTGGACTAAAGTGACGCGAAGTTCACGGAGACATCGAGCGATTTCCGCGGTTTCTCCCCCGTGTGTGCGGCGGTACCTACGGATCGACTCCCTCCCGCTCGCGCTCCTCCCGCTCGCGCGGCAGCCGGTGCGGAGCGAGAGCCCGGCGGTACGTACCACCGCGCCGGATCTGAGAGGGCGCATTGAGCAACGACCGACACGTCCCGGTGATGCTCCAGCGGTGCCTGGACATGTTGGCCCCCGCACTGGAACGCCCCGGCGCGGTCGTCGTCGACTGCACCCTGGGCCTCGGCGGCCACAGCGAGGCCCTGCTCCGGCGTTTCCCCGAGGTGCGGCTCGTCGCCCTCGACCGGGACAAGGAGGCCCTGCGCCTCTCCGGCGAGCGACTCGCCCCCTTCGGAGAGCGCGCCACGCTCGTCCACGCCGTGTACGACGAGCTGCCCGAGGTCCTCGACCGGCTCGGCATCCCCAAGGTGGACGGCGTCCTCTTCGACCTGGGCGTCTCCTCCATGCAGCTGGACGAGGCCGACCGCGGCTTCGCCTACGCGCAGGACGCCCCGCTCGACATGCGCATGGACCAGACGACCGGCATCAGTGCGGCCGAGGTCCTCAACACCTACCCGCCCGGCGAGCTGGTCCGCATCCTGCGCGCCTACGGCGAGGAGAAGCAGGCCAAGCGGATCGTCTCCGCGGTCGTGCGCGAACGCGAGAAGGAACCCTTCTCCAACAGCGCCCGGCTCGTCGAACTCATCCGCGACGCCCTGCCCCAGGCGGCCAAGCGCACCGGCGGCAACCCGGCCAAGCGGACCTTCCAGGCCCTGCGCATCGAGGTCAACCGGGAGCTCGACAGCGTCGAGAAGGCGATCCCGGCGGCCGTGAAGGCCCTCGCCGTCGGCGGCCGCGTCGCCGTCCTCTCGTACCAGTCGCTGGAAGACCGCATCGTCAAGCAGGTCTTCGCCGCCGGCGCCACGACCACCGCGCCCCCCGGACTCCCCGTGGTCCCGGAGAAGTACCAGCCGCGCCTCCAGCTGCTCACCCGGGGCGCCGAGCTCCCCACCGAGGAAGAGGTCGCCGAGAACCGGCGCGCCGCGCCCGCCCGGCTCCGCGGCGCGCAGCGCATCCGGGAGGACGTGCTGTGAGCACGGCGAAGGGGCCCCTCAAAGGGCGGGCCGCGCGACTCGGACGGCTCATGCCGTCCGGGCCCAGCTCGGCCGCCCGCACCCCCTTCGTCCTGCTCGTCTTCGTGCTCCTCGGCGGCGGGCTCATCGCCCTCCTCCTGCTGAACTCGGCCCTCAACCAGGGCTCCTTCAAGCTGCGCGAGCTCAAGGACAGGACCACCGAGCTCACCGACGAGGAACAGGCGCTCCAGCGGGACGTGGACGACTACGCGGCCCCCGACGCCCTGGAGCGGCGGGCCCGCGAGCTCGGCATGGTCCCGGGCGGCAGCCCCGCCTTCCTCGGCCCGGACGGCAAGGTGCTCGGCGAGCCCACCGCCGCGGCCTCCCCGACGCCGACGCCCACCCCGAAGGCCCGGGCGAAGACCGCGCCGCCCGCCTCCGCCGACTCCCCGAAGCCACCGGCGAACACCAGCACGAACGCGACCGGCACCAGCCCCACCGGCGCGGGTGCCACCGGTCCGGGCCCCACCGGCGGCGACCGGGCACGGACAGCGCCCGGACCCACGCCCTCGGCAACCGCAGCCACCCCCGTACAACCGACCTCCGGCAGGTGACCGAGCAGTGCCCTCCCAGGAGCCCCCCCGCCGCCGCGTGCCCGGACCCGCCAGGCCCGCCCGCCCCCGGCCCGCCTCCGCCGGAGCCCGCCCGTCCCGGCCCGCCTCGCGGCCCGCGCCGCGCCCCGCCGCGAAGCGCTCCGGCCCCCGGCCCCCGGCCCGGAAGCCCCGCGTCATCCGGCTCGGCAGCCCCCGGCCCCGGCTCCGGCTGATCTCCCTCGGCCTGACCCTCGTCATGCTGGTCTTCGTGGTCCGGCTGCTCCAGGTCCAGGCCGTCGACGCCAGCGCATACGCAGCCAAGGCCGACAAGTACCGCTTCCAGGACTACACGCTCTCCGCCGAGCGGGGCGAGATCACCGACCGCAACGGCGTCGCGCTCGCCGCCAGCGTCGACGCGTACGACATCACCGCCGACCCCAAGCTCTTCACGCCCGAGGAGTCCAAGGTCCCCGACGCGCCCGAGCAGGCCGCGGCCCTCCTCGCCCCGATCCTGGACAAGGAGCCCGCCGAGCTCGCGAAGAAGCTCCGTACCCCCAAGTCCCGCTACACCCTGCTCGCCCGCAAGCAGACCCCGCAGGTCTGGAACCAGCTCAAGGACCTCAAGAAGGTCTACGGGGAGAAGTCGCGCGCCACCGGCGGCACCGGCGTCAATCTGCTCGGCGGCATCCTCAGCGAGCCCAGCACCAAGCGCGTGTATCCGAACGGCGAGCTCGCCGCCGGGATACTGGGGTACGTCAACGCCGAGGGCCGGGGCGCCGGCGGCGTGGAGTCCATGCTCGACCCGGAGCTCGCCGGCAAGGACGGCAAGATCCGCTTCACCGAGTCCGGCGGCCGCCAGGTGCCCACCGCCGGCTCCCAGGGCACCCCCGCCGTCCCCGGCTCCGACATCGAGCTCACCATCGACCGGGACATCCAGTGGGCCGCCCAGCAGGCCATCACCGAGCAGGTGAAGAAGTCCAAGGCCGACCGCGGGTACGTCGTCGTGCAGAACACGAGGACGGGCGAGGTCCTCGCCATGGCCAACGCCCCCGGCTTCGACCCCAACGACCTGTCCGCCGCCAACGCGGCCTCCATGGGCAACGCCGCCCTCCAGGACGCCTACGAGCCCGGCTCCACCAGCAAGGTCATGTCCATGGCCGCCGTCCTGGAGGAGGGCAAGGCGACCCCCGACACCCATGTCACCGTCCCCAACCGGCTCCACCGCGGCGACCGGCTCTTCCAGGACGACATCGACCACAAGACCTGGCACCTGACCCTCAACGGCGTCCTCGCCAAGTCCAGCAACATCGGCACGATCCTCGCCACCGGCCGGCTCGGCGACACCCAGGCCGAGTCCAACCGGGTCCTTCACACCTATCTGCGCAAGTTCGGGATGGGCAGCCCCACCGGTCTGGACTTCCCGGGCGAGACCCCCGGCATCCTCGCCAAGCCCGAGGACTGGTCCACCTCGCAGCAGTACACGATCCCCTTCGGCCAGGGCCTCTCCGTCAGCGCCATGCAGGCCGCCTCCGTGTACTCGACCATCGCCAACGGAGGCGTACGGATCGAACCGACCCTCGTACGCGGCACCAAGGGGCCCGACGGGCGCTTCGCCGCGGCCCCCGCGCCCCAGGAGTCCCGGGTCGTCAGCGAGAAGACCGCCAAGACCCTCGCCCAGATGCTGGAGTCCGTCGTCGACGACCGGGAGGGCACCGGCACCAGGGCCGCGATCCCCGGCTACCGCGTCGCGGGCAAGACCGGCACCGCCAACCGCGTCGACCCCGAACTCGGCCGCTACAAGGGGTACACCGCCTCCTTCGCCGGCTTCGCCCCCGCCGACAACCCTCAGATCACCGTCTACTGCGCCATCCAGAACCCCACCAAGGGCAGCTACTTCGGCGGCCAGATCTGCGGACCCATCTACAAGAAGGTCATGGAGTTCGCCCTCAAGACCCTCCACGTCGCCCCCACGGGCAGCGAGCCCGCCCGACTGCCGGTCTTCTCCGACCGCACCCCGTGACCCTCCGGGAGCACCAGTGACAACGATCACCCCCCATTCCGGGAACCGGAAATCGAACTCCGGCGACGCCCCGGGCTCTTTTGGCCCCGCACAGGGTGCGCCCGGTACGCTCACCGCCGTGCCACACGCTGATCAGTACCGAACCACCCCGCCCCGGCCGCAGCAGGCCCGCCCGACACCCCTGGGCGACCTGGCCGCACAGCTGGGCGTCGACACCCCCGGCGCCGGCCCCGTCTCCATCACGGGCATCACGCACGACTCCCGGGCCGTACGCCCCGGGGACGTGTACGCGGCCCTGCCCGGCGCCCGCGCCCACGGCGCCGACTTCGTCGCCCAGGCCGCCGGACTCGGAGCCGCCGCGGTCCTCACCGACCCGGCGGGCGCCGAGCGCGCCGCCGCGACCGGCCTGCCGGTCCTCGTCGTCGAGAACCCCCGCGGCCGGATGGGCGAGCTCGCCGCCGAGATCTACGGACGGCCCGGCGCCGACCTCCTCCAGATCGGCATCACCGGCACCTCCGGCAAGACCACCACGGCCTACCTCGTCGAGGGCGGCCTGCGCGGCGCCGGACGGAGCACCGGTCTCGTCGGCACCGTCGAGATGCGCATCGGCGACGAACGCATCAAGTCGGAGCGCACCACCCCCGAGGCCACCGACCTCCAGGCGCTCTTCGCCGTCATGCGCGAGCGGGGCGTCGAGGCGGTCGCCATGGAGGTCTCCAGCCACGCCCTCGTGCTCGGCCGGGTCGACGGCTGCGTCTTCGACGTCGCCGTCTTCAACAACCTCAGCCCGGAGCACATGGAGTTCCACTCCGACATGGAGGACTACTTCCGGGCCAAGGCCGCGCTCTTCACCCCCGAGCGCAGCAGGCTCGGCGTCGTGAACCTGGACGACGCGTACGGCCGCAGGCTCGCGAAGGAGGCGACCGTCCCGGTCGTCACCTTCTCCGCCGAGGGCCGCGCGGACGCCGACTGGCGCGCCGATGACCTCGTCCTCGGCTCCCACGACTCGACGTTCACCGCCGTCGGCCCGCAGGGCGAGCGGATCTCCGCCACCGCCCCGCTGCCCGGCCCGTTCAACGTCGCCAACACCCTCGCCGCGATCGCCACGCTCGCCACCGCGGGCCTGGAGGCGAAGAGCGCCGCCGACGGCATCGCCGCCGTCCCCGGCGTCCCCGGCCGCCTGGAGCGGGTCGAGGCCGGCCAGCCGTACCTCGCGGTCGTCGACTACGCCCACAAGACGGACGCCGTCGAATCGGTCCTGCGCTCCCTGCGCGAGGTCACCGAGGGCAAGCTGCACGTGGTCATCGGCTGCGGCGGCGACCGGGACACCACCAAGCGCGGCCCGATGGGCGCCGCGACGGCCCGGCTCGCCGACACCGCCGTCCTGACCTCCGACAACCCCCGCTCCGAGGATCCGCTCGTGATCCTCTCCGCGATGCTCGCGGGCGCCGCGGAGGTCCCCGCGCAGGAGCGCGGCGAGGTCCTCGTCCTCGCCGACCGCGCCGCCGCCATCGCCGCCGCCGTGGCCCGCGCGCAGCCAGGGGACACCGTCCTCGTCGCGGGCAAGGGCCACGAGCAGGGCCAGGAGATCGCCGGGGTCGTACGCCCCTTCGACGACCGCCAGGTCCTCCGCGCGGCGATCCTCGAACAGCACGGCCGGGTCGCCCTGGGGGGCGGCAAGGACACAGACAGCCACCCGAACAGTCAGGGATGAAGCAGTGATCGCCCTCTCCCTCGCCGAGATCGCCGAAATCGTCGGCGGGCAGCCGCACGACATACCGGATCAGGCCGCCCGGGTCGCCGGGCCCGTCGTCATCGACTCCCGCGAGGTGCGGCCCGGCAGCCTCTTCGTCGCCTTCGCCGGTGAGCACGTCGACGGCCACGACTACGCGGAGCGCGCCGTCGAGGCGGGCGCGGCGGCCGTGCTCGCCGCCCGGCCCGTCGGCGTCCCCGCGATCGTCGTGGACGACGTGCAGACCGCGCTGGGGGCCCTCGCCCGCGCGGTCGTCGAACGGCTCGGCACCGACGTCGTCGCCCTCACCGGCTCCGCCGGCAAGACCTCCACGAAGGACCTGATCGCCCAGGTCCTCGACCGGCACGCGCCCACCGTGTGGACGCCGGGCTCCCTCAACAACGAGATCGGCCTGCCGCTCACCGCGCTCCGCGCGAGCGACGAGACCCGGCACCTCGTCCTGGAGATGGGCGCCCGCGGCATCGGGCACATCCGGTACCTCACCGGCCTCACCCCGCCCCGCATCGGCCTCGTCCTCAACGTGGGCACCGCCCACATCGGCGAGTTCGGCGGCCGTGAGCAGATCGCCGAGGCCAAGGGCGAGCTCGTCGAGGCCCTGCCGTCCGCCGAGGAGGGCGGGATCGCGGTCCTCAACGCCGACGATCCCCTCGTCCGCGCGATGGCGAGCCGCACCAAGGCCCGCGTGATCCTCTTCGGCGAAGCGGACGAAGCGGCCGTACGGGCCGAGAACGTCCTCCTCACAGAGAACGGACAGCCTTCTTTCAGGCTTCACACACCCACCGGGTGCAGCGACGTGACCTTGCGCCTGTACGGTGAGCACCACGTGTCGAACGCGCTCGCCGCGGCCGCCGTCGCGCACGAGCTGGGCATGCCTGTCGAAGAGATCGCCACCGCGCTCTCCGAGGCCGGCACCCTGTCGCGCTGGCGCATGGAGGTCACCGAGCGTCCGGACGGCGTGACGATCGTCAACGACGCCTACAACGCGAACCCCGAGTCCATGCGAGCCGCCCTGCGCGCGCTCGCGTCCATGGGGCGGGCCGCACAGGCCCGAGGGGCTCGTACGTGGGCGGTGCTCGGCAAGATGGCCGAGCTCGGTGACGCATCGCTCGTCGAGCACGACGCGGTCGGACGGCTCGCCGTCCGGCTCAACGTCAGCAAGCTCGTCGCGGTCGGGGACAGGGAAGCGTCCTGGCTGCAACTGGGCGCATATAACGAGGGTTCGTGGGGTGAGGAGTCGGTGCACGTGTCCGACGCGCAGGCGGCTGTCGACCTGTTGCGCAGTGAGCTGCGCCCGGGGGACGTCGTCCTTGTGAAGGCTTCCAGGTCGGTCGGTCTCGAACGGGTCGCGCTGGCCCTCCTCGACACCGAGGGCGAGGTCGCCGGACGATGAGGCAGATCCTCTTCGCGGGGGCCATCGGGCTCTTCCTGACCCTGATCGGTACCCCGCTGCTGATCAAGCTCCTTGCCCGCAAGGGGTACGGGCAGTTCATCCGGGACGACGGCCCGCGCGGCCACGCCGGGAAGAAGGGCACGCCCACCATGGGCGGCATCTCCTTCATCCTGGCCACGCTCATCGCGTACGCCCTGGCCAAGGTCATCACCGGCGAGGACCCGACGTACTCGGGTGTCCTGGTGCTGTTCCTCATGGCCGGCATGGGCCTGGTCGGCTTCCTCGACGACTACATCAAGATCGTCAAGCAGCGTTCGCTGGGCCTGCGGGCCAAGGCGAAGATGGCCGGCCAGCTGATCGTCGGCATCGCCTTCGCGGTGCTGTCGCTGCAGTTCGCGGATCTGCGCGGGCTCACGCCCGCCTCCACGAAGCTCTCCTTCATCACGGACTTCGGCTGGGCCCTCGGCCCGGTGCTGTTCGTGGTCTGGGCGCTCTTCATGATCCTGGCCATGTCCAACGGCGTGAACCTGACGGACGGTCTGGACGGCCTGGCCACCGGCGCCTCGGTGATGGTCTTCGGCGCGTACACCTTCATCGGGCTCTGGCAGTTCCAGGAGTCCTGTGCGAACGCGGTGACGCTGACCAACCCCAACGCCTGTTTCGAGGTGCGCGACCCGCTCGACCTCGCCGTCGTCGCGTCCGCCCTCATGGGCTCCTGCTTCGGCTTCCTGTGGTGGAACACTTCGCCCGCCAAGATCTTCATGGGCGACACCGGCTCGCTGGCCCTCGGCGGCGCGCTGGCCGGTCTCGCCATCTGCTCCCGTACGGAGCTCCTGCTGGCCCTGCTCGGCGGCCTGTTCGTGCTGATCACGATGTCCGTGGTCATCCAGGTCGGCTCGTTCAAGATGACCGGCAAGCGCGTCTTCCGGATGGCGCCACTCCAGCACCACTTCGAACTCAAGGGGTGGTCCGAGGTCCTGGTCGTCGTCCGGTTCTGGATCATCCAGGGCATGTGCGTGATCGTGGGCCTGGGCCTCTTCTACGCGGGATGGGCATCGGAGAAGTGACAGAACAGCTCGACTGGAACGGCAAGAAGGTCACCGTCGCGGGGCTCGGCGTCTCCGGGATTCCGGCCGCCCGGGTGCTGCACGGCCTGGGCGCGGTCGTGACCGTCGTCAACGACGGCGACGACGAGCGCTCCCGGGCGCAGGCCGCCGACCTGGAGGCGGAGGGCGTCACCGTCCGCCTCGGCGACGGGGCCACCCTGCCGACCGGCACCGAGCTGATCGTCACCACCCCCGGCTGGCGGCCCGACAAGCCGCTCTTCGCGGCCGCCGCCGAGGCGGGCGTCGAGGTCTGGGGCGACGTCGAACTGGCCTGGCGCCTGCGCGGCCCCGACGCCGCTCCGTGGCTCGCGGTCACCGGCACCAACGGCAAGACCACGACCGTGCGGATGCTCGCCTCGATCCTGGAGGCGGCCGGTCTGCGGACCGCCGCCGTCGGCAACATCGGGGTCTCGCTCCTCGACGCCGTCCTCGGCGAGGAGCCGTACGACGTGCTCGCCGTCGAGCTCTCCAGCTACCAGCTCCACTGGGCGCCGTCCGTCCGTGTCCACTCGGCCGCCGTCCTCAACCTGGCGCCGGACCACCTCGACTGGCACGGCTCGATGGAGGCGTACGCCGCCGACAAGGGCCGCGTCTACGAGGGCAACCAGGTCGCCTGCGTCTACAACGTCGCCGACAAGGCGACCGAGGACCTGGTCGTCGAGGCCGACGTCGAGGAGGGCTGCCGCGCCATCGGCTTCACCCTCGGCACCCCCGGCCCGTCCGAACTGGGCGTCGTCGAGGGCATCCTCGTCGACCGGGCCTTCGTCGAGAACCGGCAGAAGAACGCCCAGGAACTCGCCGAGGTCGCCGACGTCCAGCCGCCGGCCCCGCACAACATCGCCAACGCGCTCGCCGCGGCCGCCCTCGCCCGCGCCTTCGGCGTCTCCGCGACGGCCGTACGGGACGGGCTGAAGGCCTTCCGGCCGGACCCGCACCGCATCGAACTCGTCGAGGAGATCGAGGGCGTCACGTACGTCGACGACTCCAAGGCCACCAACACCCATGCCGCGGAAGCCTCGTTGGCGGCCTACGACCCGATCGTCTGGATCGCCGGCGGCCTCGCCAAGGGCGCGACCTTCGACGAGCTCGTCCAGAAGTCGGCGAAGCGCTTGCGCGGGGCCGTCCTGATCGGCGCCGACCGCGCGCTGATCCGCGAAGCCCTGGCGCGACACGCCCCGGAAGTACCCGTGGTGGACCTCGGCCGGACCGACACTGGGGCGATGTCCGAGGCGGTCCGGGAGGCGGCCCGGCTTGCCCGCCCGGGGGACACGGTGCTCCTCGCCCCGGCCTGCGCCTCGATGGACATGTTCACCAACTACAACAAGCGGGGCGAGGCCTTCGCGGACGCTGTCCGCGCCCTCGCCACCACCGGGGACGCCTGACCTGACCAGTGGGAGGGTCCGGCCGGACCGGGCACGACTGGAGGGGGCAGCGACCATGCCGAGCAAGATCGCCGGGACACGCCGGCCTTCCGCCGTACGCGGCGGAGGGCGGGCGCCAGCGACCCCGCGGCGGCCGCGCGGCGGGGGCGTACGGCGGCTGTACGAGCGGGCGCTGAAGGCCTGGGACCGGCCCCTCACGGCGTACTACGTGATCATCGGTGCCGCCCTGCTCATCACCATGCTCGGCCTGGTGATGGTCTTCTCCGCCTCGATGATCACGGCCCTCCGCTACGACCTGGTGCCCTCCTACTTCTTCCGGAAGCAGTTCTTCGCCGCGCTCCTGGGCACCGGACTGCTCCTGGCCGCCTCCCGGATGCCGGTGAAACTGCACCGGGCGCTCGCCTACCCGATCCTGGTCGGCGCCGTCTTCCTGATGGTGCTCGTGCAGATCCCCGGGATAGGGCACTCGGTCAACGGCAACCAGAACTGGATCTCGCTCGGCGGCCCCTTCCAGCTCCAGCCCAGCGAGTTCGGCAAGCTGGCGCTGATCCTGTGGGGGGCCGACCTGCTCGCCCGCAAGCAGGACATGCGGCTGCTGTCCCAGTGGAAGCACATGCTCGTGCCGCTGGTCCCCGTGGCCTTCATGCTGCTCGGACTGATCATGCTCGGCGGCGACATGGGCACCTCGATCATCCTCGCCGCGATCCTCTTCGGTCTGCTGTGGACGGCCGGCGCCCCCACCCGGCTCTTCGTCGGAGTGCTCTCCGTCGCCGGCGCGATCGGTGTGCTGCTGATCAAGACGAGTGACAACCGGATGAAGCGCTTCGACTGCATCGGCGCGACCGACCCCGGTGGCGAGGGAGCCCCCTGTCTCCAGGCCGCGCACGGAATCTATGCTCTGGCCTCGGGCGGATGGTTCGGTTCCGGGCTCGGTGCCAGTGTGGAGAAATGGGGCCAACTCCCCGAAGCGCACACCGACTTCATCTTCGCGGTCACCGGTGAGGAACTGGGCCTCGCGGGGACGCTGTCGGTACTCGCCCTGTTCGCGGCTCTAGGCTATGCGGGTATCCGCGTGGCCGGACGCACGGAGGACCCCTTCGTGAGGTACGCCGCGGGAGGCGTGACCACCTGGATCACGGCGCAGGCCGTGATCAACATCGGTGCGGTGCTCGGCTTGCTGCCGATCGCCGGAGTCCCGCTCCCGCTGTTCTCGTACGGGGGGTCGGCCCTGCTGCCGACCATGTTCGCCGTCGGGCTCCTCATCGCCTTCGCGCGACAGGAACCCGCCGCGAAAGCGGCCCTGGCCATGCGCCGCCCCGGCTGGGGCAAGCGGGCCGGGGTGAGATGGAAGTCGATGCGACGGCGCGTCAAGAAGCGCCCGTCCGGAGAGCGGTGAATTTCGGTGCATGTCGTACTCGCCGGCGGGGGGACCGCCGGCCACATCGAGCCGGCGCTGGCCCTCGCGGACGCCCTGCGCAGGCAGGACCCCAGCGTGGGGATCACAGCGCTGGGCACAGAAAAGGGTCTGGAGACCCGGCTCGTGCCCGAGCGGGGCTACGAGTTGGCGCTCATCCCCGCCGTACCGCTGCCCCGTAAGCCCACCCCCGAGCTGATCACCGTTCCCGGGCGGCTCCGCGGCACCATCAAGGCCGCCGAGCAGATCCTGGAGCGGACGAAGGCGGACTGCGTGGTCGGCTTCGGCGGCTACGTGGCGCTGCCCGGCTATCTCGCGGCGAAGCGGCTCGGGGTGCCGATCGTGGTCCACGAGGCCAACGCCCGGCCCGGGCTCGCCAACAAGATCGGCTCGCGGTACGCGGCCGGGGTCGCCGTCGCCACCCCGGACAGCAAGCTCCGCAACGCCCGCTACATCGGCATCCCGCTGCGGCACACCATCGCGACCCTCGACCGGGCGCGCGTGCGCCCCGAGGCGCGCGCCGCCTTCGGGCTCGACCCGAACCTGCCGACGCTGCTCGTCTCGGGCGGCTCGCAGGGCGCCCGGCGGCTCAACGAGGTCGTCCAGCAGATCGCCCCGGTGCTCCAGCGCTCGGGCATCCAGATCCTGCACGCGGTGGGCCCGAAGAACGAAATGCCGCGCGTCGACAACATGCCCGGTATGCCGCCGTACGTGCCGGTACCGTACGTGGACCGGATGGATCTCGCGTACGCCGCTGCCGACATGATGCTCTGCCGCGCGGGCGCGATGACCGTCGCCGAGCTCTCCGCCGTCGGGCTGCCGGCCGCCTACGTCCCGCTGCCCATCGGCAACGGTGAACAGCGGCTCAACGCCCAGCCGGTGGTCAAGGCCGGCGGTGGACTCCTCGTCGACGACGCGGAGCTGACGCCGCAGTGGGTGCAGGGCAACGTCCTGCCCGTACTGGCCGATCCGCACCGGTTGTACGAGATGTCCCGTGCGGCCGCCGAGTTCGGCCGCCGGGACGCCGACGACCTGCTCGTCGGCATGGTGTACGAGGCGATCGCCGCCCGCCGACAGGCGTAGCGGCGACGGAAGGCGGAAGCGTGGCAGCCGGATCGACGACCGCCGAGAAGAGCGGCGCGAAGAAGCCGAAGGGGTCGTCGGAGCGGCCGTCCCGCACGGGCGCCCGGAATCAGCGGTTCCGGGTGCCCGCCCCCCGTGTGCTCCTCGTCGCGCTCGGCGTCGTCGCCCTCACGGCCGGGGTGATCTGGGCGCTGTACGGATCGACCTGGTTCCGTGTAGAACGTGTGAAGACTTCCGGCACAAGGGTTCTGACCCCCGGTGAGGTCGAGAAGGTCGCCGCCGTTCCGACGGGGGCGCCGCTCGTCTCCGTCGACACCGAGGCGATCGAGGCGCGGCTCCGGCAGCAGCTCCCGCGCATCGAATCCGTCGACGTCGTGCGGTCCTGGCCGCACGGAATCGGTCTGAAAGTGACAGAACGGAAGCCCGTACTCCTGCTGGAAAAGGGCACGAAGTTCATCGAAGTGGACGCGACCGGCGTCCGGTTCGCCACCGTCGACACCGCCCCCCGGGGCGTCCCCCGGCTCGTCCTCGACGCCGCCTCCTCGCCCAGCCTGCGCCGCTTCGACGCGGACCGGCTGCTGGGCGAGGCGGTCCGCGTCAGGGGTGAACTCCCGGAGGAAATCGCCCGGAACACTCGTGTCGTCCGCGTCACCTCGTACGACTCCGTCACTCTGGAGCTGACCAAGGGGCGCACCGTCTTCTGGGGGAGCGCGGAACACGGCCCGGTGAAAGCCCGGGTGCTGACCGCTCTCATGAAGGCGACGCCCAAAGCGGGGCACTTCGATGTAAGTGCCCCCACGGCGCCCGCGTCGTCCGGGAGTTGACGGACATCGCCGCTGGCCAGCACCCTGGTTCGCCAGCGCTCCGGGTGATCACATAGGGTGAAAAGAAAAACGGGAGGTTCGGCGTGTTCGTTGAACGTGCGCCGCTTGTCGACTTAGTGTCCTGTTCGGAAGAGTCCAGCGAACAGCGACACTGGTAACCCTAAACTTCAACGTTAGGGTTTGGGTCGGCGTTCCGGACCGCCCCAATCGGCATCCGTCGTCGCAGCGCGACCAACCACCGCGTAGCGGCGACACGTAACTCGAGGCGAGAGGCCTTCGACGTGGCAGCACCGCAGAACTACCTCGCAGTCATCAAGGTCATCGGTGTCGGCGGCGGTGGTGTCAATGCCATCAACCGAATGATCGAGGTCGGCCTCAAGGGCGTCGAGTTCATCGCGATCAACACCGACGCGCAAGCGCTGTTGATGAGCGACGCCGACGTCAAGCTCGACGTCGGTCGTGAACTCACCCGGGGCCTTGGCGCCGGGGCCAACCCGGCCGTCGGTCGCAAGGCGGCAGAGGACCACCGTGAGGAGATCGAGGAGGTCCTCAAGGGGGCCGACATGGTCTTCGTCACCGCCGGCGAAGGCGGCGGCACCGGCACCGGCGGCGCACCCGTCGTCGCCAACATCGCGCGCTCGCTCGGCGCCCTGACGATCGGTGTGGTCACCCGACCCTTCACCTTCGAGGGCCGGCGCCGCGCCAACCAGGCGGAGGACGGCATCGCCGAGCTCCGCGAAGAGGTCGACACCCTCATCGTCATCCCGAACGACCGACTGCTGTCGATCTCGGACCGTCAGGTCTCCGTGCTCGACGCGTTCAAGTCGGCCGACCAGGTGCTGCTGAGCGGCGTCCAGGGCATCACCGACCTCATCACCACCCCGGGTCTGATCAACCTCGACTTCGCCGACGTCAAGTCGGTCATGTCCGAGGCCGGATCCGCCCTCATGGGCATCGGTTCCGCCCGTGGCGACGACCGCGCGGTGGCCGCCGCGGAGATGGCGATCTCCTCGCCGCTCCTGGAGGCCTCCATCGACGGCGCCCGCGGGGTGCTGCTCTCCATCTCCGGCGGCAGCGACCTCGGTCTCTTCGAGATCAACGAGGCCGCGCAGCTGGTCAGCGAGGCGGCCCACCCCGAGGCCAACATCATCTTCGGTGCGGTCATCGACGACGCCCTCGGTGACGAGGTCCGGGTCACGGTCATCGCGGCCGGCTTCGACGGCGGCCAGCCGCCGGCCCGCCGGGACAACATCATCGGCTCGGTCTCGGCCAAGCGCGAGGAGCCGGCTCCGGCGCCCCGCATCAGCGAGCCGTCCCGCCCGATGGGCGGACTCGGCACGGTGGCCCCCCGCGAGGAGCAGGTCTCCGTCCCGGTCGAGCCCGCCCCGGCCGTCAACGAGACCCCGCTGACGCCGGCCCCGCCGGTCGTCCCGCCGGCCCGTCCGTACGCGGACTCCCAGGCCGAAGAGCTGGACGTCCCGGACTTCCTGAAGTGATAGGGCAGTACTTCGACGCGAACGGCGCGCACTTCGCCTTCACCGACAGGTGGGGCGGGGTGAGCGCCGTTCCGTACGAGGAGCTCAACCTCGGCGGCGCGGTCGGGGACGACCCCGAGGCCGTCCGGACCAACCGGGCGCTGGCCGCCGGAGCCCTCGGGCTCGACCCGGCCCGCGTCGTCTGGATGAACCAGGTGCACGGCGCGGACGTGGCCGAGGTCGAGGGACCGTGGACCACCGGGGTCGTCCCCGCGGTCGACGGCCTGGTGACCGCGGCCCGCGGCCTCGCCCTCGCCGTCCTCACCGCGGACTGCGTCCCGGTCCTGCTCGCCGATCCCGTCGCCGGGATCGTCTCCGCCGCCCACGCCGGGCGGCCCGGAATGGTCGCGGGGATCGTCCCCGCAGCCGTCGAGGCCATGATCGGTCTCGGCGCCGACCCCGCCCGGATCGTCGCCCGCACCGGCCCCGCCGTCTGCGGGCGGTGCTACGAGGTGCCGGAGGCGATGCGCGCCGAGGTCGCGGAGACCGAACCCGCCGCCTGGGCCGAGACCGGCTGGGGCACTCCCGCCGTCGACGTCACCGCCGGGGTGCACGCCCAGCTCGAACGGCTCGGCGTCACGGACCGGCAGGCCAGTGCGGTCTGCACCCGGGAATCCGGTGACCACTACTCGTACCGCCGCGACCGCACCACCGGGCGACTCGCGGGATATGTCTGGTTTACCCAGGAAGAGACATGACGGACCGGAAGTCGCAACTCGCCGAGAATCTCTCCCGGGTGGAGGAGCGCATCGCCGCCGCTTGCGCCGCCGCCGGGCGCGCGCGGGAGGAGGTGACCCTCATCGTGGTCACCAAGACCTACCCCGCGAGCGATGTGCGCATGCTGCACGAACTGGGCGTGCGGCACGTCGCCGAGAACCGGGACCAGGACGCCGCCCCCAAGGCCGCCGCGTGTGCCGACCTTGATCTGACCTGGCACTTCGTGGGCCAGTTGCAGACCAACAAGGTCCGATCCGTGGTGGGTTATGCCGATGTGGTGCAATCCGTCGACCGCTTGAAGCTCGTTTCCTCTCTCTCCGCGGCCGCGGAGAAGGAGGGGCGCACGCTCGGCTGTCTGCTCCAGGTCGCGCTCGACGCCGAGTCCGGGGAGCGCGGCGCCCGTGGCGGCGTCTCTCCCGAGGGGGTCGAGGAGTTGGCGGCCGCGGTGGACGCCGCTCCCGGTCTGCGGCTCGACGGTCTGATGACCGTGGCGCCGCTCTCCGGTCCGTACGCGGGCAGACAACGCGCCGCCTTCGACCGGTTGATGGATTTGTCGACTGCCCTGCGCGCGACCCGTCCGGCTGCGAACATGGTGTCAGCAGGGATGAGTGCGGACCTCGAGGAGGCCGTCGCTGCCGGGGCGACACACGTACGCGTCGGTACGGCGGTACTCGGTGTCCGCCCGAAGCTCGGGTAACGTCGCGAAGCAAGTCGGACCACAGCAGAAAATATGGTCATTCCGCAGAACAGCGGGGTGGCCCGTGGATCGCGGGCACTCGGTGACGCTGCGACATCGGCCGGTATGGCGATCCACCACAGAGCGGAGGACTCAGAGAATGGCCGGCGCGATGCGCAAGATGGCGGTCTACCTCGGCCTCGTGGAGGACGATGGGTACGACGGCCGGGGCTTCGACCCCGACGACGACTTCGAACCCGAGCTGGAGCCGGAGCCCGAGCGCGAACGGCGCCACACGCCTCCGCGGCAGGTGGAGCGCGAGGAGCCGGTGCGCGTGGTGCAGCCTCCGGCACCCCGGGAACCGATTGCCCATTCTGTCCCGGTACTCGCCGAAAGCGGACGTCCGGCCCGAATTGCCCCCGTGGCATCCATCACACCCGAACGCCCGAGCCTGGAGAAGAACGCACCGGTGATCATGCCCAAGGTCGTGTCCGAGCGGGAGCCCTACCGCATCACCACGCTGCACCCCCGGACCTACAACGAGGCCCGTACCATCGGGGAACACTTCCGTGAGGGCACCCCGGTGATCATGAATCTCACGGAGATGGACGACACGGACGCGAAGCGACTTGTCGACTTTGCCGCCGGACTCGTCTTCGGGCTCCATGGCAGCATTGAGCGCGTGACGCAGAAGGTGTTCCTGTTGTCGCCTGCTAACGTCGATGTCACGGCGGAGGACAAGGCCCGGATCGCTGAGGGCGGATTCTTCAACCAGAGCTGAGAACAACGGAACCGGACGGACCGGTCGCGACGCGGCCGGGCAAGTGAGAGCACGTAAGCCAGGGGAGAGGGAAACGCGGGATGGGCGTCGCACTACAGGTGGTCTACATCGTGCTGATGTGCTTCCTCGTCCTCCTGATCGTCCGGCTGGTCATGGACTACGTCTTCCAGTTCGCGCGTTCATGGCAACCCGGTAAGGCGATGGTGGTCGTTCTGGAGGCCACCTACACTGTCACCGATCCACCGCTCAAGCTTCTGCGGCGACTCATCCCGCCGCTGCGTCTCGGGGGCGTGGCACTCGACCTGTCCTTCTTCGTTCTGATGATCATCGTTTACATCCTGATCTCCGTCGTGAGCAGCTTCGCGAGGTGATGGTGGAGAGAACTGTGGACGATACGGTCTTGCCGACTGCCGACGACTACGTAGAGGTGAAGAAGAGATGCCGCTGACCCCCGAGGACGTGCGGAACAAGCAGTTCACGACCGTCCGCCTTCGAGAAGGCTATGACGAGGACGAGGTCGATGCCTTCCTCGACGAGGTCGAGGCCGAGCTGACCCGCCTGCTCCGCGAGAACGAGGACCTGCGCGCCAAGCTGGCCGCCGCGACGCGTGCCGCCGCGCAGAACCAGCAGCAGCAGGGCATGCGGAAGCCCCCGGAGCCGCAGGATCGTCCCGTCGGTCCCGGCGCGCCTGTGCCCGCGGCCATATCCGGACCGCCGGTCCAGCAGCAGCAGCCGCCGCAGATGGGCCCGCCGCAGCTGCCTTCCGGTGCCCCCGCGCTTCCCGCCGGCCCCATGCAGGGCGGCCCGATGCAGGGTGGCCCCATGGGCCCCGGCCCGATGCAGGGTGGCCCCATGCAGGGCGGCCCGATGGGTCCCGGCCCGATGCAGGGCGGCCCCATGGGTCACCCGCAGCAGCAGCAGATGCAGCAGCAGCAGATGCAGCAGCAGCCTCCGCAGGCCCCGGGTGGCGACAGTGCCGCGCGTGTCCTCTCGCTGGCCCAGCAGACCGCCGACCAGGCGATCGCCGAGGCCCGCTCCGAGGCCAACAAGATCGTCGGCGAGGCGCGCTCCCGCGCCGAGGGCCTGGAGCGGGACGCCCGCGCCAAGGCGGACGCTCTTGAGCGGGACGCCCAGGAGAAGCACCGCGTCGCGATGGGCTCCCTGGAGTCCGCTCGCGCGACGCTGGAGCGCAAGGTCGAGGACCTGCGCGGCTTCGAGCGCGAGTACCGCACGCGTCTGAAGTCGTACCTGGAGTCGCAGCTGCGTCAGCTGGAGACCCAGGCCGACGACTCGCTGGCGCCGCCGCGGACCCCGGCGACGGCCTCGCTGCCGCCGGCGCCCTCGATGGCCTCGGCCGGCGCGAGCGCCCCGTCCTACGGTGGCAACGGCGCGATGGGCGGTGCGCCGTCCATGGGTGGCGCCCCCTCCTACGGTGGCCAGCAGCAGATGTCCCCGGCGATGACCCAGCCGATGGCTCCGGTCCGGCCGCAGGCTCCCCAGCCGATGCAGCAGGCGCCGGCGCCGATGCGGGGCTTCCTGATCGACGAGGACGACAACTGACGGCGGGCGGTCGCGCGATGAGCGCGTAGCCGTCGGCAGGCTGCAAGGGCCGGGATCCGGGTAACACCGGGTCCCGGCCCTTCGCCGTACCCGGACCCACCCGGACCCACCCGGACCCGCCCGGACCCGGCCCCCCGGGGCGGGAGCGAGGGCCAGGGGGTGGTGCGGGTGGTCGCCGGTGGTGCGCGTGGGTGGTCGGGGGGCGCCTGCGGCGGGCCTTCCCCCACCCCGCCCCTTCCCGAAACCGGGGCTCCGCCCCGGACCCCGAGGAGGCCCCGGGGGCAGCGGCAGCTTCGCGCCGCCCCGGGCTCCCAGCGCCGCGGCGGCTTCGCGCCACCGCCCCGCGCTCCCGGCACTGTGGCGGCTTCGCGCCGCCGCCCCCGCTCCCGGAACTGTGGCGGCTTCGCGCCGCAAGCCCCTGGCCTCAGCACCGCCGCGGCTTCGCCTTACCAGCCCCCGGCAGCCCGCGGCGGAGCCGCCAAGGGATGCTGCCGGGAAGGGGCGGGGTGGGGGAACGCGAAAGGCCCGGCACCCCCACCGGGGTGCCGGGCCTTTCCGCGGGGCTTACGCCTTGCGGAGGCGGAACGTCAGGGCGAGGGAGTCGTCCGTGAACGGGGTGCCGTAGGTGTCGTCCGCTTCGCCTTCGGCGTGGTCCGTCGCGAGGACCTCGTCCGAGATGAGCGCGGCGTGGGCCGTGAGGGCCTCCGTCGTCTCCGGGGACGTGGACGTCCAGCGCAGGGCGATCCGGTCCGCGACGTCCAGGCCGCTGTTCTTGCGGGCCTCCTGGATCAGGCGGATCGCGTCGCGGGCCAGGCCCGCCTTGCGGAGCTCCGGGGTGATCTCCAGGTCGAGGGCGACCGTGGCGCCGGAGTCGGAGGCGACCGACCAGCCCTCCCGCGGGGTCTCCGTGATGATGACCTCGTCGGGAGTGACCGTGATCTCCTCGCCGTTCACCGAGAGCGTCGCCTCGCCGGAGCGGAGGGCCAGGGAGAGGGCCGCCGCGTCGGCCGCGGCCACCGCCTTCGCCACGTCCTGGACGCCCTTGCCGAAGCGCTTGCCCAGGGCGCGGAAGTTCGCCTTGGCGGTGGTGTCGACGAGCGAGCCGCCGACCTCCGAGAGGGAGGCGAGGGAGGAGACGTTCAGCTCCTCCGTGATCTGGGCCTGGAGGGCGGGGGAGAGGGCGGCGAAGCCCGTCGCCGCCACCAGCGCGCGCGAGAGCGGCTGACGGGTCTTCACGCCCGACTCGGCGCGCGTCGCCCGGCCCAGCTCCACCAGGCGGCGGACCAGGAGCATCTGCTCGGAGAGGGTCTTGTCGATCTGCGCGGTGTCCGCCTCCGGCCAGCCGGCGAGGTGGACCGACTCCGGGGCGTCCGGGGTCACCGGGACCACGAGGTCCTGCCAGACCCGCTCCGTGATGAACGGGGTCAGCGGGGCCATCAGGCGCGTGACCGTCTCGATCACGTCGTGGAGGGTGCGGAGCGCGGCGGCGTCGCCCTGCCAGAACCGGCGGCGCGAGCGGCGCACGTACCAGTTGGAGAGGTCGTCGACGAAGGACGAGATCAGCTTGCCGGTGCGCTGGGTGTCGTACGACTCCATCGCCTCGGTGACCTCGGCGACGAGCGTGTTCAGCTCGGACAGGAGCCAGCGGTCCAGGACCGTGCGGTCGGCCGGGGCCGGGTCCGCGGCGCTCGGCGCCCAGCCGGACGTCCGGGCGTACAGCGCCTGGAAGGCGACCGTGTTCCAGTAGGTGAGGAGGGTCTTGCGGACGACCTCCTGGATCGTGCCGTGGCCCACGCGGCGGGCCGCCCACGGCGAGCCGCCGGCCGCCATGAACCAGCGGACCGCGTCGGCGCCGTGCTGGTCCATCAGCGGGATCGGCTGGAGGATGTTCCCCAGGTGCTTGGACATCTTCCGGCCGTCCTCGGCGAGGATGTGGCCCAGGCAGACCACGTTCTCGTACGACGACTTGTCGAAGACCAGGGTGCCGACGGCCATCAGCGTGTAGAACCAGCCCCGCGTCTGGTCGATGGCCTCGGAGATGAACTGCGCCGGGTAGCGGGACTCGAAGAGTTCCTTGTTCTCGTACGGGTAGCCGTACTGCGCGAACGGCATCGAGCCCGAGTCGTACCAGGCGTCGATGACCTCCGGCACGCGGGTCGACGTCTTCCCGCAGCCCTCGGTCGGGCAGGAGAACGTGACCGCGTCGATGTACGGGCGGTGCGGGTCGAGCTCCGACTGGTCGGTGCCCGTCAGCTCGGTGAGCTCGGCGCGGGAGCCGACGCAGGTGAGGTGGTCGTCCTCGCAGCGCCAGATCGGCAGCGGCGTGCCCCAGTAACGGTTCCGGGACAGCGCCCAGTCGACGTTGTTGGTCAGCCAGTCGCCGAAGCGGCCGTGCTTGACCGAGTCCGGGAACCAGTTGGTCTTCTCGTTCTCTTCGAGCATGCGGTCCTTGACCGCGGTCGTACGGATGTACCAGGACGGCTGCGCGTAGTAGAGCAGGGCCGTGTGGCAGCGCCAGCAGTGCGGGTAGCTGTGCTCGTACGGGATGTGGCGGAAGAGCAGGCCGCGCGCGTCCAGATCGGCGGTGAGCGCCTCGTCGGCCTTCTTGAAGAAGACGCCGCCGACCAGCGGGACGTCCTCCTCGAAGGTGCCGTCGGGGCGGACCGGGTTCACGACCGGCAGGCCGTAGGCCTTGCAGACCTTGAGGTCGTCCTCACCGAAGGCGGGGGACTGGTGGACCAGACCCGTACCGTCCTCGGTCGTCACGTAGTCGGCGTTGACGACGTAGTGCGCCGGGGCGTCGAAGGCGACCAGCTCGAAGGGGCGCTGGTAGGTCCAGCGCTCCATCTCGGCGCCCGTGAAGGACTCGCCGGTGGTCACCCAGCCCTCGCCGAGCGCCTTGTCGAGCAGCGGCTCGGCGACGACGACCCGCTCGTCGCCGTCGGTCGCGACGACGTACGTGACCTCGGGGTGCGCGGCGACCGCCGTGTTGGACACCAGGGTCCACGGGGTCGTCGTCCAGACGAGGAGCGCCGCCTTGCCCGCCAGCGGGCCGGAGGTCAGCGGGAAGCGGACGTAGACGGACGGGTCGACGACCGTCTCGTAGCCCTGCGCCAGCTCGTGGTCGGAGAGGCCGGTGCCGCAGCGCGGGCACCAGGGGGCGACCCGGTGGTCCTGGACCAGCAGGTCCTTCTCGAAGATCTGCTTCAGCGACCACCAGACCGACTCGATGTACGCGGGGTCCATGGTCCGGTACGCGTCGTCGAGGTCGACCCAGTAGCCCATGCGGGTCGTCAGCTCGGCGAAGGCGTCGGTGTGCCGGGTCACGGACTCGCGGCACTTGGCGTTGAACTCGGCGATGCCGTACGCCTCGATGTCCTTCTTGCCGGAGAAGCCGAGCTCCTTCTCGACGGCGAGCTCGACCGGCAGGCCGTGGCAGTCCCAGCCGGCCTTGCGGGCCACGTGGTAGCCGCGCATGGTCCGGAAGCGGGGGAAGACGTCCTTGAAGACGCGGGCCTCGATGTGGTGCGCGCCGGGCATGCCGTTCGCGGTGGGCGGGCCCTCGTAGAACACCCACTCGGGGCGTCCCTCGGACTGCTCAAGGGTCTTCGCGAAGACCTTGCTGTCGCGCCAGAAACCGAGCACGTCGTGCTCCAGCGCGGGCAGGTCGACCTGGGCGGGTACCTGGCGGTACTGCGGCGGTGTCATCGAGTTCCTCCGGCGGACTGTCGTCATTCCGTCGGAGGGACGAGAGCGCTGCTCCCGCGGTACCACCCTCCTTGGCCCCGGGCACGTACGCCCTGAGCCCCCTCATTGGGGTCGCGACGCCGGGTCTAGTCACCGCGCTCTCGTGCGGCTTTCTTCCGACGGCTCCGGGGTGATGCTTCACATCGGGCGGGCCCCCGGGCTCTCACCGTCCCCGGGTCGCTCATGGCTGCGTACGACGCTACTCGTCCCCATCCAAGCCTTTCGCTCCGCCCAGTGTACGGGGCGGAGCGGGGGGTGGCCGACCCGATTTCCGGAGCCCCGGAGGGCCACCCGAATGGCCATACGAAGGGGGGTGGAGTTCCGTTGCGGCCATGTGGGGGAGAGGCGGGGCGGATAACCCGGTGGGGAGCTGGGCACAACGGAGGCAGGCCCGCCCCGTGGGGAGCGGGGGCGGGTGGGAACGGCGGCGTGCCCCGTTGCCGCGGGCCCTGGGCCGATTTATCGTCCCAGCACGATTCGCGAGCAAGATCACAAAATGTGAAGGGGCCGCGACATGGTGGCGAAGAAGACCGCCGCGAAGAAGTCCTCGACCGCCGATTCCACCGGTGCGGCGGCCCTGGACGGCAAGGACGTGGCCGGGAAGAAGTCGGCGGTCGCGAAGAAGCCGGCGGTCGCGAAGAAGGCGGTCGGCAAGGAGGCGGTCGGCGGGAAGACGGTCGCCAGGAAGACGGTTGCCAAGAAGGCCGCGGCGAAGAAGGCGGGTACGGCGGCCCCTGCCCGCAAGACAGCCGGCACGGCTGCCGATACCGCCGAGGCCGCCGAGGTCGCTGAGACCCCAGACGGGACCCCCGCCGCGCACGCCCCGGCCAAGAAGGCCGCGGCGAAGAAGACGGCCGCCAGGAAGGCGACCGCCGCGAAGAAGCAGACAGGAGCCAGGACGGTGGCAGCGAAGAAGACCGCGGGTGGCGTGACGACAGCGGAGGACGAGGCCGCGGTGCCCCCGGCCCGTACCGGCGAGCTCGCGGTGCGCCCCGGCGAGGACCCGTGGACGCCGGAGGAGGTCGACGAGGCCCGCAGCTCGCTCCAGGCGGAGGTCCTGCGGCTGCGCAGCGAGCTCGTCCACTCGCAGGAGGAGCTCACCGGCCTCATGCGGGACTCGGGCGACGGCGCGGGCGACGACCAGGCCGACACCGGCACCAAGAACATCACCCGCGAGCACGAGCTCGCCCTCGCCGCCAACGCCCGGGAGATGCTGGAGCAGACCGAGCACGCCCTGGAGCGGCTCGACGCGGGCACGTACGGCCTCTGCGAGGTGTGCGGCAAGCCGATCGGCAAGGCGCGGATGCAGGCCTTCCCCCGGGCCACGCTCTGCGTCGAGGACAAGCAGCGACAGGAGCGGCGCGGCTGACGGTCTCGTACGCCTGTGCCGTACCCTCGGGGCACGGTCAGGCATCGAGGTCGAGGGACTCACTCACGTGGCAGAGGCGGAGCGCATCATCGGTACGCCGGATTCAGCAGGGGCCGAGGAGTCGGCCGCCTCCGACGACGGCACGGCCGCTCCCGAGGAGCGGCCCAAGGGCAGGCGCAGGATCATCGCGCTGCTCGTGGTGGCCGTGCTGGCCTACCTGCTCGACCTGGGCAGCAAGATGCTGGTGGTCGCCAAGCTGGAGGGCCGCGAGGCGATCCCGCTGATCGGCGATCTGCTGCGCCTCGACGCCATCCGGAACCCGGGCGCCGCCTTCGGCATGGGCGAGGCCTTCACCATCGTCTTCACCTGCATCGCGGCGGCCGTGATCGTCGTGATCTTCCGGCTGGCGCGGAAGCTCTACAGCCTGCCCTGGGCCATCGCCCTCGGTCTGCTGCTGGGCGGTGCGCTCGGCAACCTCACGGACCGGATCTTCCGCTCGCCCGGCGTCTTCGAGGGCGCGGTCGTGGACTTCATCGCCCCCGCGCACTTCGCCGTCTTCAACCTCGCCGACTCGGCGATCGTCTGCGGCGGCATCCTCATCGTGTTCCTGTCGTTCCGGGGCATCGACCCCGACGGCACCGTCCACAAGGACTGAGCGGGGGCGGGGCGAGGACTGGGCGAGGGCCCGGCGGGACCGGGCGGGGAGTGGGCAAGGGCCCCGCGGGAACCGGGCCGGGGCGGATCACCTCCCGCGCAAGGCATACTCGACGGGTGAGTACGAGTCCCGAGATCCGCACGCTGCCCGTTCCCGATGGCCTGGAGGGCGAGCGCGTCGACGCCGCCATCGCCCGTATGTTCGGGTTCTCCCGTACGAAGGCGGCCGAGCTGGCCGCCGCAGGGAAGGTCCAGGTCGACGGCTCCGTCGTCGGCAAGTCCGAGCGGGTGAGCGGCGGCGCGTGGCTCGAGGTCGAGATGCCCGGGGCGCCCGCGCCCGTGCAGATCGTCGCCGAGCCCGTCGAGGGCATGGAGATCATCCATGACGACGACGACATCGTCGTGATCATGAAGCCGGTCGGCGTCGCCGCGCACCCCAGCCCCGGCTGGACCGGCACCACCGTCATCGGCGGCCTCGCCGCCGCCGGGTACCGCATCTCCACCTCCGGCGCCGCCGAGCGCCAGGGCATCGTGCACCGCCTCGACGTCGGCACCTCCGGTCTGATGGTGGTCGCCAAGTCCGAGTACGCGTACACCTCGCTCAAGCGCCAGTTCAAGGAGCGCGTGGTCGACAAGCGCTACAACGCGCTCGTCCAGGGCCACCCCGACCCGATGAGCGGCACCATCGACGCGCCGATCGGCCGGCACCCGAACCACGACTACAAGTGGGCGATCACCGCCGAGGGCAAGCCCTCCGTCACGCACTACGACCTCATCGAGGCGTACCGGTCGGCCTCGCTGCTCGACATCAAGCTGGAGACGGGCCGCACCCACCAGATCCGGGTGCACATGTCCGCCCACCGCCACCCCTGCGTCGGTGACCTCACCTACGGCGCCGACCCGACGCTCGCCAAGCGCCTCGGCCTGACGCGGCAGTGGCTCCACGCCGTCCGCCTCGGCTTCGAGCACCCGGGCGACGGCTCGTGGGTCGAGTTCGCCAGCACCTACCCCGAGGACCTCCAGAAGGCCCTGGACCGGATCGCGTCGGAGAGCCAGTGACCGCCGAGTACACCGTCCGCGAGGCGATCGGCCCCGACGACCGGGAGGCCTGCTTCGCGGTGCGCCGCGAGGTCTTCGTCGAGGAGCAGGGCGTCCCGCAGGAGCTGGAGTACGACCCGTACGACACGACCGCCGTCCATGTCCTCGCCGTGCGCGCGGACGGGCTGCCGCTGGGCACCGGACGGCTCCTGCACGGGGCGGACGCCCTCGACAGGACCGGTGGCGACGCCTCGGTGGGCTCGCTCGGCCGGCTCGCGGTCGGCAAGGCGGCCCGCGGCCTCGGCATCGGCGCGGCGGTCGTGCGGGCCATCGAGGACGCGGCGCGCGAGCGCGGTCTCGCCGCCGTCGACCTCCACGCGCAGACCCACGCGCTGGGCTTCTACGAGCGGCTCGGCTACGAGGCGTACGGGCCGGAGTTCGCGGACGCCGGCATGCCGCACCGGGCCATGCGAAGGGCCCTGTAGGCGGAGGCCCTGGCGGACCTCCCGGCGGAGTCCCCGGCAGGGGACCGGCCGGGCATATTTCCTGTCTGCCGCCCTGAGGGGGGCATCGCGGTCAAAGCGGACGTTCGTGGCAGGGTGGGCCCGTGGATCAATTGGCCCTGCTCTTCCTGCTGCTCCTCGGCGCCCTGCTCACCGTCCCCCTCGGTGAGCGGCTCGGACTGCCCGCGCCCGTCCTGATGACCCTCGTCGGGATCGTGCTGGCCGTCCTGCCGTTCATCCCGAACGTCGACATCCCGCCGGAGCTGATCCTCCCGCTGGTGCTGCCGCCCCTCCTGTACGCCTCCGTGCAGCGGACGTCCTGGCGGCAGTTCTGGGCCAACAAGCGGCCCATCTTCCTGCTCGCCGTCGCCCTCGTCTTCGTGACCACGGCCGCCGTCGGAGCCGTCGCCGACGCGCTCGTGCCCGGCATCCCGCTGGCCGCCGCCCTCGCGCTCGGCGCGCTCGTCGCCCCGCCCGACCCGGTCGCGGCCACCGCCGTCGCCGGGTCGCTCGGCCTGCCCCGCCGCCTGGTCTCGATCCTGGAGGGCGAGGGGCTGTTCAACGACGTCACCGCCATCGTGCTCTACCACGTGGCCATCAGCGCCGTCGTCAGCGGCTCCTTCTCCTGGCCCGAGGCGATCGGCGAGCTCGTGCTCTCGGCCGTGGTCGCCGTCGCCGTCGGCATGGGGCTCGGCTGGCTCTCCAACAAGCTGATCGGCTTCCTCGGGGACGTCACGCTCCAGACCGGGCTGACCCTCCTCGTACCGTTCGTGAGCTACGTCCTCGCCGAGGAACTGCACGGCTCCGGCGTCCTCTCCGTCCTCATCACCGCGCTCTTCCTCGCCGAACACGCCGTCGACGCCGACGACGTGATGGGCCGGCTGGCCGGGCAGACCTTCTGGCAGATCGTCGACACCCTCGTCACCGGCATCGCCTTCGGCCTCATCGGCCTGGAGCTCATTCACGTGTTCGGCGTGGCCGAGGGGCACGGCTGGGAGATGCTCGGCTGGGGGGCCGCCGTGGTCGGGGTGGTCGTCGGGGTCCGGCTGCTGTGGCTGCTGCCCGCCACCTGGCTGGCGAAGCGCATGCACACGCGCCGGGACGTCGACGAGGAGATCCCGACGAGCTGGCGCGAGACCATCGTCATGTGGTGGTCCGGCATGCGCGGGGTGGCCTCGGTGGCCCTCGCCCTCGCCATCCCGCTGCGTACCGACGACGGTTCGCCCTTCCCCGGCCGCGACGAACTCGTCTTCATCGCCTTCTGCGTGATCATGGCCACCCTCGTCCTCCAGGGGCTGACCCTGCCGTGGCTGGTCAAACGGCTCGGCGTACAGGCCGACACGGACGCCGAGCGGGTGCTTGAGCGCGACCTCGCGATCCGGGCGGCGAAGGCCGCCCGGCGCAGGCTGAAGGAGATCGAGGAGGTCGAGGAGCTGCCCGAGGACGTCCAGGAGCGGCTGCTGCGCGGCGCGTACGACATCGGCGCCCGGATCAGTCCGGACATGGTCGACGAGGAGCGGCGGGCCGCCTTCGCCGCGCGGACGGACCGGCTCAAGGCGGTGCAGCGGATCCAGCGGGAGCTGATGTCCGCCGCCCGGCACGAGGTCCTGGCGGCGCGCAGCGAGCCGGGGGCCGACCCGGAGGTGGTGGACCGGGTGCTGCGGCAGCTGGACGTGCGCAGCATGCGGTGACTGTCGGTGGCGGGTGGCAGGATGGCCCGCATGGACATCATGCTTTTCCACTCGGTCCACGGACTGCGCCCGGCCGTCGAGGACGCGGCCGAGCGGCTGCGGGCCGCCGGCCACCGGGTGTGGGTGCCGGACCTCTTCGACGGCTGGACCACCGAGTCGGTGGAGGAGGGCATGGCGAAGCGGGACGAGATCGGCAAGGACGAGCTGCTGAAGCGCGCAATCCTCGCCGCCGCCCCGTACTCCGAACGCGGTCTGGTCTACGCGGGCTTCTCCTTCGGCGCCTCGGTCGCCCAGACCCTGGCCCTCGGCGACGAGAAGGCGCGCGGGCTGCTGCTGCTCCACGGCACCTCGGACCTCGCGCCCAACGTGTCGGTGGACGAGCTCCCCGTACAGCTGCACGTGGCGGAGCCCGACCCCTTCGAGACGGACGACTGGCTGTCCGCCTGGTACCTCCAGATGCGCAAGGCCGGGGCGGACGTGGAGATCTACCGCTACCGGGGCGCGGGGCACGTGTACACGGACCCGGAGCTGCCCGACTGGGACGCGGAGGCGGCCGAGCGGACCTGGTCGGTGGCGCTGTCCTTCCTCGACAGCCTGTAGCGGTCAGCGGTCAGCGGTCAGCGGTCGGCGCGGTCGTAGCGGTCGCCGGTACGCACGCCCGAGGGCGCGACGGGAGTCTCCTCCTGTCGCGCCCTCGGTCTGTTGCGGGGTGGGTCAGCCCGCGCGGTACGAGGTCCAGAACTGGCCCATGCGGGTCACCTGGCCGGAAGTGAACTGGTACATGCACGCGTCGTACGTGTAGTCCATGAAGTTGTGGATCGGGTCCACGCCGGCCTTGGAGGCGCAGGAGTCACGGCCGGTCGGGCACTCGTAGGCCGGGGACTTCTCGGCCGGGGTGTCGGCCACGGAGTCGCCGGCGCCGGTGCAGCCGCCCTGGAAGGTGTGGTAGAGGCCCATCCAGTGGCCGACCTCGTGGGTCGCGGTGTCGCCCTCGTTGTAGTTGGCCGCGGAGCCGCCCGGGAGGGAGGCGTCGAGGACGACGACACCGTCCATGGACGGGTTCGAGGCGTACGAGGACGGGAAGGTCGCCCAGCCGAGGAGGCCGCCGCCCAGGTTGGCGGTGTAGAAGTTCAGCGCGCCGGCGCCGCCCTTGCGGAGGGTCTGCTTCATCTGCTTCTCGGCGGTGGAGCCGGAGGTCAGGTTGTACCAGGTGGCGTTGTCCGTGTAGTCGGTACCGGCCAGCGTGAACTGGAAGTTGGTGTTCACATTGCCGGTGCCCTGGCCCGCGTAGGCCGCGTTCAGGACGTTCATCTGGTCGTTGATGGCGGTGGCGGAGAGCTTGCCCGTCGTGCCGCTGTGGACGACGTGGAAGTAGACGGGGATGTTGACCACGGCGGCGGCGCCCGCGGTGGCGCTGAGGCGCCCCGCGGCGCCGGCCGCGGCCAACTTCTTCTTCAGGTCGTCGTCCATGGCCTTCGCCTTGGCGGCCGTGACCTCGTTGGGCTCGGCGGCGTGGCTGTCGGCACCGCGCGCCTTGCGGGCGCTGGAGACGCCGGCGTCGTCCGCACACTCCTCGGCGGAGGAACCGGCCAGGGTGGCAGTGGACGCACCGGTGGCGACGGGGGCGGAAAGCGGAGCCAGAGCCAAGGTTCCGGCCATGACGGCGGTACCGAGAATACGACGTGACATACGGGGCGATATACGGGCAAGAGCACGCACGGTGACTCCTCGTGGGGGGTGGTGGGGGAGGAACTTCCTCGCCACGGCCCGGAGATTACGCGTCCATGTCAGACACTGTTGAGGAGTGATCAAGCCCAATCATTCATGGGGCAATTCGGTCCATCGGGAAGAAAATCTTGCGCCGATTCCGGAGTTTGAGACCTCGACGTAATGGATGAGGTGACGGAGGCGGGTGGTGTGTCCGGATTCGATCTCTAAAACTCGCCACCCGCCGTAGCGATGTGATCTCCCGTTAACAGAAGAGATCATGGCTGAAAATCGCTGTTACGACCCGTCAGCGAACCGGCTGGTACACCCGCTCGACACGCTGGGTTCCGTTCTTCGTCCGGTACGAGCGCGCCCAGGCGGTCGTCGCGGCCGGGTCCGTCTTGTCGGAGACCGTGTAGTAGTCCATCTGCGAGTGCTCGGAGGTCACGTCGAGCACGCCGTAGCCGTGGTGGTCCATGTCCACCCACTTCACATGGCGGTTGGCGGCCTTCACGGCGCCGGCGGCGACGACCGAGACGGTCCCCGGGGCCACGTGCAGCAGGTCGTCGAGGTTGTCCGAGGTCACCGAGGTGACGACGAACTCGGTGGCCGCCGAGGTCGACAGCGGGTACGTCGCGGCCTTCACCGGCACGTCGTTGGCCCAGGCCATGTGGATGTCGCCGGTCAGGAAGACCGTGTTCCGGATCGCCCGCGAGGTCAGGTGCGCGATCAGTTCCCTGCGGTCGTCGGTGAAGCCGTCCCACTGGTCGACGTTGACCGCGAGCCCCTCCTTCGGCAGGCCCATCAGCTCGGCGAGCGGCTCCAGGAGGTGGGCGGGCAGGGCGCCGAACGCGACCGGCGAGATCATCACCGACGTCCCGACCAGCTGCCAGGTCGCGTCCGAGCCGGCGAGACCCGCCTTGAGCCAGTCCAGTTGGGCGCGGCCGGTGATCGACCGCTCCGGGTCGTCGACCGTGCCGCTGCCCGTCTTCGCCGGGGCGGAGCGGAAGGTGCGCAGGTCGAGCAGGTGGAGATCGGCCAGCCTGCCGAAGCGCAGCCGCCGGAAGACCGTGCCCTCGGTGGAGGCGCGGACCGGCATCCACTCGAAGTACGCCTGCTTCGCGGCGGCCACGCGGGCCGCCCACTCGCCCTCGGCGCCGGGGGTGTGGTTCTCGGCCCCGCCCGCCCAGGCGTCGTTGGCGAACTCGTGGTCGTCCCAGATCGCGATCACCGGGTGGGCGGCGTGCAGCGCCTGGAGGTCGGGGTCCGTCTTGTACTTCCCGTGCCGGGTGCGGTAGTCGGCGAGCGAGACGATCTCGTGGCGCGGCTCGTGCTGCCGGACGACGTACTTCGCCTCCGGGTAGGCCCCGCTGGCGTACTCGTAGACGTAGTCGCCGAGATGGAGGACGGCGTCCAGGTCGGCGCGGCCGGCGAGGTGGCGGTACGCGGAGAAGTGGCCGGACTCCCAGTTCGCGCAGGAGACCACGCCGAAGCGCACCCCGGGGGCGGCGGCGTCGGCGGCCGGCGCGGTCCGGGTGCGGGCGGCCGGCGAGACGGCGTCGCCCGCCGTGAAGCGGAACCAGTAGGCGGTCGCCGGGCGGAGGCCCCGCACGTCGGCCTTCACGGTGTGGTCGGCGGAGGCGCTCGCCGTGGTCGAACCGGCGGCGGCGATCCGGCTGAAGCCGCGGTCCTCGGCGAGTTCCCAGCCGACCGTGACGTCCGGGCCGAGCCCGGATCCGGGCACGGCCTCGGGGGAAGGGGTGACGCGCGTCCAGAGGAGGACGCCGTCGGGCAGCGGGTCGCCGGAGGCGACGCCGTGGAGGAAGGCGGGGGCCCCGGAGTCCGCGAGGGCGGGGGAGGCGGCGCCCAGGAGGGCGGGCGCGGCGACGGCGGTGGCGGCGGCGGCCTTGACGACCGTGCGGCGGCTGGGGGCAGGAGATATGAACTGACTGGTCACGGCCAGTCAGATTACTGACGGGTAGGCCCGTTGGGCAGGCGAATCCCGGAAGTTCGTCGACTTGTCGCCCGTACGTCGCCCGGCCCCGCACACCACTCGCCCCCGTACGCCGCCCGGCCCCGGACCTCAGGGGTCCGGGGCCGGGCGGCGGGGCGGCAAGGGAGCCGCGTGAAGGGCGTCAGCCCTTGAGGGCCGCGTCGATCGCCGTGTTGAACTGATCGGCCGTCATCGGCGGGGTATCGGCGCCCGCCGCCGTGACCGGCTTGCCGTCCATCTTCAGCGTCGGCGTACCCGTCACGCCGCTCTTGTCGAAGGCCTCGGACATCTTCATCGCCCAGGCGTCGAAGGTGCCGCTCTCGACGTTCTTCTTGAACTCGGCGTTGCTCTTGAGGGCCGGGACCGAGTCCGCGACCTCCAAGAGGTACGAGTCCTTGGCGAACTTGTCCTGGGTCTCCTCCGGGTGGAAGTCCGTCGAGTAGAGCGCCGACTTGAACTTCAGGAAGGCCTCGGGGCTCACGTTCAGCGCCGCGCCCAGGGCCGAGAGGGCGTTCTTCGAACCCTCGCCCGGGACGCCGTCGTCGATGAAGGTGGCGCCGACGTACTTGATCTTGTACTTGCCGGACTCGACGTCCTTCTCGATCCGGGAGCCCACGCCCTGCTCGAAGGTCGCGCAGACCGGGCAGCGCGAGTCCTCGTACAGCTCCAGGGTCTTCTTCGCGGTCGGCTTGCCGATGACGACCGTCGTGCCGTTCGTGCCCGAGGTGTTCTTCGGGGCCGTCACGGTCGTCGCCTTCGCCGCCGCCTCCCACTGGGTGGGCTTGTTGGACTGCACGACCGCGTAGCCGATGCCGCCGGCGGCGGCCAGGACGGCCACGGCCGAGACGCCGACGACTACCTGCCGGCGCGCCCGGTCCTTCTTCGCCTGGCGCTCGCGCTCGACGCGCAGCCGCTCGCGGGCGGCGGCCTTGTTGTTCTGGCTGTTGCGTGCACTCATGATCGTGATCTCCGTGACGGTGAGAGGAAGACAAGGGGGAACCGCTGTACCGGCGTCGCTCAGACGAGAGCGAAGCCCGGCACCGGCGGCCCCCGCCGCCCTACGGAGTGCACGAGAAGACGGATACGGGAGGACCGGGGCCGGCTCGTGGGCCGGGCGGCCCGCCGCGGGGCCGTACCGCCGCCGCGGAAGAAGGCCGCCACGAGCAGCAGCGGCCGGAACGTGAAGGCCGTCACCGCGCCGAGGACCCGGGCGAGCGCCCGCTCCCCGCCGCGCAGCCAGCACGCCGCCGCGAGCCCGACGCCGACATGCGCCAGGAGCAGCAGCCACGGCAGCGCCGGGTCGGGGGAGTCGAGCAGGGCGGCCGCGGTCCCGCTCTCGGGGGCGGCCACGCCCGGCAGCGGCGCGCCCACCGCGCCGCCGCAGAAGACCTCCACACCGACCGCGCGCAGCGAGCCCGCGACGGGGCCCCCGGCAGCGCCGTAACAGACCACCTGACCGCTGGTGAAGAGGGTGTCGGCCGCCAGCTCCAGCGGGACGAGGAGCCCGGCGATCGGGCCGAAGCCGCGCTCGCGGCCGGCCAGCGCGTACGCCACGGCGAAGACGGCGGCCGCGACCGGGACGACCGTCCCCAGCGGCAGCGGCACGCCGGAGAGCAGCACGTGGGACGCCACGGACAGCGTCACGACCAGAGCCGTGAAGAACGCCGCCCGCAGCGTCCTCAGCTGCGCCCCTGCCATGTCCATCGTCGTGGAGTGTCCCATGTCGGGCCGTAAGAGGTCCCTAAAGGCAGCCTGTGAACCGTCCCACCGGCCCCTCCTGGCCACCGACTCCTGGCCACCGCCTCCCGGCTACAGCCCGGGGATCCGGCCGTTGCGGAAGAGGTCCACGAAGATCTGGTGGTCGGCACGGGCGCGGGCCCCGTACGCGTGCGCGAAGTCCACCAGGAGATCGGCGAAGCCCTCCTCGTCGGCGGCGATCGCCGCGTCGATGGCCCGCTCCGTCGAGAACGACACCAGCGACTGCCCGCTCGTGTCGTCCGCCGCCGCGTGCATGGTCGCCGTCGCCCGGCCCAGGTCCGCGACGGTCGCCGCGATCTCGTCGAGGTCGTCGATGTCCGACCAGTCCAGGTCCACCGCGTACGGCGAGACCTCGGCGACCAGCTGCCCGGCGCCGTCGAGCTCCGCCCAGCCCAGCCACGGGTCCGCGTGCGCCTGGAGGGCCCGCTGCGAGATCACGGTGCGGTGGCCCTCGTGCCGGAAGTACTCCCGTACCGCCGGGTCCGTGACGTGGCGGGAGACCGCCGGGGTCTGGGCCTGCTTCATGTAGATGACGACGTCGTTCTCCAGGGCGTCGCTGTGGCCCTCCAGGAGGATGTTGTACGAGGGGAGGCCGGCCGAACCGATGCCGATCCCGCGCCGCCCGACGACGTCCTTGACCCGGTACGAGTCGGGGCGGACCAGGCTCGCCTCCGGCAGGGTCTCCAGATAGCCGTCGAAGGCGGCCAGGACCTTGTACCGGGTGGCCGCGTCCAGGTCGATCGCGCCCCCGCCGGCCGCGAAGCGGCGCTCGAAGTCGCGGATCTCCGTCATCGAGTCGAGCAGCCCGAAACGGGTCTGCGCCCGGGCGTCGCGCAGGGCGCCGAGCAGCGCGCCGTCGGCCGTCTCCAGGGTGAAGGGCGGCACCTCGTCCTCGCCGGCGCCGGTCGCGAGGGCGTGGATCCGCTCGCGGTAGGCGGCGGCGCAGATCCGGACGCCCTTGGTGATCTGCTCGTCGCTGAGCGCCTTGGCGTAGCCGATCAGGGCGAGCGAGGCGGCGAGGCGCTTCAGGTCCCAGGTGAAGGGCCCCACGTACGCCTCGTCGAAGTCGTTGACGTTGAAGACCAGCCGGCCGTTGGCGTCCATGTACGTGCCGAAGTTCTCGGCGTGCAGATCGCCGTGGATCCAGACCCGGCCGGTGCGCTCGTCCAGGTAGGGGCCAACACCTACGCTCCCGCCCGCCCGCCCGGTGGACTCCTTCTCCAGGTCCGCGTAGAAGAGGCAGGCCGTCCCCCGGTAGAAGGCGAAGGCGGAGCCGGCCATCTTCCGGAACTTGACGCGGAAGGCCGCGGGGTCGGCGGCGAGGAGCTCGCCGAAGGCGGTGTCGAAGACGGCGAGAATGTGCTCACCGCGCTCGGCGACGGTGGGCTGGGGGACCGACATTCGAGGTGCCTCCTGGTACCGGACGTGCTGCGAGACTGGTCATGACAAAAGGGACAGGTGTTCTGTGTCTCTCAACGGGCGACCCTAGCCCCGAGTGCCCGCCGTCTGTCAGTCGGCCGACGTAGACTTCCACGCTGTCCCCCCAGACTGTCCGCAGCCTGTTTCTCAGCGTTCTCCGGAGGCCTTCCGCCGTGACCAAGCCGCCCTTCACGCACCTCCACGTCCACACCCAGTACTCGCTGCTGGACGGTGCCGCGCGGCTCAAGGACATGTTCAACGCGTGCAACGAGATGGGCATGACCCATATCGCCATGTCCGACCACGGCAACCTCCACGGGGCGTACGACTTCTTCCACACGGCGAAGAAGGCCGGGGTGACCCCGATCATCGGCATCGAGGCGTACGTCGCCCCCGAGTCCCGGCGCAACAAGCGCAAGATCCAGTGGGGCCAGCCGCACCAGAAGCGGGACGACGTCTCCGGTTCCGGCGGTTACACCCACAAGACGATCTGGGCGGCCAACGCCACCGGGCTGCACAACCTCTTCAAGCTCTCCTCCGACGCGTACGCCGAGGGCTGGCTGCAGAAGTGGCCCCGGATGGACAAGGAGACCATCTCCAAGTGGTCGGAGGGGCTCATCGCCTCCACCGGCTGCCCCTCCGGCGAACTGCAGACCCGGCTCCGCCTCGGCCAGTTCGACGAGGCCCTGAAGGCCGCCTCCGAGTACCAGGACATCTTCGGCAAGGACCGGTACTTCCTGGAGCTGATGGACCACGGCATCGAGATCGAGCGCCGGGTCCGCGACGGACTCCTGGAGATCGGCAAGAAGCTCGGCATCCCGCCGCTCGTCACCAACGACTCGCACTACACGTACGCGCACGAGTCGACCGCGCACGACGCCCTGCTGTGCATCCAGACCGGCAAGAACCTCTCCGACCCGGACCGCTTCCGCTTCGACGGCACCGGCTACTACCTCAAGTCCACGGACGAGATGTACGCCATCGACTCGTCGGACGCCTGGCAGGAGGGCTGCCGCAACACCCTCCTGGTCGCGGAGCAGATCAACACCGACGGCATGTTCGTCGAGAAGAACCTCATGCCGAAGTTCGACATCCCGGAGGGGTACACCGACACGACCTGGTTCCGCGAGGAGACCATGCGGGGCATGCACCGCCGCTTCCCCGGGGGCATCCCCGAGGACCGCATGAAGCAGGTCGAGTACGAGATGGACACCATCATCTCGATGGGCTTCCCCGGCTACTTCCTCGTCGTCGCCGACTTCATCATGTGGGCGAAGAAGCAGGGCATCGCCGTGGGCCCCGGCCGAGGCTCCGCGGCCGGCTCGATCGTCGCGTACGCCATGGGCATCACCGACCTCGACCCGATCCCGCACGGACTGATCTTCGAGCGCTTCCTCAACCCCGAGCGCGTCTCGATGCCCGATGTCGACATCGACTTCGACGAGCGTCGGCGCGTCGAGGTGATCCGGTACGTGACGGAGAAGTACGGCTCCGACAAGGTCGCCATGATCGGCACGTACGGCAAGATCAAGGCGAAGAACGCCATCAAGGACTCCGCGCGCGTCCTCGGCTACCCCTACGCCATGGGCGACCGGCTCACCAAGGCCATGCCCGCCGACGTCCTCGGCAAGGGCATCGACCTCAACGGCATCACCGACCCCTCGCACCCGCGGTACAGCGAGGCCGGCGAGATCCGCGCGATGTACGAGAACGAGCCGGACGTCAAGAAGGTCATCGACACCGCCCGCGGCGTCGAGGGCCTGGTCCGCCAGATGGGCGTCCACGCGGCCGGCGTCATCATGTCCAGCGAGCCGATCGTCGACCACGCGCCGATCTGGGTGCGGCACACGGACGGCGTGACCATCACGCAGTGGGACTACCCCCAGTGCGAGTCGCTCGGCCTGATCAAGATGGACTTCCTGGGCCTCAGGAACCTCACGATCATGGACGACGCCGTCAAGATGGTGAAGGCCAACAAGGGCGTCGAGCTCGACCTGCTGGCCCTCCCGCTGGACGACCCCAAGACGTACGAACTGCTCTGCCGTGGTGACACGCTCGGCGTCTTCCAGTTCGACGGCGGCCCCATGCGCTCGCTGCTGCGGCTGATGAAGCCCGACAACTTCGAAGACATCTCCGCCGTCTCGGCCCTGTACCGGCCGGGCCCGATGGGCATGAACTCGCACACGAACTACGCCCTGCGCAAGAACAAGCAGCAGGAGATCACCCCGATCCACCCCGAGCTGGAGAAGCCGCTCGAAGAGGTGCTCGCGGTCACCTACGGCCTGATCGTGTACCAGGAGCAGGTGCAGAAGGCCGCCCAGATCATCGCCGGGTACTCGCTCGGCGAGGCCGACATCCTGCGCCGCGTGATGGGCAAGAAGAAGCCCGAGGAGCTGGCGAAGAACTTCGTCATCTTCCAGGAGGGCGCGAAGAAGAACGGCTACAGCGACCAGGCGATCCAGGCGCTCTGGGACGTCCTGGTCCCCTTCGCCGGCTACGCCTTCAACAAGGCGCACTCCGCCGCGTACGGCCTCGTCTCCTACTGGACCGCGTACCTCAAGGCGAACTACCCCGCCGAGTACATGGCCGGTCTGCTCACCTCGGTCAAGGACGACAAGGACAAGTCCGCCGTCTATCTGAACGAGTGCCGCCGCATGGGCATCAAGGTGCTCCCGCCGAACGTGAACGAGTCCGAGTCGAACTTCGCCGCCCAGGGCGACGACGTGATCCTCTTCGGCCTCTCCGCCGTGCGGAACGTCGGTACCAACGTCGTCGAGTCGATCATCAAGTCGCGCAAGGCCAAGGGGAAGTACGCCACCTTCCCCGACTTCCTCGACAAGGTCGAGGCCGTCGTCTGCAACAAGCGGACCATCGAGTCGCTGATCAAGGCCGGCGCCTTCGACGAGATGGGCCACACCCGCAAGGGCATGGTCGCCCACCACGAACCGATGATCGACAACGTGGTAGCGGTCAAGCGCAAGGAGGCCGAGGGACAGTTCGACCTCTTCGGCGGCATGGGCGAGGAGACGAGCGACGAGCCCGGCTTCGGCCTGGACGTCGAGTTCTCCGACATCGAGTGGGAGAAGTCGTACCTGCTCGCCCAGGAGCGCGAGATGCTCGGCCTCTACGTCTCCGACCACCCGCTCTTCGGCATCGAGCACGTCCTGTCCGACAAGACGGACGCGGCGATCTCGCAGCTCACCGGCGGCGAGCACAGCGACGGCGCGGTCGTCACCATCGGCGGCATCATCTCGGGCCTCCAGCGCAAGATGACCAAGCAGGGCAACGCCTGGGCGATCGCCACCGTCGAGGACCTCGCCGGCTCCATCGAGTGCATGTTCTTCCCGGCCACCTACCAGCTGGTCTCCACCCAGCTCGTCGAGGACACGGTCGTCTTCGTCAAGGGACGGCTCGACAAGCGCGAGGACATCCCCCGGCTCGTCGCCATGGAGCTGATGGTCCCCGACCTGTCGAACGCCGGGACCAACGCGCCGGTGATCCTCACCATTCCGACGGTCAAGGTGACCCCGCCGATGGTCACCAGGCTCGGCGAGATTCTCAAGCACCACAAGGGCAACACCGAGGTGCGGATCAAGCTCCAGGGCCCCCGGACCACGACCGTGCTCCGGCTCGACCGGCACCGGGTGACGGCCGACCCGGCGCTCTTCGGCGACCTGAAGGTCCTGCTCGGCCCGTCCTGCCTGGCCGGCTGAGGCCTGCCCTGTAGCTCCACGCACCGGAAGGGGCGCGCCCGTCGTCACGGGCGCGCCCCTTCCGGTGTCTACGGTCAGTTGTGACCGAAGCGCTTCTGCCGACCCTTGCGGGCCATGTCACCCGGGGTCACCTGGGTGGAGCGCTGCTCGGCCTGCGATTCCATCGAGGACTGCTGCGCCTGCTGGGCGCCGCGTTCCGCTGCCGACGCCTTCTGCTGCATGCGGTCCTGCTTGCGGTTCTTGGCCATGGGGATGATGCCTCCTCAAAGGGACCTAGGGGCCAGGGCCGCTGTCAGATTCACACACGGTCGAATCGGCCGCATTTTGGATCATTACGGAACGTAAGGGCCGGGCGGACGTGATATCCGCCACGCCGATGATCCAGTTCCGACCGTCAAGCTCCCGGCCGTCGGGCAGACTCGAAGAGAACGAAGAAGATACGGAGCACCTTCCGACCCCCGAGTCCGACCCCGAGGTTCCCGAAAGAGGGTGGAACACGTGGACCGCTGCGTCGTCCTGGTGGACGCCGGCTACCTGCTGGGCGCCGCCGCCAGTCTCCTCGCCGGGGAACCGGCCCGCTCCAGGATCGCCGTCGACCACGCCGCACTCATCCAGCAGCTGCGTGAGCGCGCCGAGGCCGAGACCGCGCTGCCGCTCCTCCGGATCTACTGGTTCGACGGCGCACCCGACCGGGTGCCCCAGCCCGAGCACCGCAGACTGCGCGTGATGCCCCGGGTCACCGTCCGGCTGGGCGCCCTGACCAGGAGCGACGGACGCTGGGCGCAGAAGGGCGTCGACGCGGCCATGCACACCGAGCTGACCGAGCTCGCCCGGAACAGGGCCTGCTCCGACATCGTGCTCGTCACCGGCGACGGCGATCTGCTGCCCGGTCTCATGTCCGCCAAGGAGCACGGCGTCGCCGTCCACCTGTGGGCCGTCCAGGCCGCCGACGGCGACTACAACCAGTCCGAGGACCTCGTGGCCGAGGCCGACGAGCGGCGGGTCCTCGACCGGACCTGGATCACCCGGGCCGTCCGCGCCAGGGACCTCACCGGCATGTGCGCGCCCCCGCCCGCCCCGCGCCCCGAGATCGCCGCGATCCTCTCGGCGCCGCTGCCCGAGGCCGCCCTCGCGGCCTCCGCCGAACGGGCCGCCGAGGCCGCCGCGGCCGCGGCGCGGAACGGGGGAGCGGACCCGGCGGAGGCGCCCGCCGCCTCCAACGGGCACGCCCACGGCGTCCCGGCCCCCGCCGGGGGCAAGGGCGTCCCCACCCCCAAGGACCTGGCGGGGCTGCGCGCCCCCAGCGGATCGGGCGGGCCGCTCGCCCCGGTGCCGCAGGGCGCGAGCGCGCTCCGCTGGTCCTCCGACCGGGGCTGGATCGACCGCCCGGCCACCTCCCTCGGCGAACCGGCGGAGACCGCCTCGCTGCCCACCCTCGCCCTGCTCACCAGCGCCGAGCAGCGCTGGGCGGACCGCGAGGAGGACATCACGACCGTCGGCGGCGACCCGTTCGAGGTCGGACAGGTGTTCGCCCGCCGCTGGATGGAGCGGCTCCCCGAACAGACCCACGTCCAGAAGCTCTCCACCCTCTACCCGCGCATCCCGCACCGCATCGACGGCGAACTCCTCCGCTACGCGGCACGGTTCGGTCTGCTCGCCCACAAGGACGACCAGATCGACGAGCACGACCGCTACGCCATCCGGGCCGGCTTCTGGCGCGAGATCGACGTGCGGGCCGCCGCCGATCACGCCCCCGCGCCCGGAGCCGGCCCGGCGACCCCGTAGGCTCTTCCCCCGTGAGTACGGTGTGCGTGGTGCGGGATCTGGTCAAGACGTACCCCGCCACGCGCGGCAGGCGCGGTGCGCCGGCGACTCCCGAGGTGCGCGCCACCGACGGGATCAGCCTCGACGTGCGCGGCGGCGAGATCTTCGGCCTGCTCGGACCCAACGGAGCGGGCAAGTCCACCCTCGTGCGCCAGCTCACCGGGCTCATGCGCCCCGACTCCGGCACCGTCGAGCTCCTCGGCCACGACCTCGTACGCCACCCCGAGCGCGCGTCCCGGCTCCTCGCCTACCTCGGCCAGGAGTCCACCGCCCTCGACGAGCTGACCGTCGCCCTCGCCGCCGAGACCACCGGGCGGCTGCGCGGGCTCGGGCTCCACGACGCGCGCGCCGAGCGCGACGCCGTCCTGGAGGAGCTCGGCCTCACCGCGCTCGCCGGCCGGCCCCTCAAGAAGCTCTCCGGCGGTCAGCGGCGGCTCGCCTGCCTCGCCGCCGCGCTCGTCGGCGGGCGGCCCGTCCTCGTCCTCGACGAACCCACCACCGGCATGGACCCCGTCGCCCGCCGGGCCGTCTGGGCCGCCGTCGACCGGCGGCGCGCCGAGCACGGCACCACCGTGCTGCTCGTCACCCACAACGTCATCGAGGCCGAGACCGTCCTCGACCGCGTCGCCGTCCTCGACCGCGGCCGGGTCATCGCCTGCGACACCCCGGCCGGACTCAAGGAGCGCGTCGCGGGCGAGGTCCGCGTCGAGCTGGTGTGGCGCGAGGCGCCCCCGCTCCAGCTGCCCGAGATCGCCGCGCTGCGCGGACTCGCCCAGGAGACCGGACGCCGCTGGATCCTCCGGCTCGCCCCCGACGCCGCCCGCTCGGCCGTCGCCACCGTCACCGGCGGGGCCGCCTTCGCCGCGCTCGACGACTTCACGCTGGCCACGCCCAGCCTGGAGGACGTGTACCTCGCGCTGGGCGGCGCGACCGAGGGGCTGGTGAAGGCGTGAGCCCCTTGCCTCCTTCGCCGGGACCTCGCGGCCTCCTCGTATCCTGTGGCCCCCGAGCCCCCTTCGTGGCCCGTGCTCCCCGCGGTCCTCTCGTATCCCGTGGTCCCCGCGTTCCGTACGTGACCGTCAGGAGCTGTACGCAGTGAGCACCGTGCCCGCCGAGGTCCTGCCGACCGGCGCGCTCCCCGTCGGGTCGCACGACGCCGAGGACGGCGCGGCGCCCCTCGCCCCCCCCGCCCGGCTGCTGCCCTCCCTGGCCGCCGTCTACCGCGCGCAGCTCTCGCGCGCCCGCGTGGCCCGCATCCCGCTGCTCTTCGTGGCCACCTTCCAGTCCATCGGGATCATGGTCCTGATGCGCGGGGTCGTCGACGGCGGATCCGAGGCCCGGGCCGTCGTGGCCGGCTCCACCGTCCTCGTCGTCGCCTTCGTCGCGCTCAACCTGCTCGCCCAGTACTTCGGGCAGCTGCGGGCGAGCGGCGGCCTCGACCACTACGCCACCCTGCCCGTGCCGCCGGCGGCCGTCGTGCTCGGCGCGGCCGGCGCGTACGCCTCCTTCACCGTGCCCGGGACCGTCGTCACCGCCGTCGCCGGTTCCGTGCTCTTCGGCCTGCCCCTCGGCCAGCTGTGGATCCTCATCGCCGTCGTCCCGCTCGCCGGGGCGGCCCTCGCCGGGCTCGGCGCCGCCCTCGGCCTCCTCGCACCCCGGCAGGAGCTGGCCACGCTCCTCGGCCAGCTCGGCATGTCGGCGGCGCTGCTCCTCGGTGTGCTCCCGGCCGAGCGGCTGCCGGAGCCGATCGGCTGGGCGCGGGACCTGCTGCCCTCCACGTACGGCGTGGAGGCCCTGGCCCGCACCTTCGACCCGCACCCGGACTGGGCGGCCGTCGGCCTCGACCTCGCCGTCTGCGGGGCGGTCGGCGTGGTGTCCCTGGCGGTCGCCACCTGGGCGTACCGGCGGGCGGCCGTCCGCTGAGGCGGGTCACAGACACACCTGGCACGATGGCGGGGTGACCGCACCCCTGACTCCGCCTCACCAGCCTCCGCACGATCCCGACTGGCCGCCGTCGCCTCCGTCGCCGTACGGCCCCGCCGGGGACCCGATCACGGCGGCCGAGGTCGTGCGGGGAGGCGTCGTGGCCCTCGTCTCGACGGTCGCGGGTGCGCTGCTCGGACTGCTGTGGCTGTGGCTGGCGCCGCGCGTCCAGCTGATCTCGGACGGCAAGGGCGTCTTCCTCCGCGACTCCGAGGGCGAGTCGGCGATCGGCGCGGACGGGACGTTCGTCCTCCTCGCCCTGGCGTTCGGGGCGGTCGCCGCGCTCGTCGTCTTCCTGCTGCGCCGCGAGGGCGGCGTGCCGCTGGTCCTCGGCCTGGCGCTCGGCGGCGTCCTCGGATCGCTGCTCGCCTGGGGCGTGGGGACGTACTTCGGCCCTGCGCGGGACGTGGTCGCCCACGCGAAGGCGGTCGGCCCCAACGTCGTCTTCGAGGCACCGCTCGAACTGAACATGGCGGCCGCGGCGATGCTGGCCTGGCCGCTCGCCGCGATGATCGTCCACCTGGCGCTCACGGCCCTCTTCGGTCCCCGCGACCCGGAACCGGAGTACTGGGGACCGCAGCAGGCACCGCCCGGGCAGAAGTCGCTCTGAGCACCGGGCGCGCGACCGCGGCCGTCGTGCCCGTCCCGGGCGTCAGCCGCGGCCGATCGGCGCCACTACCGCCGAGGTGAGGGCGGCCAGGTCCGCGGGGGAGAGCTCGACCTCCAGGCCGCGGCGGCCCGCCGAGATGCAGATCGTCGCGTGGTCCGAGGCCGAGGCGTCGAGGACCGTGCGCAGCCGCTTGCGCTGGCCCAGGGGCGAGATGCCGCCCCTGACGTACCCCGTCGTGCGCTCCGCGGCGGCCGGGTCCGCCATCGCCGCCCGCTTCCCGCCGACCGCCGACGCCAGGGCCTTCAGGTCCAGCTGCCCCGCGACCGGGACCACCGCGACCGTCAGCTCGCCGTCGACGTCCGCCACCAGCGTCTTGAAGACCCGGTCGGGGGAGACGCCGAGCGCCTCCGCCGCCTCCTCGCCGTACGAGGGCGAGGCCGGGTCGTGCTCGTACGCGCGCAGGGTGAACGGGGTCCCGGCCGCGGTCAGCGCGACCGTCGCCGGGGTGCCCCCGCTGTTCTTCTTCTGCTTCTTCGCCACGTGCTCTTCCTGGGGTCGTGACCGGGGTTCGGCTCAGTTCGGGTACGTCGGACCCTGCGTCAGGTCGACCGCCGGCAGCGAGGGCAGGTGCCGCAGCACCGCCGTCTCCGCGCGCAGCAGCGCCAGCTCCTCGCGCAGCCGGGTCGCCGTGTCCGGCGCCTGGAGCAGCCGCTGCTTCGCCGGGGTGTCGAGCACCGCCGCCGCGGCGACGAGGTACGACACCACCGACGGGTCGTCCGGCAGTTCGCTCGTCGTCAGCGACCGCTCCCGCGCCCCCGCGAGCCGCTTCTGGTAGTTCCGGAAGGCCCGCAGCACCCCCTCGGAGAGGGTGCCCGCGTCCTCGCCCCGTTCCTCCGGGATCTCCTCGACCTCGGCGACCAGGAACGGCCCGCTCGCGTCGACGGAGAGCAGCTTCACCCGGGTCGTCCCGGTGGCCATGATCTCGAAGCTGCCGTTGGCGCGCTCCCGGATGCTCGCCGCGTCGGCGATACAGCCGACCCGGTGGAAGGCCTGGATCGGGTCGGCGCCGAAGCCGGCCGCGGGGCCCTTCTCCGGCAGCGCCGTCGGGTCCGGCATCCCGGGAGCGGTGGGCGCGACCTCGCGCCCGTCGCGGATGGCGACGACGGCGAAGCGGCGCGGCTCCGTGTCGTCGATCGTGAGCAGCTCACGCATCATGGCGCGATAGCGCTCCTCGAAGACGTTCAGCGGCAGCACGAGGCCAGGGAACAGCACCGCGTTGAGCGGGAAGAGAGGCAGGCGAGCGGTGGTCACAGCGGCCAAGCCTAATGGCCGCCGGGACCGCCCCGTCCGGCCCGTCCGTCTCCGGGCCTCCAGAGGGGCGTCCGGCCGGCCGACTCGGCCCGTACGACGTCCCGCACGGCCAGGAACCTGCGCAGCGGATCCTCCTGGACGGCACCCCGTGGAGCGCCCCACGGGAAGGAGGTCGCATGGGGGCCGATCCGGCGGAACTCGTCCAGCGCCTCCTCCCACCGCGCCCGCTCCACCAGCACGTACGCGAGCAGATTGCGGACCTCGGCGGGCCACGGGTCGCCGGGTGGGAAGGCGGCCGACAGCGCGAGGGCCCGGTCGGCAGCCCGGTCGAGCCGCGTCGCGGCCGCCGAACGGTCCGGCCTGGGCAGCGCCCGGAGCCGGTCGTAGACCGCGCGGACCGGGAGCGCGCGCACGAGCGAATCCGGGGCGGCGTCGTCGGCGGCCTGCTCGGCGAAGTCGAACGCGGCCCGGTGCGAGCCGTACCACTGCGCGGAGAGGTACTTGAGCGCCGCGACGTGGCTGCCGTAGTGGTGCGGGGAGCGGCGCACGGCCTGCTCCCACAGCGTCTCGAAGACGGTGTGCCCGGCGTGCGCCCCGCGCGCGTGGTCCAGGGCCAGCCGCCACGGCACCGGATCGTGCGGCGCCTCCTCCGTGACCGTCCGGATCAGCGGGTCGAGCTCGCGCAGCCGCTCGGCCCGGGCGGGGGACTCCCAGGCCCGGCGGACGGCGAGCTGCGCCGAGACGAGCAGGGCGTCGGGGTCGCGGGGAGCGGCGGAGAGCCAGTGCTCCAGCCAGTCGCCCCTGTGGTACGCGAAGGTGGCGAGCCGGGTGACGTACCGGTCGCGGTCCTCCCACTCGGCGGCGTCCCGGGTCGTGGCGAGCAGCTTCGCGGCGGGTTCCGGGTCGGCCAGGGCGGCGGCGACCAGGGCGGGGGCGAGCCGCTCGTCCGGGGCGTCGAGCAGCACGTCGTCGTCCGGCACGAGCCCGGCGGCGAGCCGCGGGGTGTGCCGGGCCGAACGGACGGCGCCGATCACGGCGCGGAGGAAGGACATGGTGCGACGTATTTTCCCACCGGGTCGTGCTGTTTCGCTCCCATCTGCCCAGCCCTTTCACCCCCACCTCACCCCGCCCCCTCACAACGCCGCTTCCGCCGCCCGCGGTCGAGGGAGGCGGCGCGAGTCCAGGGCGAATGCGCGAGGCAGAGGGCGGCTGCGCGAGGTGGAGAGAGGCTGCCCGAGGTCGAGGGCGGCTGTGCGAGGTCGAGAGCGGCTGTGCGAGGTGGAGGGCGGCTGTGTGAGGTCGAGAGCGGCTGTGTGAGGCAGAAGGCGGCTGCCGCGAGGTCGAGGGCCGCCTCGCCCCGTCAGCCGCGGCGCAGGAGACGCGTCGCGCCCGCCGCCACCGTCGTCGCCAGGATCCAGCCGAGCAGTATCAGCGCCGCCGCCACCCACTGCCAGATGCCCTCCAGACGCCAGTAGCCGTCCTGCCCGAGGTTGATCACCGGCAGCAGCAGGTCCAGCGCGTACAGCGTCCCGTTCCACTCCGGAGCCTCGTCCCCCTTCAGCGCTATCGGGCGGTAGTGCGAGAAGGCCACCGTGCCCGCCGCCCACAGCACCGCCATCCACAGCGCCGCGCGCCCCGGCCGGTAGCCGTACGCCACCGTCCAGTCCTGCACGAACCCCCACAGCTTCCCCGCCAGCGGCAGCGTCTCCCGCCTGCGCCGCTGCTTGGCGAGCAGCACCTCGCGCGCGTCCGCGTCCTCCCCGCTGTTGCGCAGGACCGTCGCCAGGCGCTCGTACGGCTCGGGGGCGTACTCCGGAGTCGCCGCCGCCACCCACTCCAGGCGCCGCGCCAGCGGGAAGTGCCCGTACGGCACGAGGTTCTCGTAGACGAACCCGCCCATCGCCAGGCCGCCGGGCCCCGGCCAGCTGGTCGACAGGTCGATCAGCGTGACGATCCTGGCGCCGTTGAGCACCACCCGCCCCTCCTCCGGGCGCTCGCCGTTGAACCGCAGCTCCGGGGTGGCGATCCGGCGCAGCGACACCTCCTCCCGGCGCGAGCCGTTCAGCAGGAACCGGGCGCTGTGCAGGTCCACCGCGTCGCCGAAGCGGCCGTCGTCGAGCCGGACGCCGCCGTGGCACTCCACGGGTTTGCGCCGGGCGCCCTGGGCGGGCGTCACGCCGTACGGCGGGGTGGCCGTCGAGTTGGCCGTGCTTCCCGACGTCCCCGTCTCCTCGTACACCCACGCCGCGTTCAGATAGAGCGAGCGCTCCACCGTCAGCTGCGGGGCGTTGAGCGCGCGGCGCTGCTGCGCCCCGCGCAGCACGCTGCCCCGCAGGCTGAGCGAGACGCCGACCTTCGCCCCGCGCAGGCTCAGCTCGCCGTGCGTCTCGATCAGTTCGGCCTGGAGGTCCTGGGCCACCACCATCCCGTCCGCCGTGATCGCCCGCCCGCGCCGGTCCGGCCACACCTGGATCTGGTTGATCAGCAGGTCCGTGCCGATCTGCGCGTCCGTGAGCCGGATGCCGCGCCCCACCCGGCAGCGCGGCAGATGCAGGTCGCCCGTCGTGTGCAGCCGGGCCGCCTCCAGGCGCGGGATCGCGCAGGCGACCATCCGCAAGGTGCCGAACTGGGCCTCGGGGAGCACGACCTCGCCGTCGAAGCGGCAGCCGTGCAGCTCCACGTACGGCCCTATCGTCCCGCCGGCCAGATTCAGCACTCCGGTGATCCGCACCCCGCGCAGCTTCAGCGCGGCCACCCGGCCCGACCGGGCCTGCGGCCCGTCGAGCAGCAGCAGGGCCACCACGTCCGCGCGGACGCTCCGCTCCGGGCCCCACTCCCGTGCGCCGAACGGGTCGTCCCGCTCGGCGATCCCCTCCGTCAGATCGCAGGTCCTGCCGACCCGGAACGCCCGCCAGACGGCCCGCTCCGGGCCCGTCAGCCCGTCGGGCATCCCGTCCTCGTGCGGCTCGGTCACGCCGCCCCCTCGCTTTCCCCGTGAAACGTGAATCTGTGAATCTGTGAATCCGCGAAGCTGCGAACCCGGGAATCCGCGAATCGACGCGTCGGCGACCGACGTTTCGGTGCATCCGCCCAGGCCGTTCGTGCCGTTCGTGGATTCGCACAGCCGTTCTTCCCGCTGTGTGACGGGCTGAACGCTAACGGTCAGGTGTGGCGACAAGACGCCACTGTGGCGCGTATCAGCACGTGTATCAGCCAGTGATACAGGCGACCGGAGCGATGGAGCCGTCTGCGAGAATTGACCCGTGATCTCTCGAATCGATCTGCGCGGCGAGGCCCTCCCCGAGGGTGCCGCCCTGCGCGACCTGCTGCCCCGTGCCGAGTTCGACGTGGAAGCCGCCCTGGAGACGGTGCGGCCGATCTGCGAGGACGTCCGGCATCATGGCGCGGCGGCAGTGATCGACTATGGCGAGAAATTCGACGGCGTGCGCCTCACGCGCCTCCGCGTGCCCGCCGAGGAGATCAGCCGCGCCCTCGACGAGCTCGACCCGGCCGTCCGGGCCGCGCTGGAGGAGTCCATCCGGCGGACCCGCATCGTCCACCGCGAGCAGCGCCGCACCACCCACACCAGCCAGGTCGTCCCCGGCGGCACGGTCACCGAGAAGTGGATCCCGGTCGGGCGAGTCGGCCTGTACGTGCCGGGCGGCCGCTCCGTCTACCCGTCCTCCGTCGTGATGAACGTCGTCCCGGCGCAGGAGGCCGGTGTCGAGGGCGTGGCCATCGCCTCGCCCCCGCAGAAGGAGTTCGGCGGACTGCCGCACCCGACGATCCTCGCCGCCTGCGCCCTGCTCGGCGTCGACGAGGTGTACGCCGCCGGCGGCGCCCAGGCGGTCGCCATGTTCGCGTACGGCACCGAGACGACCGCCGACGAGCCGGGCTGCGAACCCGTCAACCTGGTGACCGGCCCCGGCAACATCTACGTGGCCGCCGCCAAGCGCCTCCTCAAGGGCCGCATCGGCATCGACGCCGAGGCCGGACCGACGGAGATCGCGATCCTCGCGGACTCCACCGCCGACCCCGTGCACGTCGCCGCCGACCTCATCAGCCAGGCCGAGCACGACCCGATGGCCGCCTCCGTCCTCGTCACCGACTCGGAGGAGCTGGCCGCCGCCACCGAGGCCGAGCTGAAGACCCAGGTCGCCGCCTCCAAGCACGTCGACGACCGGATCGTCCCGGCCCTCGCCGGCCGCCAGTCCGCGATCGTCCTCGTCCGCGACCTGGCCGACGGCCTCAAGGTCGTCGACGCGTACGGCGCCGAGCACCTGGAGATCCAGACCCGCGACGCGGCCGCCGTCGCCGACCGCGTCCGCAACGCCGGCGCGATCTTCGTCGGCCCCTGGGCCCCCGTCTCGCTCGGCGACTACTGCGCCGGCTCCAACCACGTCCTGCCCACCGGCGGCTGCGCCTGCCACTCCTCGGGCCTCTCCGTGCAGTCGTTCCTGCGCGGCGTGCACATCGTGGACTACACGCGCGACGCGCTCGCCGAGGTCGCCCACCACGTGGTGACCCTCGCCGAGGCCGAGGACCTCCCGGCCCACGGCGCCGCGATCAAGGCCCGATTCGGCTGGAAGGTGCCCCGATGAGCCGCGGAACCGACACCGACGGCTTCGGCATCGACGACCTGCCCGTCCGGGACGAGCTGCGCGGCCAGAGCCCGTACGGCGCGCCCCAGCTCGACGTCCCCGTCCAGCTGAACACCAACGAGAATCCCTACCCGCTGCCCGAGGCGCTCGTCGCCCGGATCGCGGAGCGGGTCGCCGAGGCCGCCCGCGGCCTCAACCGCTACCCCGACCGGGACGCGGTCGAACTGCGCACCGAGCTCGCCCGCTACCTCTCCCGCACCGGGAAGCACCCGGTCGCCGTGGAGAACGTGTGGGCGGCCAACGGCTCCAACGAGGTCCTCCAGCAGCTGCTGCAGACCTTCGGCGGCCCGGGCCGTACCGCGATCGGCTTCGAGCCCTCGTACTCGATGCACGCCCTGATCTCCCGCGGCACCGGCACCGGCTGGATCTCCGGGCCGCGCAACGACGACTTTACGATCGACGTGGCGGCGGCCGAGCGGGCCATCGCCGAGAACACGCCGGACGTCGTCTTCATCACCTCGCCCAACAACCCCACCGGCACCGCGGTCGAGGCCGCGACCGTCCTCGCGCTGTACGAGGCGGCCCAGGCGGCCAAGCCCTCCCTGGTGGTCGTCGACGAGGCGTACGTGGAGTTCAGCCACCGCGCCTCGCTGCTGCCCCTCATCGAGGGCCGGCCGAACCTGGTGGTCTCCCGGACCATGTCCAAGGCCTTCGGCGCCGCCGGACTGCGCCTCGGCTACCTCGCCGCGCACCCGGCCGTCGTCGACGCCGTCCAGCTGGTCCGCCTGCCGTACCACCTCTCCGCCGTCACCCAGGCCACCGCGCTCGCCGCCCTGGAGCACACCGACACCCTCCTCGGGTACGTCGAGCAGCTCAAGGTCGAGCGCGACCGGCTCGTCACCGAACTGCGTGCCCTCGGCTTCGAGGTCACCGAGTCCGACGCCAACTTCGTGCAGTTCGGGACGTTCCCCGACACGCACGCGGCCTGGCAGCGGATCCTCGACCGGGGCGTCCTGGTCCGGGACAACGGCGTACCGGGCTGGCTGCGGGTCACCGCGGGCACCCCCGAAGAGAACGACGCGTTCCTCGACGCGGTCCGTGAACTGATGAAGGAGCAGAAGCGATGAGCCGCGTAGGCCGCGTTGAGCGCACCACCAAGGAGACCTCCGTCGTCGTCGAGATCGACCTCGACGGCACCGGAAAGGTCGACGTGTCGACCGGGGTCGGCTTCTACGACCACATGCTCGACCAGCTCGGTCGGCACGGTCTGTTCGACCTCACCGTCAAGACCGACGGCGACCTGCACATCGACTCGCACCACACCATCGAGGACACCGCCCTCGCCCTCGGTGCCGCGTTCAAGCAGGCCCTCGGCGACAAGGTCGGCATCTACCGCTTCGGCAACTGCACCGTCCCGCTGGACGAGTCGCTCGCCCAGGTGACCGTCGACCTCTCCGGCCGTCCGTACCTCGTGCACACCGAGCCCGAGAACATGGCGCCGATGATCGGCTCGTACGACACGACGATGACCCGGCACATCTTCGAGTCCTTCGTCGCGCAGGCCCAGATTGCGCTGCACATCCACGTCCCGTACGGGCGCAACGCCCACCACATCGTGGAGTGCCAGTTCAAGGCCTTCGCCCGCGCCCTGCGCTACGCCTCGGAGCGCGACCCGCGCGCCGCCGGAATCCTCCCCTCCACGAAGGGCGCGCTCTAACCGTGAACGGCCTCTCCACCATCCTCATCGTCGTCGGGCTCTTCCTGCTCGGCGGCATCTACTCCTTCGTGAAGCAGCAGATGCCGAAGGGCCTCATCGTGCTCGTCGCCATCGGCGCCGCGATGTGCATCTCCGCCGGCGTGCTCCGCCTGGACGTGTGGTCATGACCGTGACCGGCAGCCCCAAGAAGGTCGTCGTCTTCGACTACGGCTTCGGCAACGTCCGCTCCGCCGAGCGCGCGCTCGCCAGGGTCGGCGCCGACGTCGAGATCACCCGCGACTACGACAGGGCCATGAACGCCGACGGACTCCTCGTCCCCGGCGTCGGCGCCTTCTCCGCCTGCATGGACGGCCTCAAGGAGGCCCGCGGCGACTGGATCGTCGGCCGCAGGCTCGCCGGCGGCCGCCCCGTCATGGGCATCTGCGTCGGCATGCAGATCCTCTTCGCCAACGGGATCGAGCACGGCGTGGAGACCGAGGGCCTCGACGAGTGGCCCGGTACGGTCGAGCCGTTGAACGCCCCCGTCGTCCCCCACATGGGCTGGAACACGGTGGACGCCCCCGAGGGCAGCACGCAGTTCGCGGGCCTCGACGCCGACGCCCGGTTCTACTTCGTGCACTCCTACGCGGTGCGCGAGTGGAGCCTGGAGGTCGGCAACCCCAACATGCGCGCCCCCAAGGTCACCTGGGCCACCCACGGCGAGCCGTTCGTCGCGGCCGTCGAGAACGGCGCCCTGTGGGCGACCCAGTTCCACCCCGAGAAGTCCGGCGACGCCGGAGCCCAGCTCCTCACCAACTGGATCGGAACCCTGTGACAGTGTCTTCCAGCCGCCTGCTCGAACTCCTCCCCGCCGTCGACGTCCGCGACGGTCAGGCGGTCCGTCTCGTACACGGCGAGTCCGGCAGCGAGACCTCCTACGGCTCCCCCCTCGAGGCGGCCCTCGCCTGGCAGAGCTCGGGCGCCGAGTGGCTGCACCTGGTCGACCTCGACGCCGCCTTCGGCACCGGTGACAACCGGACGCTGATCGCCGAGGTCGCGCAGGCCATGGACATCAAGGTGGAGCTCTCCGGCGGCATCCGCGACGACGCCTCGCTCGCCGCGGCGCTCGCCACCGGCTGCACCCGCGTCAACCTCGGCACCGCCGCCCTGGAGACCCCCGAGTGGGTCGCCAAGGTCATCGCCGAGTTCGGCGACAAGATCGCCGTCGGCCTCGACGTGCGCGGCACGACCCTGCGCGGCCGCGGCTGGACCCGCGACGGCGGCGACCTGTACGAGACGATGGCCCGCCTCGACGCCGAGGGCTGCGCCCGCTACGTCGTCACCGACATCGCCAAGGACGGCACCCTCCAGGGCCCCAACCTGGAGCTCCTGAGGAACGTCTGCGCGGCCACCGACAAGCCCGTCGTCGCCTCCGGCGGCGTCTCCTCCCTGGACGACCTGCGGGCCCTGTCCGGCCTCGTCCCGCTGGGCGTCGAGGGCGCGATCGTCGGCAAGGCGCTCTACGCCAAGGCGTTCACCCTGGAAGAGGCGCTCGCGGCGGTGAAGTCGTGACCTCCGAGGTCCGCAAGGTGGTGACCGGCGCTCCCTGGGAGGAGCAGTTCGGCTACTCCCGCGCGGTGGAGCTGCCGAACGGCCTGGTCCTCGTCGCCGGCTGTACGTCGGTGGTCGGCGGCCAGATCGCCGGGGGAGGCCCCTACGAGCAGACGGTCAACTCCTTCAACGTGGCCCTGGACGCGCTGAAGCAGCTGGGCCTGGGCGCCGAGCACGTCGTGCGGACGCGGATGTACATCACGCACGCGCGGGACGTGGACGAGGTCGGCCGCGCCCACAAGCAGCTGTTCGACGCCGTCCGCCCTGCCGCGTCGATGATCATCGTCTCCGGCTTCGTCGACCCGAGTCTGGTCGTCGAGGTGGAGGTCGAGGCGTACCGGACGGAGGCCTCCGCATGAGCCTCGCCGTACGCGTGATCCCCTGCCTGGACGTGGACAACGGCCGGGTCGTCAAGGGCGTCAACTTCCAGAACCTCCGCGACGCGGGCGACCCCGTCGAGATGGCCAAGCTGTACGACGCCGAGGGCGCCGACGAGCTGACCTTCCTCGACATCACCGCCTCCTCCGGGAACCGGGAGACCACCTACGACGTGGTGCGCCGCACCGCCGAGCAGGTCTTCATCCCGCTCACCGTGGGCGGCGGGGTCCGGGCGGCCGAGGACGTCGACAAGCTGCTGCGGGCCGGGGCCGACAAGGTGGGCGTCAACACCGCCGCCATCGAGCGCCCCGAGCTGATCCAGGAGATCGCGGAGCGCTTCGGCCGTCAGGTGCTCGTCCTCTCCGTGGACGCGCGCCGGACCGAGTCCGGCTCCTTCGAGGTCACCACGCACGGCGGGCGCCGGGGCACCGGCATCGACGCCGTCGAGTGGGCCCACCGGGCCGCCGAGCTCGGCGCGGGCGAGATCCTGCTCAACTCGATGGACGCGGACGGCACCAAGGACGGCTACGACACCGAGATGATCGCGGCCGTGCGCAAGCACGTCACGGTCCCGGTGATCGCCTCCGGCGGCGCCGGCAAGCTCTCCGACTTCGCGCCGGCCGTCGAGGCGGGCGCGGACGCGGTGCTCGCCGCCTCCGTCTTCCACTTCGGCGATCTGCGGATCTCGCAGGTCAAGGACGCGCTGCGGGAGGCGGGCCACCCGGTCCGCTGAGCCGTCGTCAAGAAGGGCCCCTGCGGGGGCCCTTCTTCTTCCCGAGACGTGCAGGATTATTTGTGCAATTTCTGTTGTGCAACTTTTCCTGTGCATCTAGGGTCGGTGTCATGACCTCGCAGGAGAACCGTCGGATCACCGATCTCGGCACGCTCAAGGCCATCTCGCACCCGCTGCGGATGCGCCTCTACCGCGCCCTCTTCGTGGCCCGCACCGCCACCGCCTCCCAGCTCGCCGACCAGGTCGACGAGGCCGTCTCACTCGTCAGCTACCACCTGCGCAAGCTCGCCGACCACGGCCTCATCGAAGAGGCCGAGACCCAGTCGGCGGACGGCCGCGAGCGCTGGTGGCAGCCGAGCTCGTACGGGGTCAGCATCCGCGACGAGGACGTCCGCGGCACCCCCGAGCTGGCCGCCGCGAGCGACGCCCTCGGCCGCGCCATCAACGAACAGCGCACCGAACTCCACCGGCGCTTCCTCGACGAGCGGCTCACCTGGTCCGACGCGTGGCGCTCCGCCTCCGTCAGCGCCGAGTGGCTGCCCCGGCTCACCGCCGCCGAACTCACCGCCCTCGGCGCGGAGCTCGACGCCGTCCTGGAGAAGTACGACCAGAAGGCCCGCGCCGCCGAAGCCGCCGGTGAGACCGAGGGCCGCGAGAACGTCGCCGTCCACCTCCACGCGTTCCCCTACCGCTCATGACGGCCACCCAGCTCGCCGCCCCCGTCGAGCGCCCCGCCTACCGCGACCCCAACATCCTGCGCTGGCTCGGCGCGTACACCGCCTCCGCCACCGGCGACATGGTCTACCACCTGGCCCTCTCCTGGGCCGCCGTCCAGAGCGGCACGCCCGCGCAGGCGGGGATCGTCCTCGCCCTCAGCGCCGTGATGCGCGCCCTCCTGATGCTCGGAGGGGGAGTGGTCGCCGACCGCTTCGGGCCCTGGCGGGTCGTCATATCCTCCGACGCCGTCCGCTGCGCCGTCGTCCTCGGCGTCGCCGCGACACTGGCGCTCGCCACCCCCGGCCTCTGGGTCCTCGCCGCCGTCGCGCTCGTCTTCGGAGCCGTGGACGCCCTGTTCATGCCCGCCGTCGGCGCCCTGCCGCCACGGATCGCCGCCTCGGGACAGCTCGGCCGGGTCCAGGGGATGCGGGGCCTCGCCTACCGCGTCTCGGTCCTCGTCGGCGCCCCGCTCGGCGGCCTCGCCGTCGCCCTCGGCGGATCGGCCGCCGCCTTCGGCACCGCCGGGCTGCTCTTCGCCCTCTCGCTGCCCCTGCTCCTGACGCTCCGCCTCAGGCCGCTGCCGACCGACGAGGGGGCACGGGAGAAGACCACCGCCCTGCGCGACCTCGCCGACGGGCTGCGCTACATCCGCCGCCACCGCGTCCTCGGCCCGCTGATGATCGTCGTCGCCCTCAGCGACCTCGGCTTCGTCGGCCCCCTCAACGTCGGCCTCGCGCTCCTCTCCGACCAGCGCGGGTGGGGCGCCGCCGGCATCGGCTGGGTTCTCGCCGGTTTCGGTACGGGAGCGGGGGCCGCGTCCCTGCTCCTGACCGTCCGGGGCCGCGTCCCGCGCGCCGGACTCGTCCTCTCCTGGACCATCGCCCTCGGCGCCGTGTCGATCGCCGCCCTCGCGTACGTGCCGGGGCTGCCCGCGGCCGTCGCCGTGTCCGTCTCGGTCGGCCTGCTCGCCGGCCTCAGCGGCGCCCTGTGCGGAGCACTCACCCAGACCGAGTGCGACCCCGCCTACCTGGGCCGGGTCACCTCGGTGTCCACCTTCTTCAGCCTCGGCATCGCCCCGCTGAGCTTCCCGCTCACCGGCGCGGCCGTCGGCCTGTGGGGCCCCGCGCCGGTCTTCACCGCCAGCGCCGCGGTCTGCGCCCTCGGCGGGCTCTACGGCCTCTCGGTGAGGTCCCTGCGCCGCGCGGAGCTGCCGAAGTAGCCCGGACCTGGACCCCCGAAGCAGCCCGGCCCGGACTCAGATCCCCAGCTGCTTCGCCTCGCGCAGCCGCTCGATCGCGTCCGGCTCGCCGTCCAGGGCCACCTTCGCCACCGCCTGGCGGCCGTACAGGTACATCAGGAGCTCGCCCGGCTCCCCGGAGGCCGTCACCACCGGGGTGCCGCGGTGGGCGACGGCCGTCTGGCCGTTCGGGCGGCGCAGCACCAGGCCCACCGGGGCCTTCCGGCCGAGGAGCCGGGCCATGCGCTCCAGACGGGACCAGAGGGCGTCCGCGAAGACCGGGTCGAGCTCGCGCGCCGACCAGTCGGGCTGGGCGCGGCGTACGTCCTCCGTGTGGACGTAGAACTCGACGACGTTCGCGCCCTCGTCCACCTGCTTGATGGTGAACGGCGAGAACCGCGGCGGCCCCGTACGAATGAGCTGGATCAGCTCCTCGTACGGCTTGTCGGCGAACTCCGCCTGCACCCGGTCCTGCCGCTCTTTGAGCGCCGGCACGAGCGCACCCGCCGCCGCGTCCGGGCGCCGCTCGCGCACCACCACATGGGCAGCGAGGTCCCGGGTCCGCCAGCCCTCGCAGAGCGTCGGGGCGTCCGGGCCCGCCGCCTCCAACAGATCGGCGAGCAGAAGCCGTTCACGTTTCGCATGCGTCGACATGCCCGCCAGCGTACGACCGGCGCCACCGGTCCGCCCAGTGGACGCCCCGCCGGACACCGTCCCCGGGCGCGGCACAATGGCGCCATGAGCAGCAATCTCGACCCGGCCATCGCCGCCCGCCTCAAGCGCAGCCCCGACGGGCTCGTGCCCGCCATCGCCCAGCAGTACGACACCGGCGAGGTGCTGATGCTCGGCTGGATGGACGACGAGGCCCTCCACCGCACCCTCACCACCGGCCGCTGCACCTACTGGTCCCGCAGCCGCAACGAGTACTGGGTCAAGGGCGACACCTCCGGGCACGTCCAGCACGTCAAGTCCGTCGCCCTCGACTGCGACGCCGACACCGTCCTCGTCAAGGTCGACCAGGTCGGAGCCGCCTGCCACACCGGCGACCGCACCTGCTTCGACGCCGACGTGCTCCCGCTCTCCCAGTAAGGTCTGGCGCCATGGATCTCGAGACCTTCCGCAAGCTGGCGGCCGACCGCCGCGTCATCCCCGTCAGCCGCAGGCTCCTCGCGGACGGCGACACCCCGGTCGGGCTCTACCGCAAGCTCGCCGCCGAACGCCCCGGCACCTTCCTCCTCGAATCCGCGGAGAACGGCCGGAGCTGGTCCCGCTACTCCTTCATCGGAGTCCGCAGCGACGCCACCCTCACCGTCCGGGACGGCGAGGCCCACTGGCTCGGCACCCCGCCCGTCGGCGTCCCCACGGACGGCGACCCGCTCCAGGCCCTGCGCGCCACCGTCGAGACCCTCCACACCCCGCGGAGCCCCGAGCCCGGCATGCCCCCGTTCACCGGCGGCATGGTCGGCTACCTCGGCTACGACATCGTCCGCCGCCTGGAGAAGATCGGGGACTCCACCCGCGACGACCTGGAGCTCCCCGAGCTCACCATGCTCCTCACCAGCGACCTCGCGGTCCTGGACCACTGGGACGGCACCGTCCTGCTGATCGCCAACGCGATCAACCACAACGACCTGGAGACCGGCGTCGACGAGGCGTACGCGCACGCCGTCGCCCGCCTCGACGCCATGGAGGCCGACCTGGCCCGCCCGGTCGCCACCGCCCCCGCCGCCCTCCCCGCCTCCGAACTGCCCGAGTTCTCCGCCCTCTGGGGCGGCCCGGCCTACCAGGACGCCGTCGAGGACATCAAGGAGCGCATCCGGGCCGGCGAGGCCTTCCAGGTCGTCCCCTCCCAGCGCTTCGAGACCGCGTGCACGGCCTCCGCGCTCGACGTCTACCGGGTCCTGCGGGCCACCAACCCGTCCCCGTACATGTACCTCTTCCGTTTCGAGTACGGCTTCGACGTCGTCGGATCCAGCCCCGAGGCCCTCGTCAAGGTCGAGGACGGGCACGCGATGCTCCACCCGATCGCCGGCACCCGGCACCGCGGCGCCACCCCGCAGGAGGACCACGACCTCGCCGAGGAGCTGCTCGCCGATCCCAAGGAGCGCGCCGAGCACCTCATGCTCGTCGACCTCGGCCGCAACGACCTCGGCCGGGTCTGCGCGCCCGGCTCGGTGGAGGTCGTCGACTTCATGTCCGTCGAGCGCTACTCGCACGTCATGCACATCGTCTCCACCGTGACCGGCAGGGTCGCCGAGGGCCGGACCGCCTTCGACGTCCTCACCGCCTGCTTCCCGGCCGGCACGCTCTCCGGCGCCCCCAAGCCCCGCGCCATGCAGATCATCGAGGAGCTCGAACCCTCCCGGCGCGGTCTGTACGGCGGATGTGTCGGTTATCTCGATTTCGCCGGCGACGCGGACACGGCCATCGCCATCCGCACCGCCCTGCTCCGCGACGGCACCGCGTACGTGCAGGCCGGAGCGGGTGTCGTCGCGGATTCCGATCCGGTCGCCGAGGACAACGAGTGTCGCAACAAGGCCGCGGCCGTGCTCCGCGCCGTACACACCGCCAACCGGATGAACGGCTCCTGAGCACGTAGGGGATAGTGGGGTACGTGAGTGCCGTACCCGTACCCCAGCCCCGGGCCGCCCGCGCGGCCGTCCCCACCGGCGGCCGCCGCAGCCTGGCCGCGGCCCTCCTCCTCGGCGCCCTCGGCGCCACCGTCGTCCTGCTCTCGGCCGGCCAGATCTGGGCGGAGGGCATCGCCTCCGTCGGCGGCGGCACCGTCTCCGTCGAGGCCGACGGCAGCGCCGTCACCGGCGTGCCGACGGCCCTCGCGATCGTCGGCCTCGCCGCGCTCTTCGCCGTCTTCGCCGTCCGCCGCACCGGCCGCACCCTCGTCGCCGCGCTCCTCGCGCTGAGCGGCGCCGGCGCCGCGCTCGCCGCCGTCCTCGGCGCGACCGACAGCGCGGCCCTGGACGCCGAGGCCGCCCGGATCAGCGGCGACACGGCCGCCGCCGTGGCCGGTCTGACCCACACCGCCTGGCCGTACGTCACGGCCGCCGGCGCCGTCCTCATCCTGCTCGCCGGGCTCCTCGCCCTGCGCTTCGGCAAGAGCTGGCCCGGGATGGGCGGGCGCTACGAGCGGTCCGGGACCCCGCGCACCGCACGCAAGGCCCCCACGGTCGACCCGGACCGCCCCGAGGACCTCTGGAAGGCCCTGGACCGCGGCGAGGACCCCACCCGCGGCGAGTGAGCCCGCGAAGGCGATCCGGAGGGCCGACCGCGACGCGTGATCGTCCGGGCACCCCCGATTCATCCTCGCGCGCCCGCGTGCGGGACAATGGGCACCGAGTGTCCGCGCACGCGAGACCTCACCACCGAGCAACAGCAACGAGGAGCAACTCATGGCGGGCAGCGCCCACGGACACACCCCGGCCGCCTGGACCGGTGTCATCATCTCCTTCATCGGCTTCTGCATCGCCGGCGTCTTCATGGTGGCCGCCAACCTGCCCGGGTTCTGGGCCGGCATGGGTGTCATCGTGCTCGGCGGCATCGTCGGCGGCGCGATGAAGGCGGCCGGCCTCGGCATGCCGAAGGAGTCGGCGGCCGTCGCCGCCGCTCGCGAGGCCGCCACCGCGACCGCGCAGGCCCGTTCCTGACGCGACACGCGTACCTGAGGGCGCAGTCCGGCCGTGCCGGGCTGCGCCTTCGCGCGTCAGGAGCGAGAATCACCGGGTGGACCCGCAGCCGACGGCCGAAGCCGAGACCGACGATCCCCTCGCCCGACCGGGTGAACCCGCCCGGGCGGACGCCCCGGGTCCGGCCGCGCCCGCCGGACCCCCGGTGCACCCGGCCGTACACCAGGCCGCGCAGCCCGTTCCGGCGCCTCCCGCGCCTCCCGCGCCTCCCGCGCCTCCCGCGCCTCCCGCGCCTCCCGTGTCCCTCCTGCCTCCCGCGCATCACCTCCCTCCGCTGCCTCCTGCGCCTCCCGTGCCTCCGCGGCCGCTCGCCCGGCGGCTCCTCGCACCGGTCGCGACCCTCGCCGGGGTCGCCGCCGCCTTCGCCTACGTCGGGGCCGTCGACCCCAACGAACCCGGGCACTACCCCGTCTGCCCCCTGCTCCGCTTCACCGGCATCTACTGCCCCGGGTGCGGCGGACTCCGCAGCGCCCACGCCTTCGCCCACGGCGACCTCCCGGCCGCCCTGGGCTCCAACGCCCTCGCCGTCCTCGGCTACGGACTCTTCGCCGTCGTCATGGCCCTGTGGCTGATTCGTGCCATCCGCGGGGTGCCCATGCGCCTCGCGATCTCCCCGGCGTGGTGGTGGGGGATCGGGGCCGTCCTCGCCCTCTTCACCCTGGTCCGGAACCTTCCCTTCGGCTCAGCGCTGGCCCCGTGAGGGCCCGCGCGCTCCCGGGCAAACCCCCACGGGAGTCCCAGCAGGTGGGACGCCACTCCGGCCGATGCGAGTCCGGGGCCGTCCTGCGGATAGGATCGATGTGGCTGAACCTGGTTCCTCATCACCATCACCGTCCCGGAAGGGGGCCCCTCGCGTGAGTGTGCTCGACGAGATCATCGAAGGCGTACGCGCCGACCTCGCAGAGCGGCAGGCGCGGGTCACCCTCGACGAGCTCAAGGAACGCGCCGCCAAGGCGCCGCAGGCCAAGGACGGCGTCGCCGCACTGCGCGGCGACGGCGTCAAGGTGATCTGCGAGGTCAAGCGCTCCAGCCCGTCCAAGGGCGCGCTCGCCGCGATCGCCGACCCCGCCGGACTCGCCGCGGACTACGAGGCGGGCGGCGCGGCCGTCATCTCGGTCCTCACCGAGCAGCGCCGCTTCGGCGGCTCGCTCGCGGACCTGGAGGCCGTCCGGGCCAAGGTCGACATCCCGGTCCTGCGCAAGGACTTCATCGTCACCGCGTACCAGCTCTGGGAAGCCCGCGCGTACGGGGCGGATCTCGCGCTCCTCATCGTCTCGGCCCTGGAGCAGGAGGCGCTGGTCTCCCTCATCGAGCGTGCCGAGTCCATCGGGCTGACCCCGCTGGTCGAGGTCCACGACGAGGACGAGGTCGAGCGCGCCGTCGACGCGGGCGCCCGGATCATCGGCGTCAACGCGCGGGACCTCAAGACCCTCAAGGTCGACCGCTCCACCTTCGAGCGCGTCGCCCCCGAGATCCCGGCGCACATCGTCAAGATCGCCGAGTCCGGCGTCCGGGGCCCGCACGACCTCATCGCGTACGCCAACGCGGGCGCCGACGCGGTCCTGGTCGGCGAGTCCCTCGTCACCGGCCGCGACCCGAAGGCCGCCGTCGCCGACCTGGTCGCCGCCGGCGCCCACCCGGCCCTCCGCCACGGCCGGAGCTGAACCTGACATGACCGTCGTCCGCGCCACGCCGACCCCTCCGGGCACCGCCCGGGGGATCGTCGGCGTGCCGTCGACGGTCACAGGACGTGGCGGCAGGCTGCGTATCGCCGCCTCCGTCCCCGCGCATGCCCCGCTGGCCAGGGGCTGCCGACCGCGTGGCTGCCGCGCGCCCGCCCGCCGTGTCCACGGCCGCCGGGTCCGGTACGTGATCGGCGACGAGCCGGGCCAGGTCAACGGCATGCGATGGCGCCCGCGCCTCGCGCGCACCTTCACCAACACCACCACCGCCTAACCCGACCGCTCCGCCCCCTGCCCCTCCGTTGTGGGCAGTCGTTCCGCTGGGCTGGGGGTCCCCCCTCTGGGGGAGGGTGGGCACAACGGAACGGCGCCCTTGCGGGCGCGTTCCGCACCTGTGCCTACCCGCACCACGTGCCCGGCCCGCCCTCGTGGGCACCGGGTTTCGGGAGCGGAGGCACCCGCAAAGGGTGCCGTCCCGTGTGCCCACCCGTCCCGCCCCAGCGGGACGATTGCCCACACGGGACTCGGGCCCAGCCCGCACGGGAGTCAGGCGCGGTTCACCGGGACTCGGGTGCAGTCCATCCGGGACCCGGGCGGAGCCCGGTGGTGTAGCGGCGTTGCCGTTGGTGAAGGGGTCGCGCGCATAACGTGACCATCTACCGCAACGCGATCCGGGGCACCCGCCCCGCGAGGAGCATCCGCATGTCCAGCGAGTTCTTCATTCCGGACCTGGAAGGTCAGGTCCCCACCGCCGAGGGGTACTTCGGCGCCTACGGCGGCAAGTTCATCCCGGAGGCCCTCGTCGCCGCCGTGGACGAGGTCGCCGCCGAGTACGACAAGGCCAAGGCCGACCCCGAGTTCGCCCGCGAGCTCAACGACCTCATGGTCAACTACACCGGCCGCCCGAGCGCCCTCACCGAGGTCCCCCGGTTCGCCGAGCACGCCGGCGGTGCCCGGATCTTCCTCAAGCGCGAGGACCTCAACCACACCGGCTCGCACAAGATCAACAACGTGCTGGGTCAGGCCCTGCTGACCAAGCGCATGGGCAAGACGCGGGTCATCGCCGAGACCGGCGCCGGTCAGCACGGCGTGGCCACCGCCACCGCCTGCGCCCTCTTCGGCCTCGACTGCACCATCTACATGGGCGAGATCGACACCCAGCGCCAGGCCCTCAACGTGGCCCGGATGCGGATCCTCGGCGCCGAGGTCATCGCCGTGAAGTCCGGCAGCCGCACCCTCAAGGACGCCATCAACGAAGCGTTCCGCGACTGGGTCGCCAACGTCGACAGGACGCACTACCTGTTCGGCACCGTGGCCGGCCCGCACCCCTTCCCCGCCATGGTCCGGGACTTCCACCGGGTCATCGGCGTCGAGGCCCGCCGCCAGATCCTGGAGCGCGCCGGACGCCTCCCCGACGCGGCGATCGCCTGCGTCGGCGGCGGCTCCAACGCCATCGGCCTCTTCCACGCCTTCGTCCCCGACGCGGACGTGCGCCTGATCGGCTGCGAGCCGGCCGGTCACGGCGTCGAGACCGGCGAGCACGCGGCCACCCTCACCGCCGGCGAGCCCGGCATCCTGCACGGTTCGCGCTCGTACGTCCTCCAGGACGAGGAGGGCCAGATCACCGAGCCGTACTCGATCTCGGCCGGCCTCGACTACCCGGGCATCGGCCCCGAGCACGCGTACCTCAAGGACAGCGGCCGCGGCGAGTACCGCGCCGTCACCGACGACGCCGCCATGCAGGCGCTGCGGCTGCTCTCCCGTACCGAGGGCATCATCCCGGCCATCGAGTCGGCGCACGCTCTGGCCGGCGCCCTGGAGGTCGGCAAGGAGCTCGGCAAGGACGCGCTGCTCCTGGTCAACCTCTCCGGGCGCGGCGACAAGGACATGGACACGGCCGCCCGCTACTTCGGCCTGTACGACGGGGAGGGTTCCAAGTGACGACCGGAAACATCCAGCTGCTGAGCGAGACCCTCGCCAAGGCCAAGGCCGAGAACCGGGCGGCGCTCATCGCCTACCTGCCCGCCGGCTTCCCGACCGTCGACGGCGGCATCGCGGCCGTCAAGGCCGTCTTCGACGGCGGCGCTGACATCGTCGAGGTCGGTCTCCCGCACAGCGACCCGGTCCTCGACGGACCGGTCATCCAGACGGCCGACGACATCGCCCTGCGCGGCGGCGTCAAGATCGCCGACGTCATGCGCACGGTCCGCGAGGCCCACGAGGCCACCGGGAAGCCGGTCCTCGTCATGACCTACTGGAACCCGATCGACCGCTACGGCATCGAGCGCTTCACCGAGGAGCTCGCCGCCGCCGGCGGCGCGGGCTGCATCCTGCCCGACCTGCCGGTCCAGGAGTCCGCCGTCTGGCGCGAGAACGCCGACAAGCACGGTCTCGCCACCGTCTTCGTCGTCGCGCCCAGCAGCAAGGACGCCCGCCTCGCCACCATCACGGCGGCCGGCTCCGGCTTCGTCTACGCCGCCTCGCTCATGGGTGTCACCGGCACCCGCGAGTCGGTCGGCGAGCAGGCGGCCGATCTCGTCCGCCGCACCCGCGCCACCTCCGAACTGCCGGTGTGCGTCGGGCTCGGCGTCTCCAACGCCACCCAGGCGAAGGAGGTCGCCGTCTTCGCCGACGGCGTCATCGTCGGCTCCGCCTTCGTCCAGCGGATCCTCGACGCCGACGGCGACGAGGCCGCCGGGCTCGCCGCCGTAAGGGAACTGGCAGGCGAACTCGCGGCCGGCGTGCGTCGCGTTTCGTAACCCATTTGGGTGGATCTGAAACCGGGGAGGCACGTACGTGCCTCCCCGGTTCGTTGCTGTGGGCGTGAGCGAGAAGAACCGTGGTGACGGTAACCGGAGCGCGCGGGAGCGCCTCCAGCAGCAGCGCGAGCGCGACAAGGCCCGTGAGAAGCAGCGGCGCGTCCTCATCGTGTCGGCGGCGGTGGTCGGTGTCCTCGGCCTGGCCGCGGTCGTCGGGGTGATCGCCGCGAACAGCGACGGCGGCGGCGGATCGGACAAGGCGGGCCCGGTCGTGGCGCCGACGGGGGCCATCGAGGGCGACAAGCCCGCCGTCCCCACGGGCAAGGCGGACGCCCCGTCGACGCTCACGATCTGGGAGGACTTCCGCTGCCCGGCGTGCGCCCAGTTCGAGAACGTCATGCGGGACACCATCCACGAGCTGGAGGCCTCCGGCGCGCTCAAGGCCGAGTACCACCTCGCCACCCTCATCGACGGGAACATGGGCGGCAGCGGCTCGCTCCGCGCGGCGAACGCGGCCGCGTGCGCCCAGGACGCGGGGAAGTTCACCGCGTACCACGACACGCTCTACATCAACCAGCCGCCGGAGACGGACGACGCCTTCGGGAACAACGCCAAGCTGATCGAGCTGGCCGCGAAGGTGCCGGGGCTCGACACGCCCGCCTTCCGCAGCTGCGTCGAGGACGGCACGCACGACAGCTGGGTGGCGAAGTCCAACGAGGCCTTCCAGAACGGCGGCTTCCGCGGCACCCCGACCGTCCTCCTCAACGGCGAATCGATCTTCCCGACGAAGGGGAGCGAGCAGATCTCCCCGGAGAACCTGAAGAAGTGGGTCGCCGAGGCCAACAAGGGCAAGAAGTCCGGAACGGCCTCTCCGGCGGCCTCCTCGGCCGCTCCCTCGGCGGGTTAGTTACCCATACGTTGCCGGGTGGGCTGCCGTCGTGCCCGCCCGGCAAGGTAGCGTCGGACCTGCCATGGACCTTGCCTATATTCCCAGCCCGTCGACCGGCGTGATCAACCTCGGACCGATCCCGCTGCGCGGCTATGCCTTCTGCATCATCATCGGTGTCTTCGTCGCCGTCTGGTACGGCAACAAGCGCTGGATCGCCCGGGGCGGCACCGCCGGCACCGTGGCCGACATCGCCGTCTGGGCGGTGCCCTTCGGCCTCGTCGGCGGACGCCTCTACCACGTGATCACCGACTATCAGCTGTACTTCAGCGAGGGTGAGAACTGGGTCGACGCCTTCAAGATCTGGGAGGGCGGCCTCGGTATCTGGGGCGCCATCGCGCTCGGCGCGGTGGGTGCCTGGATCGGCTGCCGTCGACGGGGCATCCCGCTCCCGGCGTACGCGGACGCGATCGCGCCCGGCATCGCCCTCGCCCAGGCCATCGGCCGCTGGGGCAACTGGTTCAACCAGGAGCTCTACGGCAAGCCCACCGATCTGCCCTGGGCCCTGAAGATCACCGAGAGCGCGAACCGCGAGGCCGGGCTCTACCACCCGACCTTCCTGTACGAGTCGCTCTGGTGCGTCGGCGTCGCCGCCCTGGTCGTCTGGGCCGACCGCCGCTTCAAGCTGGGCCACGGGCGCGCCTTCGCGCTCTACGTCGCCGCGTACTGCGCGGGCCGCGTCTGGACCGAGTACCTGCGCGTCGACGAGGCGCACCACATCCTCGGTCTGCGCCTGAACGTGTGGACGGCGATCATCGTCTTCCTGCTCGCGGTGACCTACATCGTGATCTCGGCGCGGATCCGGCCGGGACGCGAGGAGATCGTGGAGCCCAAGGCCGAGAAGACCGACAAGGCCGACAACGCCGATGAGGGCGACGAGGGCGAGACGGCTGATGAGGCCGGGAAGTCCGGGGACGACGCCGTCGGTGGTGAGCCCGGGGACGCCGTGACGGACACGGATACGGACACAGACACGGATACGGATACGGATACGGACGTGGATCACGGTGCCGACAACGGCGCCGGATCGGCCGCCAAGGGCTGATCCTCCGTCGTCGAAGGGCCGTCGGGACCGAGAGGTTCCGGCGGCCCTTTCGCATGCGGCGGGTCAGGCCGTGCGGGAGGCGAGGGCGAGGACCCGGTGGGCGCCCTCCACGACCGCCGCGTCGACGAAACGGCCGTCGGGGAGAGCCAGGGCACCCCGGCCGGTCCGGGCCGCAGCGACGACCTCCCGCGCCGCGTCGACCTCATCCGGGGTGGGGAGGTAGGCCCGCTCGATGACGGGGAGCTGGCGGGGATGGATCGCCGCCCGGCCGAGGAAGCCCATCGCCCGGCCCCGGGCGCAGCCGGCGGCCAGGGCGTCCAGGTCGCCGATGTCGGGGTGGACCGACTGGGCCGGGGGCGGCAGGGCGGCCGCGCGGGCGGCGACCACGACGCGGCTGCGCGGCCAGTCGAGGCCGCTGTCGTCCCGTACCCCCAGGTCGGCGCGGAGATCGGCCTCGCCGAGCGCGATGCCGCGCACGTCGGGGTGGGCGGTGGCGATGGCGTAGGCGTGCTCCACGGCGAGGGCGTTCTCCAGGAGCGGGTAGAGGGGCAGACCGGGGGCGAGGCCCGCGATCCGGTGGATGTCAGTGGCGTGTGTCACCTTGGGTACACGGAGACCGCAGAGGCCGGGGAGGGGGGCCAGGGTGGGGATGTCGAGCGGGGAGTGGACGCGGACGTGCACCGGGACGGGGTGGGCGTCGGCGAGCAGATCGACCGTGGCGTCGAGGGCGTACGCCTTGCGGTGCGGGGCGACCGCGTCCTCCAGGTCGACGATGACGACGTCGGCGCCGGAGAGCAGGGCCTTGGACACGACCCCGGGGCGGTCGCCGGGCGCGTACAGCCAGGTGAGGGGAGTGCGCAGCCGCTCCATACCGGTCATACCGCTCCCTGGGCGCGGAGGGCGTCGATCTCGGCGGGGGTGAGGCCGAGCTCGGTCAGGACGTCGGCGGTGTCGGCGCCGTGCGGGCGGCCGGGCCAGCGGATCGCGCCGGGGGTCTCGGAGAGCCGGAAGAGCACGTTCTGCATCTTGATCGGGCCGAGTTCCGGGTCCTGCACCTCGGTGACGGTGCCGAGTGCCCGGAACTGCGGATCGTCGAGGACGTCCCGGACGTCGTAGACCGGGGCGATGGCGGCCTCGGCCTTCTCGAAGGCGGCCATGGCCTCGTCGCGGGTGTGGCGGGCGATCCAGGTGCCGACCGCCTCGTCCAGGACATCCGCGTGCGCGGCGCGGCCCGTGCCGTCGGCGAACCACGGCTCGTCGACGAGCTCAGGGCGGCCGACGAGACGCAGCACCCGCTCGGCGATCGACTGGGCGGAGGTGGAGACGGCGACCCAGGAGCCGTCGGCGGTCCGGTAGGTGTTGCGCGGGGCGTTGTTGCGGGAGCGGTTGCCGGTGCGGGGCTGGACGTAGCCGAGCTGGTCGTACCAGAGGGGGTGGGGCCCGATGACGGAGAGCATCGGTTCGATGATCGCCATGTCGACGACCTGGCCGCGGCCGGTCGTGGTCCTGGCGGTGAGCGCGGTCATCACCGCGTACGCCGTGGCGAGGGCGGCGATGGAGTCGGCCAGGCCGAAGGGGGGCAGGGTGGGCGGGCCCTCGGGCTCGCCGGTGATCGCGGCGAAGCCGCTCATCGCCTCGGCGAGGGTGCCGAAGCCGGGGCGGTGGGCGTACGGGCCGAACTGGCCGAAGCCGGTGACGCGGGCGAGGACGAGACGCGGGTTGACGGTGGAGAGCTCCTCCCAGCCCAGACCCCAGCGTTCCAGGGTGCCGGGGCGGAAGTTCTCCACGATCACGTCGGCTTCGGCGGCGAGTCCGAGGAGGGTGTCGCGGCCGCCCGGTGCAGAGAGATCGAGGGTGATCGTCCGCTTGTTCCGGCCGAGGACCTTCCACCACAGACCGACGCCGTCCTTCGCGGGGCCGTGGCCGCGGGACGGATCGGGCTTGCGGGGGTGCTCGACCTTGATGACGTCGGCGCCGAAGTCGCCGAGCATCGTCGCCGCGAGCGGGCCGGCGAAGAGCGTCGCGAGGTCCAGGACGCGCAGTCCGTGGAGGGGAGGTGCGGGGGCGGCGGGGGCGTGGGGGGCGGTCGTCATGCGGGGTCGGCCTCCAGGTCGTCGAGGGAGCCGAAGGCCGCCTCGATCTCGGTCCGGTACGGCATCGAGGTCGACGCGCCCTCGCGCTGGACGGAGAGCGCGGCGGCGGTCTGCGCCCAGGCGAGCGCCTCGGGGACGGGCCGGCCCTCGCCGAGGGCGACCGCGAGGGCACCGACGAAGGTGTCGCCTGCGGCGGTGGTGTCCACGGCCCTGACACGGGGGGCGGGCACGGTGACCGGTTCGGCGCCGCGCGCCGCGTACAGGCTGCCGGCCGCGCCCAGGGTGACGACGACCTCGGGGACGTCCCGCAGCAGGGCCTGGGCGGCGGCGTGCGGGTCGGTGAGTCCGGTGAGCGCGGTGGCCTCGTGCTCGTTGGGCACCAGCAGGTCGGTGGCGGCGAGGAGTTCGGGAGGGAGCCGTTGGGCGGGGGCGGGCGTCAGGACGGTGCGGACGCCGAGACGGCGGGCGGTCGCGGCGCCCTCGACGACGACGGAGAGGGGGAGTTCGAGCTGGAGGAGCAGGGCGTCGGCGGTGCCGATCAGGGCCTCGTCGCCGTGACTGAGCGAGACGACGGCGGCGTTGGCGCCGGGGACGACGACGATCGCGTTGCCGCCCTCGTCGTCGACGACGATGTGGGCGGTGCCGGAGGGGCCCTCGGCGGTGCGCAGGAGGTCGGTGTCGACGGCGCAGTGCTCCAGGTTGGCCCGGAGCCGCGCGCCGAAGTCGTCCGCGCCGACCGCGCCGATCATCGCGACCTCGGCGCCGGCGCGGGCGGCGGCGACGGCCTGGTTGGCGCCCTTGCCGCCGGGGATCGTGCGGAACGCGCGGCCGGTGACCGTCTCGCCGCGGGCGGGTGCCCTCGGGACGTAGGCGACGAGGTCCATGTTCGTGCTGCCGAGTACGACGATGCTGGTCATGGGCGTACTGCCTCCAGATGTGTCAGTTCGGCCAGGGTGTCGAAACCGATGCCGTCGAAGGACGGGACCGAGGTCGCGAGACGGTTCTTGAGGGGGGTGGTCCAGTGCTCGGGCAGCCGGTCGGGGTGACCGGCGAGCAGCCCGGCGACCGAACCGGCGGTGGCGCCGTTGGAGTCGGTGTCCCAGCCGCCCGAGACCGCCGCGCAGACGGAGCGGGAGAAGTCTCCGTCGCCGTGCGTGAGGGCGGCGGCGAGCAGGGCGGCGTTGGGGACGGCATGGACCCAGTGGTACCCGCCGAGTTCGGCGTGCAGACGGTCGACGACGGTGTCGAAGTCGCTCTCCTCGCGGGCGGACGCGATGCCCAGGCGGACGGCCGCGGCGAGGCGGGAGCGGGGCGGGATCACCGCGAGTCCGGCGGCGAGCGACCGGTGGACGTCGGCGGTGCCGGTCGCGGCGGTGGCGAGGGCGGCGGCGACGAACATGGCGCCGTAGACGCCGTTCGCGGAGTGGGTGAGCGCCGCGTCCCGGTAGGCCTGCGCGGCGGCGGCGACCGGGTCGCCCGGGTGGGTCCAGCCGTGGACGTCGGCCCGGATCTGGGCGCCGATCCACTCACGGAAGGGGTTGCGGTGGACGGCGGTCAGCGGGGGTTCGACGCCGTCGAGGAGATTGCGGTAGGCGACGCGCTCGGCCGTGAAGGTGCGGCCTGCGGGGAGTTCGTCGAGCCAGAGGCGGGCGACGTCGGCGGTGGTGAAGTCGCGGCCGTACCGCTGGAGGAGCAGCAGGTTGAGGAGGGGGTAGTTGAGGTCGTCGTCCTCGGGCATCCCGTCGATGTTCTCGGCGAGGGAGGTGGGGGCGGAGCGGCGGTTCCAGGGGTGGGCGGCGAGCAGGTCCGGGGGGACGCCGCGGGCGGTGAACCAGGTGGAGAGGGGCCAGTTGCCGGTGGCGCGGGCGAGGGCGCGGATGGCGGGGAGGGGCAGCTTCTCGACGGGCTTGCCGAGCAGACACCCGACGGCCCGCCCGAGCCAGGCGGCGTGCAGCCGGTGGAGGAGGGAGCCGCTTTCCCCCACCCCGCCCCTTCCCGAAACCCTGACGGGACCGGGGGCGACACCCCCGAACCCCGGGGTCCCCGGCGCTTCGCGCGGGGGGTGGTGCGGGGCTTCGCCCTGGAGTCCCTGGGGTCCCGGCGCTTCGCGCGGGGGGTGTTGGGGGGCTGCGCCTCCGAGTCCTCGGGTTTCCGGGGCTTCGCTCGGGGGGTGGTGGGGGGTGTCCGGTGTCGGGGGGTGTGGCCGGGCGTTCCTGTCTCCGGTGAAGCCGGGGGTGGGTGCTTCGTGAGGGGGTTCGGCGGTGGAGACCCCGCTGCCGGCAGGGTCGGGGGGAGGGGTGGTGAGAGGGGTCGTCAGAGTTTGGATGCTGGACAGTGGTGTCGGTTCGTGCTTCGCCGACGGTGTGGGGAGGGTCGCGAGGGCGTCCAGGAGTTCCTCCGCCAGGGGGCGGAGGTCCGGGCGGGGTACGGCGGAGGCACCGGCCGTCTCCGGGGCCGGCGGGCCGCCCGCCGCGTGCCAGCGCGCGGCGATCGCGGCGGCGTCGCGGCCGTCCTCCGCCGCCTGGCGCAGCTCGTGGCCCACCAGGTCCTCCGGCTGCACCCAGGTCAGCCGGAGGTTCACCGGTCCGCGCTCGTCAGTGTCGTGAAGGCCGCCTCGTGCGCCCGGCGCGCCTTCTCGTCCTGGGCGAAGACCTCGCGCGTCACCCGGGCCAGCGCCGCCGCCGGGGCGTGCAGGTCGAGGCGGCTCGCCTCCGCGACCCGCTTCGCCCAGTCGGCGGGAACGGCGGACTCGCCGTGCAGGGCGCCCACGATCGCGCCCGCCATCGTGGCGATCGAGTCGCAGTCGCGGCCGTAGTTGACCGACCCCAGGACCGTACGACGGAAGTCGCCCTCGCCGACGAGCAGCATGCCCAGGGCGATCGGCAGCTCCTCGATCGCGTGCAGGCGGGACGGGCGGCGGGCGCCGAGGGAGGGGGAGCGGTAGTCGGGGCCGACCGTGTCGAAGGGGGCCACCGCCGCGCGGAGCGGGGTGAGCGCGGACTCGAAGTCCGTGTGGCGGGCCGCCACTTCCGCGACCGCCTCGATCGCCGACCTGGTGCCGTCCTTCGCGAGGGTGAGGGCTGTGTCGACGATCGAGGAGGGCGTCGCGCCCGGCGCGCAGGCCGCGGCGACCGCCGCCGCGAAGACGCCCGCCGCCTCCCGGCCGTACGAGGACTGGTGCGCGCCCGCGACGTCGAGGGCCTCGGCGTAGGCGGCCGCGGGGTGGCCGGCGTTGACGAGCCCGACCGGCGCCATGTACATCGCGGCGCCGCAGTTGACGATGTTGCCGGCACCGGCCTCGCGCGGGTCGACGTGACCGTAGTGGAGCCGGGCCACGAGCCACTTCTCGGCGAGGAAGATCCGCTGGAGGGGGAGGGCCTCGGCCTCCAGCTCCGGGATCCAGACGGGGGAGCCCATGAGTTCGGGGACGAGGAAGTCCGCGACCGCGTACGCGTCGAGGTGGCTGCGGACCTTCTCGTACACCCGGATCAGGGCGTGGGTCATCAAGGTGTCGTCGGTGACGTGCCCGTCGCCCTTGTGGTACGGCGCGATGGGGCGGGCGGTGCGCCAGTCGTCGCCGTTCCAGGGGCCGACGATCCCGGTGACGCGGCCGCCGTGCCGCTCCAGGATCTGCTGGGGGGTGTAGCCCTCGACGGGGCCGCCGAGCGCGTCGCCGACGGCGGCCCCGAGGAGGCTGCCGGTGATCCGGTCATCCAGGGTGGGCACAGCCAGTGTGGGTGTCATGTCGGAATTGTCCACCTGGGGAGGCCGGTTCCGTGGCTCCCAGGAGCCCGGCGAGTTCGACCAGATCCGTCCCCGCGAGCCGGGGCAGCGCGCACCCCGCGAGCGTCCGGCAGGCCTCGCGCCAGGTCGCCGGCACCGAACGGCCGCCGCCCAGCGCGCCGGTGAGCGCGCCCGCGAGCGCGGGGGCGGAGTCCGCGACCCGGGAGAGGCAGACGGCGGCCGGTACCGCCGCCGTCATCTCGCCCCGGGCGGCGGTGGCGAGCGCGAGGGCGACCGGGACGGTCTCGGCGGCGGCGATCCCGTAGCTGTAGACGTGGTCCACGATCCGGTGCTCCAGGAGCGGGACCAGCTCGAAGGCCGAACCGGCGGTCCGGGCCAGCTTCACCGCGTACCGGGCGTTGCGGCCGATCTCGGTGACGGGCGGGAGTTCGGCGAGTGCCGCCTCGACGGCCTCGTCGACCGTCGCCCCGCCGAGGGCCGCGGCGACGGCCGCCGCCGTCGCGCGGGCGCCGTGGACGCCGTCCCCGTCCTGGGTGTACCGGGCGTCGAACTCGGCGAGTTCGGCGGCGGCGTGCGGGTCGCCGGGGTGGACGACGGCGAGGACGGCCGCCCGGACGCAGGCGGCGTCGTCGAAGTAGTGCGGGTTGTCGTGGCCGGTGGCGGGCGGGCGCAGACCGGTGGCGAGATTGCCGAGCCCGGCGCGTACGGAGATGCGGGCGCGGAGGGGGAGGACGGCGGACTCGACCTCGGGGGCGCGCTCGGCGGCGGCGGCGACCTGGCCGGCGAGGGCGTTCCAGGCGAGGTCGACGGCGGCGCGGAGGCGGCGCTCCGGGGGGAGGCCGGCGAAGACGGGGCCGGAGGCGGTGAGGATCGCCTCGGCGGTGAAGGCCGCCCACTCGGCGTCGTCGGAGGGGCCGAGGCGGAGGGGCTCGGGGGGCTGGTTGAGGGCGATGGGGACGGGGAGGGTGGTCGTCGCGTTCTGCTCGGCGAAGGTGTCGAGTTCGCGGGTGAGGCGGCGGGTCCACTCCGGCATGCGGGCGGCGCGGTGGCGGGCGGCGGGCCAGCCGGCGGCGTCGCCTGCGGCGAGGCCGAGGAGGAGGCCCTCGGTCTTGTCGCGACCGGCCCTGCGGGGGGCCTTCGGCTGAGGGGCGTCGGGCTGCGGGGCCTCGTGGGCGCCGGCGCCCCATGATCCGGTCCCGCGTACTGGGGCGGGGGCCAGGGGGTGGGTGTCCGGGAGTGGGGTGGGGGCCTGTGTGTCGGTGCCTGGGAGTGGGGCGGGGGCCAGGGTTTCGGTGCCCGGCAGTGGGGCGGGGGCCAGTGTGTCGGCGCCCAGTAGCGGGGCGGGGGCCTGCGGGTCACCGAGCAGGGGGCCGGTGCCCGGCATCGGGGGCTGTGCCCACCCGTCCCGCCCTGCGGGACGATTGCCCACAGCCGGCGCGGTGGTGGTGCCCACAGCGTTGGTGGCGGTAGCGCCTGCTGGGGCGGCGGTGTCCGCAGCGGTGGCGCCCGTGGTGGCGGTGGCGCCCGGGGTGGCGGCCGCGGCCGCCGCGGTGGTCGTCGTCGTGTTTGCGGTCATGTCAGGGTCTCCTCCGGGGTCAGCAGGTCCGCGATGTCCAGGACGTGGTAGCCGCGCATGGAGGGCAGGCAGCTGCCGGTGACCGGGGCGATGGCCGTCGACCATTCCTCCGGGATCGCCGAGGCGCCCGCCATCGCTCCGGCGAGGGCGCCCGCGACCGCTGCCGTCGTGTCGGCGTCGCGGCCCATGTTGACCGCGGTCAGGACCGCCGTACGGAAGTCCCCGCGGGCCGCCGCGAAGGCGCCGAAGGCCAGGCCCACCGCCTCCGGTGCCAGGTCCGTCCACGGGTAGCCGCCGATGACGACCGCCGAGCGGACCTGCCGTTCGCGGGTGAGCGGGTCCGGCTGGACGCGTTGCGCGGCGACGACCGCGCGGCGCAGGGAGCGGGCCGTCCAGGAGTCCATCGGGACGACGGAGAGCGCCGCCGCGATGATCGAGGTCACCCCCGCGCCCGCCATCGCCGCCGCGACGCCCGCCGCGACGGCCTGGCCCCCGTAGATGCCCTCGCCCTCGTGGCTGACGCTGCCGTCGATCGCGACGAGGCGCGCCGCCTCCGCCGGACGTCCGGCCGCGAAGACCCCGAAGGGCGCGGCGCGCATCGCGAGCCCGTCGCTCCAGGCGTGGCGGTGCTGGGCGGAGATGGGTGCGGCGAGGCCCCGGCGGAGGTTCTCCAGCGTGCCGCGCTCCGAGAAGCCCGCGCCGCGGAAGGGGCCCTCGTCGAGGTCGGCGATCCAGTGGTGCCAGGCCCGTTCGACGTGGTGGACGGTGAGCGCCGAGCCGTGCCGGGCGAGGAGCAGGGCCGAGAAGATCGCGTACTCGGTGTCGTCGGTGCCCGCCGGGCGGTCCGTCACGAAGCCCTCGATGCGGCCCCATCGGCGGCGGATCTCCGAGGGGCGCATGTTCTCGGCGGGCGCGCCGAGCGCGTCGCCGACGGCGAGGCCGAGGAGCGCCCCCCTCGCCCGTTCGCGCGTGTCGCATGCCGTGGTCGTCATTCTCGCGGCCCCTTCCTCGGTGGGGGCGCGCAGTGCGGCGTGCCCCGATGCCTGGATCTGTGCCACCGCGCGCCGCGAACTCGCTGAAGAAACGTCTCTGTCACCCGGCTGACACCTCGCCAGAACCAGGTTCACCCGGAGGGGCACTCCTAAGGGGCGCCTTAGTAAGTACGGCCTGCCTTGCTGGCGGGCCCCTTACATCGCGCGTATTTTCGAGGTGTTGGGGGCGGCGGGTGCGACCCGGCCCGCCGGAACGAGGGGAGAGCCATGTCCATCATCGAAGCTCAGGCGCCACTGCACGAGGCCCACCGCGACAACCACACGCACCGTGACGTGAACGGCGGTTGGCTGCGGCCCGCGGTGTTCGGCGCGATGGACGGACTCGTCTCCAACCTCGCCCTGATGACCGGTGTCGCCGGCGGCGCGGTCTCCACGCAGACCGTCGTCATCACCGGCGTCGCGGGGCTCGCCGCCGGTGCCTTCTCCATGGCGGCCGGCGAGTACACCTCCGTGGCCTCGCAGCGCGAGCTCGTCCAGGCGGAACTGGACGTCGAGCGCCGCCAGTTGTGCAAGCACCCCATCGACGAGATGGAGGAGCTCGCCGCGCTGTACGTGTCCCGGGGCGTCGAGCCCGCGCTCGCCCGCGAGGTCGCCATGCAGCTCTCCCGGGATCCGGAGCAGGCCCTGGAGATCCACGCCCGCGAGGAGCTCGGCATCGACCCGGACGACCTGCCGTCGCCGATGGTCGCCGCGGTGTCGTCCTTCGCCTCCTTCGCGCTCGGCGCCCTGCTCCCCGTCCTGCCGTTCCTGCTCGGGGCGACCGCGCTGTGGCCCGCCGTGCTGCTCGCGCTCCTCGGGCTCTTCGCCTGCGGCGCGCTGGTGGCCCGGGTGACGGCCCGCGGCTGGCTCTTCAGCGGGATGCGCCAGCTGGTCCTGGGCGGGGCCGCGGCCGCCGTCACGTACGGGCTCGGGATGCTCTTCGGAGCGGCGTTGTAGCTCCGGATATCGGAACGGATTCCGTACCCGCAGAGAAGGCCGGGAGGTCCCTACAAGGGGCCTTTTCGGCATTTTGGGGCACCTTTTCGGGACGAAGGGCCCGTATCGGTTGTGACGTATATCCCTGGCTGGATCCGCCGCGGCGATGAGACACTATGCACGACGCCACATAAGTAGCCGGTTACCCGGCGGTTTCGAACCCGTGACCAACGGGAAGAAGGCATGAGCGTCGTTGGGCAATGAGGCCCACTCAGTGTCGGACCGCCGGAAGCCCGGAGATCCTCCGGCTCCCCCCCCGGTCCGTCCCCCGCGGGACAGCCCCCTGTCCTCGCACCCCACAGGTGAGAACACACCACCATTGCGTGTCGGTGGTGTCCGCATGCTGGAATGAGCTATCCACTTCGCGAGAAGCCAGCCATCATGTAACCTGCACGAAATTTCGCGGAGGGCCAACGTCGTCCCTCGGCATCTGCATATGCCAATACGACGACGGGAGAGCCGATGCGTTCCGACGCCTGGTCGCCCATGGACGGTCGCCCTGCTCCGCAGGGGATGTACGACCCCCGTAACGAACACGACGCCTGTGGTGTCGGATTCGTGGCCACCCTCACTGGTGTAGCCAGCCACGCACTGGTCGAGCAGGCGCTGACCGTACTGCGCAATCTCGAGCACCGCGGCGCCACCGGCTCCGAGCCCGACTCCGGAGACGGCGCCGGCATCCTTTTCCAGGTCCCGGACGCCTTCCTCCGCGAGGTCGCCGGATTCGAGCTCCCCGAGGCCGGCGCGTACGCCGTCGGCATCGCCTTCCTCCCCGAGGACGGCACGGACGAGATCGTCTCGAAGATCGAGACGATCGCCGCCGAAGAGGGCCTCACCGTCCTCGGCTGGCGCGAGGTTCCCGTCGCCCCCGAGCTGCTCGGCGCCTCCGCCCGCTCCACCATGCCGGTCTTCCGCCAGCTGTTCGTGAAGGACGCCGACGGTACGGCCACGGGCATCGTGCTGGACCGCAAGGCGTTCGTGCTGCGCAAGCGCGCCGAGCGCGAGGCCGCGACCTACTTCCCGTCGCTCTCCGCCCGCACGATCGTCTACAAGGGCATGCTGACCACCGGCCAGCTGGAGCCCTTCTTCCCGGACCTGTCGGACCGCCGCTGCGCCTCCGCCGTGGCCCTGGTCCACTCCCGCTTCTCCACCAACACCTTCCCGAGCTGGCCGCTGGCCCACCCGTACCGCTTCGTCGCCCACAACGGTGAGATCAACACCGTCAAGGGCAACCGGAACTGGATGACCGCCCGCGAGGCGCAGCTCGACTCCGCCGTCTTCGGCGAGGGCTCGCTGGACCGGATCTTCCCGATCTGCACCCCGGACGCCTCCGACTCGGCCTCCTTCGATGAGGTCCTGGAGCTGCTCCACCTCGGCGGCCGTTCCCTGCCGCACGCGGTCCTGATGATGGTCCCCGAGGCGTGGGAGAACCACGACTCGATGGACCCGGCCCGCCGCGCCTTCTACCAGTACCACTCCACGATGATGGAGCCCTGGGACGGACCGGCCTGCGTCACCTTCACCGACGGCGTCCAGGTCGGCGCGGTCCTCGACCGCAACGGCCTGCGCCCCGGCCGCTACTGGGTCACCGACGAGGGCCTCGTCGTCCTCTCCTCCGAGGTCGGCGTCCTCGACATCGACCCCGCCAAGGTCGTCCGCAAGGGCCGCCTCCAGCCCGGCAAGATGTTCCTCGTCGACACCGCCGAGCACCGGATCATCGAGGACGACGAGATCAAGGCCGGTCTCGCCGCCGAGAACCCGTACCAGGAGTGGCTGGAGACCGGGGAGATCGAGCTCTCCGACCTCCCCGAGCGCGAGCACATCGTGCACACCCACGCCTCGGTCACCCGCCGCCAGCAGACCTTCGGCTACACCGAGGAAGAGCTCCGCGTCATCCTCGCCCCGATGGCCCGCACCGCCGGCGAGCCGCTCGGCTCCATGGGCACGGACTCCCCGATCGCGGCCCTGTCCGCCCGCCCGCGGCTGCTCTTCGACTACTTCACCCAGCTCTTCGCGCAGGTCACGAACCCGCCGCTGGACGCCATCCGTGAAGAGCTCGTGACGAGCCTCCGCTCCTCGCTGGGCCCCCAGGGCAACCTGCTCGAACCGACCTCCGGCTCGTGTCGCAGCGTGACCCTGCCCTTCCCGGTGATCGACAACGACGAGCTGGCCAAGCTCATCCACATCAACGCCGACGGCGACATGCCCGGCATGAAGGCCGTGACCCTCTCCGGTCTCTACCGGGTCTCCGGCGGCGGCGAGGCCCTCGCCGCCCGCATCGAGGCGATCTGCGCCGAGGCCGACACCGCGATCGAGGGCGGCGCCCGCCTGATCGTGCTGTCCGACCGGCACTCCGACGCCGAGCACGCGCCGATCCCCTCGCTGCTGCTCACCTCGGCCGTCCACCACCACCTCATCCGCACCAAGCAGCGCACCAAGGTGGGTCTGCTCGTCGAGGCCGGTGACGTCCGCGAGGTCCACCACGTCGCCCTGCTCATCGGCTACGGCGCCGCGGCGGTCAACCCGTACCTCGCCATGGAGTCCGTCGAGGACCTGGTCCGCGCCGGCACCTTCATCGAGGGCCTGGAGCCCGAGCAGGCCATCCGGAACCTGATCTACGCCCTCGGCAAGGGCGTCCTCAAGGTCATGTCCAAGATGGGCATCTCCACCGTCGCCTCCTACCGCGGCGCGCAGGTCTTCGAGGCCGTCGGCCTGGACGCCGGCTTCGTCGCCACGTACTTCAACGGCACGGCCACCAAGATCGGCGGCGCCGGTCTCGACGTCGTCGCCAAGGAGGTCGCCGCCCGCCACGCCAAGGCGTACCCCGTCTCCGGCGTCCCCTCGGCGCACCGCGCCCTGGACATCGGCGGCGAGTACCAGTGGCGCCGCGAGGGCGAGCCGCACCTGTTCGACCCGGAGACGGTCTTCCGCCTCCAGCACGCCACGCGCAACAAGCGGTACGACATCTTCAAGCAGTACACGGAGCGGGTGAACGAGCAGTCCGAGCGCCTCATGACGCTCCGCGGCCTCTTCGGCATCACCTCCGACCGCCCGTCGATCTCCGTCGACGAGGTCGAGTCCGTCAGCGAGATCGTCAAGCGGTTCTCGACCGGCGCCATGTCGTACGGCTCCATCTCCCGCGAGGCGCACGAGACCCTCGCCATCGCCATGAACCAGCTGGGCGCCAAGTCCAACACCGGTGAGGGCGGCGAGGACCCGGACCGCCTGTACGACCCGGCGCGCCGCTCCTCCATCAAGCAGGTCGCCTCCGGCCGCTTCGGCGTCACCAGCGAGTACCTGGTCAACGCCGACGACATCCAGATCAAGATGGCGCAGGGCGCCAAGCCCGGCGAGGGCGGCCAGCTGCCCGGCCACAAGGTCTACCCGTGGGTCGCCAAGACGCGTCACTCGACGCCCGGCGTCGGCCTCATCTCGCCGCCCCCGCACCACGACATCTACTCCATCGAGGACCTGGCTCAGCTGATCCACGACCTCAAGAACGCCAACCCGGTCGCCCGCATCCACGTGAAGCTGGTCTCCGAGGTCGGCGTCGGCACGGTCGCCGCCGGTGTCTCCAAGGCCCACGCGGACGTCGTCCTCATCTCCGGCCACGACGGCGGAACGGGCGCCTCCCCGCTGACCTCGCTGAAGCACGCGGGCGGCCCCTGGGAGCTCGGCCTCGCCGAGACCCAGCAGACCCTGCTGCTCAACGGCCTGCGCGACCGCATCGTCGTCCAGACCGACGGCCAGCTCAAGACCGGCCGCGACGTCGTCATCGCCGCGCTGCTCGGCGCCGAGGAGTTCGGTTTCGCGACCGCGCCGCTCGTCGTCTCCGGCTGCGTCATGATGCGCGTCTGCCACCTGGACACCTGCCCGGTCGGCATCGCCACCCAGAACCCCGCCCTGCGCGACCGGTTCTCCGGCAAGGCCGAGTACGTCGTCAACTTCTTCGAGTTCATCGCCGAGGAGGTCCGCGAGCTCCTCGCCGAGCTGGGCTTCCGCACCATCGAAGAGGCCGTCGGCCACGCCGAGCTGCTCGACACCAGCCGTGCCGTCACGCACTGGAAGGCGCAGGGTCTCGACCTGGAGCCGCTCTTCTACGTGCCCGAGCTGCCCGAGGGCGCGGTCCGCCACGCCCTGATCGAGCAGGACCACGGTCTGGAGAAGGCCCTCGACAACGAGCTGATCGAGCTCGCCGCCGAGGCCCTGAACGCCGCCTCCGCCGAGGAGGCGCAGCCGGTCCGCGCCCAGGTCGCGATCCGCAACATCAACCGCACGGTCGGCACCATGCTCGGCCACCAGGTGACGAAGAAGTTCGGTGGCGCCGGCCTCCCGGCCGACACCATCGACATCACGTTCACCGGCTCCGCCGGCCAGTCCTTCGGCGCCTTCCTGCCGAGCGGTGTCACCCTCCGCCTGGAGGGCGACGCCAACGACTACGTCGGCAAGGGCCTCTCCGGCGGCCGCGTCGTCGTCCGCCCGGACCGGGGCGCCGACCACCTGGCCGAGTACTCGACCATCGCGGGCAACACCATCGGCTACGGCGCGACCGGCGGCGAGCTGTTCCTGCGCGGCCGCACCGGCGAGCGCTTCTGCGTCCGCAACTCCGGCGCGCTGGTCGTCTCGGAGGGCGTGGGCGACCACGGCTGCGAGTACATGACCGGCGGTACGGCGGTCGTCCTCGGCGAGACCGGCCGCAACTTCGCGGCGGGCATGTCGGGCGGCGTCGCCTACGTCGTCGACCTCGACCGGGACAACGTCAACTCCGGCAACCTGGGAGCGGTCGAGTCCCTGTCGGACTCCGACAAGGCGTGGCTGCACGACGTCGTGCGCCGCCACCAGGAGGAGACCGGCTCGACGGTCGCCCAGAAGCTCCTCGCCGACTGGGACGCGAACGCGGACCGGTTCAGCAAGATCATCCCCACCACGTACAAGGCAGTGCTCGCCGCCAAGGACGCCGCTGAGCTCGCCGGTCTCTCCGAGACCGAGACCACCGAGAAGATGATGGAGGCGGCGACCAATGGCTGACCCCAAGGGCTTCCTGACCACCGGGCGCGAAGTCGCCAAGACCCGGCCGGTGGGCGAGCGAGTCAGGGACTGGAACGAGGTCTACGTTCCCGGTTCCCTGCTGCCGATCATCAGCAAGCAGGCCGGCCGCTGCATGGACTGCGGCATCCCGTTCTGCCACAACGGCTGCCCCCTCGGGAACCTGATCCCCGAGTGGAACGACTACGCCTACCGCGAGGACTGGTCGGCGGCGCAGGAGCGCCTGCACGCCACCAACAACTTCCCGGAGTTCACCGGCCGCCTGTGCCCGGCTCCGTGCGAGTCGGCGTGTGTCCTCGGCATCAACCAGCCGGCCGTCACCATCAAGAACGTCGAAGTCTCCATCATCGACAAGGCCTGGGACGCGAACGACGTCAAGCCGCAGGTGCCCGAGCGCCTGTCCGGCAAGACCGCCGCCGTCATCGGCTCGGGCCCGGCGGGTCTCGCCGCGGCCCAGCAGCTGACCCGGGCCGGCCACACCGTGGTCGTGTACGAGCGTGCCGACCGCATCGGCGGCCTGCTGCGCTACGGCATCCCCGAGTTCAAGATGGAGAAGCGGCACATCAACCGCCGCATCGAGCAGATGCGCGCGGAGGGCACCAAGTTCCGCACCGGCATCGAGATCGGCCGCGACCTGACGTCGACGGACCTGCGCAAGAGGTTCGACGCCGTGGTCATCGCCGCCGGCGCCACCACCGCCCGTGACCTGCCCGTCCCGGGCCGCGAGCTCAACGGCATCCACCAGGCCATGGAGTACCTGCCGCTGGCCAACAAGGTCGTCGAGGGCGACTTCGTGGCCCCGCCGATCACCGCCGAGGGCAAGCACGTCGTCGTCATCGGCGGCGGCGACACCGGCGCGGACTGCGTCGGTACGGCGCACCGCCAGGGCGCGGCCTCGGTCACGCAGCTGGAGATCATGCCCAGGCCGGGCGAGGACCGGAACGCCGGCCAGCCCTGGCCGACCTTCCCCATGCTGTACAAGGTCACCTCGGCGCACGAGGAGGGCGGCGAGCGGGTCTACTCCGTCTCCACCACCCACTTCGAGGGCGACGAGGACGGCAACGTCCAGTTCCTCCACCTCGTCGAGGTCGAGTTCGTCGAGGGCAAGCTGACCCAGAAGCCGGGCACGGAGCGCAAGATCCCCGCCCAGCTGGTCACGCTCGCGATGGGCTTCACCGGAACGGACGTGGAGAACGGCCTGGTCGCGCAGTTTGGTCTGGACCTGGATGCGCGGGGTAACATCGCCCGTGACGCGGACTTCGCCACCAACGTCGATGGCGTGTACGTCGCCGGTGACGCGGGTCGCGGCCAGTCCCTCATCGTGTGGGCCATCGCCGAGGGCCGCTCCGCCGCTCGTGGCGTGGACCGCTTCCTGACCGGAGCCAGCTCGCTGCCGGCCCCGATTCGCCCGACGGACCGTTCGCTGACGGTCTGATCCCGCCGGATCACCCCTGAACGTCCCGTACAACGACGTGCGGAACTGAGCGCGGCGCCCCCCGAATGTCCCCGACCGGACGACTGGGAGGGCGCCGCGGTGCGTTCACCCGCCGGAGAGCGCCCGGAAGTGCGGGATGACCTTCGTGCCCCACTGCCGGATCGTCTCCAGGCAGACCTCCTGCGGCACCGTGCCCATCTGGATCAGGCACATCACCTCGTCGACGCCGATCTCCCGCAGCCGCTCGACGTAGGCGATCGCGGTCGCGGCGTCCCCGTACGCGTGGTCGGTGTTGTACGTGCCGGTGTCGACCGGGCGGGCCGGGATGCTCGCCTCGTGGAGCCGGGCCACCAGCTTCCGCCGCTCCTCCTCCAGGGCGCCCGTGTGGTCCTCGTCCTCCGCGTAACCGGTGGGCGCGGGGGCGCCGCCGTACCAGTGGGCGATCGACTCGGCGAAGAAGCGCTGGCCGCGCGTGCCGAGCCGCAGCGCGCGGTCGGCGTCGTCCAGGACGACCGTCGGGCACAGGGCCGAGAAGTGGTCGTTGACCTCCGTGGAGACGAACCGCGACCCGTCCCGTACGGAGATGGCCCCGTCGTACACCGCGCGCATCGCGCGGACGTCGTCGGCGCCCGCGAAGCCCATCACCAGCGCCCCGATGCCCAGTTCGGCCGCCTGCCGCAGGGAGTCGTGCTGCGAGCAGGCCATGAAGAGGGGCGGGTGCGGGTGCTGCACGGGGCGCGGCAGGACCGCGCCGGGGCCGATGTCGAGGGAGCCGTGCCACTCGAACTCCGGCTCGCGCCACGCGGCGGCGAAGATCCGCAGGGCCTCCTCGGTCTGCGGCCGGGTGTCCTCGGGGTCCACCCCGAACATCCGCATCTCCTGGCGGGTCGCGCCCCGGCCGGCGCCCACGTCGAGCCGGCCGCCGGAGAGCACGTCGAGCATGGCGGCGCGTTCGGCGACCCGGACCGGGTGCTGGTAGCCGAAGGGCATGGTGACCACGCCGTGGCCGACGCGGATCGTCCGCGTACGGGCGGCGACCCAGGTCAGGAAGATCTCGGACGCGCTCATGTGGGCGTACTGGGTGAGGGAGTGGTGCTCGACCGCCCAGACGCGGTCGAAGCCCATCTCCTCGGCGAGGACGGCCTGTTCGACGCAGTCGTGGATGACCGCGCGTTCGCGTGCGGGGGTGGGGTCGACGAGCTGTGCTTCGAAGATCATGGAGAACTTCACGGTGAGCTCCTCCCGGACCTGAGCGGGGACCTGTGCGGGGACCCGTGCAGGGACCCGTGCGGGGTCCTGCGTAGGGTCCTGCGCGGCGGATATGCCTAATCGAAATACTTCTAGCAGGCATAGGGAGAGGAGGGAAGCGCCGTACACTTCCGCCCGTGGACGAGAAGACGGAGGGGACTCCGGAACCGCTGCCCGGGCTTCCGGCGACCGGCTGGGCCGTGCTCGGACTGCTCTCCTTCGGACGGGAGCTGTCCGGCTACGACCTCAAGAAGTGGTCGGACCGGTCGCTGCGCCTCTTCTACTGGAGCCCGTCGTTCAGTCAGATCTACAGCGAGCTCAAGCGGCTGGAGAAGACCGGCTACGCCACCTCGCGCCTGGTCGCACCGGAGGCCGGCACCCGTGACAAGCGCGTCTACCGGATCACCGACGAGGGCCTCGCCGCCGTCCGGACCTGGGCCCGCACGGCCCCCCTCGACCCGCCCGTCCTCAAGCACGGCCCGATGCTGCGGCTCTGGCTGGGCCATCTCGTCGAACCCGACCGGATGCGCGAGATCCTGGCCGGACACCGGGAGTACGCCGAGAGCATGCGGCTCCGTGCCGAGGCCGACGTGGCGGACGCCGGTGCCGACGAGGCGTGGGCGTACCCCCGGCTCACCCTCACCTGGGCCGAGCGGTACTACGCGGCCGAGCGCGACCTCGCCGACGCCATGCTCGCGGACATCGAGCGGCTGGACATCGAGCGGCTGAAGGCCGAGCGGCTGGAGACCGAGCCTCCACGGCCGTGAGTGTCGGCTTCAGTCCTCCTTCTTCCCCAGGCGCGCGAACTGCTCCTCGGTGAGGGTGACGTCGAGCGCGCCCAGGTTCTCCAGGAGGTGCGCCGCCGAGGACGTACCGGGGATGGGGAGGATGTGCGGGGCCCGGTGCAGGAGCCAGGCCAGGGCCGTCTGGGACGGGGTGGCGCCGACCTCGCGGGCGACCCGGGCCACCGGGCCGTCCGGCCCCGCGTGCCCGCCCATGGCGATCGGGAAGAAGGGGACGAAGGCGATGCCGCGGCCCGCCGTGTGCGCGACCACGGCCTCGTGGTCGCGGGTCGCCAGGTTGTAGAGGTTCTGCACCGCGGCGACCGGGGCGACCGCCTCGGCCTCCTCCAGCTGGGCGACCGTCACCTCCGAAAGACCGATGTGCCGGACCTTGCCCTCCTCCTGGAGCCGGCGCAGCGCGCCCACCTGCTCGGCGACCGGGTAGTTCTCGTCCAGGCGGTGCAGGTACAGCAGGTCGATCCGCTCCGTCCGCAGCCGGCGCAGGCTCAGTTCGGCCTGCTGGCGCAGATAGGCGGGGTGGCCGAGCGGCACCCACTCGGTGGGGGAGGGCCTGACCACACCGACCTTGGTGGCCACCGCCACGGCGTCGCCGTACGGAGCCAGCGCCTCGGCGAGGAGCTCCTCGCCCGCCCCCAGCGCGTACGCGTCGGCCGTGTCGAAGAGGGTGACCCCCGCCTCGGCGGCCGTCCGCAGCAGGGCCAGCGCGGCCGCCCGCTCGGCCGGGGCCGACCAGATGCGGGCCTCGGGTCCCGTCGGGTCGCCGGGGCCGTCGGCGAGGCGCATCGTGCCGTATCCGATGCGCCGGACCGGGAGGTCGCCGCCGAGCTGGAATATCGTCGGGTCGATGCCGGACGTCCGGTCGGTACGGGCTTCGGCGTCCGTGGTGTTCGTGTCATTCGTGGTGTTCGTGCTGTTCGTCATGTCCGGAACCGTAGGAGCTCACACCGGTGTGAGCTTCAAGCGGGAACGGGCCGATGTGAGGGGGGTCACAGTGAAGATCGGTGAGCTGTCGCGTGAGACCGGGGTCGGCGTCCGGCTGCTCCGCTACTACGAGGAGCAGGGCCTCCTCTCCTCGGAGCGGACCCCGGGCGGGCAGCGGGTGTACGGCGCCGACGCCCCCGCCGTCGTCCGCCGCATCCGGGCCCTCCTCGGCGCCGGACTGCCGACCAGGGTCATCGCCGAGGTCCTGGACTGCGTCTGCGGCAGCGAGGCGGAGATCGAGCCCTGCCTCAGCCCGATGCTCGTCGCCCAGCTCGACGCCATCGACGAGAAGATCCACGGCCTCCAGGACACCCGTTCCTCCCTCGCGGCACTCGTCGCGGTCACCGAGAACCGGCAACTCGCCGCCACCGACCGGGCGATGGGTATTCCGGTGGCCGGCGCCGCGACGCCCGGGCGATCATGACGCCATGACTTCTCTCGTACGCCACGTGACCATCGACTGCGCCGACGCCCACGCCCTGGCGAGCTTCTGGGCCGCGGCGCTGGACGCGAAGCTCGCCGACGACGACTTCCCCGGCGACCCCGAGGCCACCGTCGAGTCGCCCGGCGCGAACCTCCTCTTCATCCAGGTCCCCGAGGCGAAGGCGGTGAAGAACCGCGTCCACCTCGACCTCCAGCCGCAGGACCGCACCCGCGACGAGGAGATCGAGCGGCTGCTCGCCCTCGGCGCCACCCTGCTCGACGACCGGCGGAACGCCGACGGCACCGGTTGGGCGACCCTCGGGGACCCGGAGGGCAACGAGTTCTGCGTCGAGCGCAGTGCGGCGGAGCGCGCCGCGGCCTCCTGAGCCGGCCGCCCGAGCCTTTCGGGAAACGTTCGGAGTAATCCGGACAGAAGATGTCGGGTATCCGGGGTTTCCTGGAGTCATGGGAGACACCGGAACCACCTGGTCGGCCTTCGAGGCCGCCGAACCCGAGCTCGCCGCGGCCGTGCGCGAGCGCTTCGGGCAGTACACCCATCACGCGCTCGCCACCGTACGGAAGGACGGCTCGCCCCGCCTCAGCGGCATCGAGGCGGACTTCCGCTTCGGCGAGCTCTGGCTCGGCATGATGCCGAACTCCCGCAAGGCGCTCGACCTGCGCCGCGACCCCCGCTTCGCGCTGCTCGCCAACCCCGGCTCCGGCACCGACATGGGCGGCGGGGACGTCCGCGTCTCCGGGCGGGCGGTCGAGATCACCGACCCGGAGACCGTCGACCGGTACGCCTCCGAGGCCGGCGCGCCGCTGCCCTTCCACCTCTTCCGGGTGGAGCCCACCGAGGTCGTACGGACCCGGGTGGACGGCGAGGAGCTGGTCGTGCGGACCTGGGCCCCCGGGCGTCCGGCGCGGACGATCCGGCGCGGCAACGACGACAGCCCGCCGCGCGGGGAGTCCTGAGACACCCGCTGGGGCCAGAATGGACGGGTGCCGAACACTGTCAGCAAGAAGAAGACCCAGGTGAGTGCCGGGCCCGAGCGGCGCCGTGAGCTCCTCGACACGGCGGCCGAGGTGTTCGCCGCCCAGGGGTACAACGCCACCACCGTGCGCAAGATCGCGGACGCCGCCGGCATGCTCGCCGGCAGCCTCTACTACCACTTCGACTCCAAGGAGTCGATGCTCGACGAGATCCTCTCCAGCTTCCTGAACGAGCTGTGGGAGGGGTACGACGCCGTCCTCGACGCCGGGCTCGGGCCCCGCGAGACCATCGAGGCCCTGGTCACCGAGTCCTTCCGGGAGATCGACCGGCACCGCGCCGCCGTCGCCATCTACCAGAAGGAGTCCCGGCACCTCACCGACCTGCCCCGCTTCCACTACCTCGTGGACTCGCAGGAGAGGTTCGAGAAGGCCTGGCTCGGCACGCTGGAGCGCGGGGTCGCGGCCGGGGTGTTCCGGGCGGACCTCGACGTCCGGCTGACGTACCGCTTCGTGCGCGACACCGTCTGGGTCGCCGCGTCCTGGTACCGGCCCGGTGGGCAGCACAGCCCGGAGGAGATCGCCCGCCAGTACCTGAGCATGGTCCTGGACGGCGTCGCCGTACGCGCGTGAAGGGAGTGCCCGACAGGGCCGGGTCCACCCGACGATCACCGAACGGCTGTGAAGTCGCCCACGTCGCGGCGTCCGGGCCTGGTCTGATCCGTCCGGGCATCGGTCGCGCGGGGCGGGAAGGTCCTGAGGCGCACTATTGTTCCGGTAGAGACATCCGGAGTGCGTATCGCGTGTTCCGGGAGAAACAGCCGGGGTCCGTTCACGTGCTCCGGGAGACACAGCCGGGGCCCGTTCGCGTGTTCCGGGTAGAACAGCCGGGGCCCGCATCGTGCAGGTGCGGGCCCCGGCTGTGCCGCGAGCACCGGCCAGGAAGGCACGCATGACCCGCTCCGAACGCCCCTTTAAGCGCGGCCCCCGCACCGCCCAGGCGAAGTCCACGTCACAGCCGAAGGCCTCCCGCGGTGGCCGTCGTCCCACCGCGCCCCCGCCGCCGAGCGAGTTCACTCCGCCGGAGACGGTGACGCCCGCGCTCCCCGCGGTGGCCTCCTTCGCCGACCTGGACATGCCCGAGGGCCTCCTGCGGATTCTGGGCGAGCAGGGTGTGACGGAGCCGTTCCCGATCCAGGCCGCGACCCTCCCGAACTCGCTTGCCGGGCGCGACGTCCTCGGCCGGGGCCGCACCGGCTCCGGCAAGACGCTCGCCTTCGGCCTCGCGCTGCTGGCCCGCACCGCCGGCCGCCGCGCCGAGCCGACCGCGCCCCTCGCGCTGGTCCTGGTGCCCACCCGTGAGCTCGCGCAGCAGGTCACCGACGCCCTCACCCCGTACGCCGGCGCCCTGCGCCTGCGGATCACCACGGTCGTCGGCGGCATGTCGATCTCCCGGCAGTCCTCCGCGCTGCGGCGCGGCGCCGAGGTGCTCATCGCCACGCCCGGCCGGCTCATGGACCTCATCGAGCGCGGCGACTGCCGTCTCGACCAGGTCGCCGTCACCGTCCTCGACGAGGCCGACCAGATGGCCGACATGGGCTTCCTGCCGCAGGTCACCAAGCTGCTCAAGCAGGTCGAGCCCGGCGGCCAGCGGCTGCTCTTCTCGGCCACGCTCGACCGGAACATCGACAAGCTCGTCAAGATGTTCCTGGACGACCCGGTCGTGCACTCGGTCGACCCCTCGGCCGGCGCGGTGACCACCATGGAGCACCACGTCCTGTACGTCATGGACGAGACCGACAAGAAGGCCGTCACGCTGAAGATCGCGGCCCGCGACGGCCGGACGATCCTCTTCCTCGACACCAAGCGGTCCGTGGACCGGCTGGTCAAGCGGCTCCTCGCCAACGGCGTGCGCGCCTCCGGCCTGCACGGCGGGCGCTCGCAGCCGCAGCGGAACCGGACCCTGGACCAGTTCAAGAACGGCCAGGTCACCACGCTCGTCGCGACGAACGTGGCGGCCCGCGGCATCCACGTCGACGACCTCGACATGGTCGTGAACGTCGACCCGCCGATGGACCACAAGGACTACCTGCACCGCGGCGGCCGGACCGCCCGGGCCGGCGAGTCCGGCAGCGTCTTCACCCTGGTCCTGCCCGAGCAGAAGCGGGACATGGGCCGGCTGATGTCGAACGCGGGCATCAGCCCCCGTACGGCGCAGATCAAGTCCAGCGACCAGCACCTGACCGATCTGACCGGCGCCAAGGAGCCCTCGGGCGTCCCGATCGTCATCGAGACGCCGCAGCCGACCCCGCCGCGCAAGGCGGCGGGAGCCGGCGGCTCGGGCTCCGGCGCCGGCCGAGGCCGTCGTCGCCGTCCCGCGGGCACCGGTGGCGGTACGGCCGCCACCGGCACGTCGATGGGTTCGGGGCGCGCCTCCGGCTCCGGTACGTCCACGGGCCGTGGATCCGGTTCCGCGGGCGGCTCCGGGCGCTCCGCGGGCGGCACGGGCCGTTCCGCGGCCGGTGCGGCGCGCGGCTCCGGCACGGGCCGGGGCTCCGGTTCCGGCGCGGGCGCCGGGCGCGGTGCCGCCGCGGGGGCCGGCCGTGGTGGGCGTCAGGCGCCGGCCACGAGCCGTTCCCGCAGCGCCAGCACGTCGCGGAACTCCAGGCCGAGGCCGACGGAGTAGTAACGGGCGAGGCTTCCGTACGAGGCCCGGACCTGGTCGAGGGCGGTGTCGAGATACTCCGGACGCACCTCCTGGAGCGGCACGATCAGGTCCGGGTTCTGCATGAACCCGCCCTGCCGGAGGCCCTCGCGCACCTGGGCGTCGTAGGCGGCGCGGATCGTGTTCGAGGCCAGGTAGTCGGCGCGGGCCTCCGCCGTCGGCACCCCCAGCAGGGTGAGCAGGAGATAGCCGGTCCAGCCGGTGCGGTCCTTGCCCGAGGTGCAGTGGAAGAGCAGCGGCCCCCGGGCGGGGTCGGCCAGGTCCCGCAGGTTCGCGGCGAAGGCGGCCCGGTTCGCGGGCTCGGTGACGAAGGTCCGGTACACGTCGCTCATGAAGGCGGCGCCCCGCCCGCCGCCGAGCATCTCCTCCTGCCGCACCGGGTCGCGGGAGCCGATCGCGGCCATGAGGCGCCCGAAGAGACCGTTGTCGGTGACGGGCCGGGCGACCGGGAGCACGCCGGACGGCAGCCGGTCGGCGCCGTCGTATCCGACCTCCAGCGGGATCCGCAGGTCCACGACCGTGCCGAGGCCGAGCCCGGCGAGCGTGGCGAGGTCGGCGGCGGTGAGCTTTCCGAGGTGGTCGCCCCGGTAGGCGAGGCCGTGACGGACCCGGCCGCCGTCGTAGGTGCGGTATCCACCGAGGTCACGGACGTTGACCGCGCCCTGGAGCGGGATCTGCCGGATCGTGTTCCGGGGGGCTCGCGGTGTCGTGCGCGCCTCCGCGTTCGCCGGCAGGGCCGCGAACAGGGCGGTGGCGCCGGTGGTGGTGAGCAGCGCGCGTCGGGACAGGGGCATGACGGACTCCCTCATGGACGTACGGGCTGACGGGCGGACGGGCCCACCAAACGTTTGTTAGACGATTGGGGAGGAAGGTAGCAGCCGCCGGGTCCGGGCGGGAGGGTCCTGCTCGTGATCGGTGACGCGTGCCCGGTGGCGAGACCGGTGACGAGCCCGGCCGGTGGCGAGCCCGGCTGGTGGCGAGCCCGGCTGGTGGCGAGCCCGGCTGGTGACGAGCCCGGCCGGTGACGAGCCCGGCTGGTGACGAGCCCGCCGGCGTGCTCGGTGAAACGTCGTGCACGACATCCCCACGACTGGTGACGAGTGGTGAACGTCCGGGGAATTGAAGGGCGTCGGCCTTCCGGGGGCCGCTCTACGCGCGTCATCATCCAGCCATGCGCATCCCCCCTCGATTCACCCTCGCCGGCGGTGTCGCCGCCGCCCTCCTCTCCTCCCTCCTCCTCGGCGCCCCCGCCACCGCCGCGCCGGCCCCCGCACCCGTCACAGTCGCGTCCTCGCTCGCGGCGACCGCGGCCGTCGGGGACATCTGCTACTCCGACCTGCCGTCCCAGGCCCACGACACCCTGCGGCTGATCGACGCGGGCGGCCCGTTCCCGTACCGCCAGGACGGCGTCGTCTTCCAGAACCGGGAAGGGGTCCTCCCGTCCCACTCGCTGGGCTACTACCACGAGTACACGGTCAAGACCCCGGGCGTCTCGACCCGCGGCGCCCGCCGCATCGTGACCGGGAACTCCGTCCAGGAGGACTACTACACGGCCGACCACTACGCCACGTTCGACCTGATCGACCACGGCTGCTGACACACCGCCGGCGCCGGGGCCGACGCGACTGACGGCGCCCGCGGCCGACGCGACCGCCGAGCGCGCGTCAGCCCCGGCGCGGCGCCGTCCACTCCAGGCGGGTCCTGACCCGGGCGTCCCGGACGTGTTCGAGGGCGGCGAGCGCCGTCTCGCGGGCCGCGCCGTCCGGGTCGCCGTCCGCCAGCACCGTCGCCAACGCGTCGACAGCACGCGGATCCTGACGGATCGCCAGTCCGCGCGCCGCCTCCGCCGCCGTCTCCGGATCGTCGTCGCCGAGCCGCTCCGCGAGCCCCTCCCGTACGAGAGGGGTGTCGTCGGGCAGCTCGGCGAGGGCCAGCGTCGCCCAGTCCCGCACCCGGGCGTCGCCGTCCCGGCTCAGCGCGAGGAGCACCCCGAGGGCCTCCGTGTGCCCCGCCGGCACGATCCCGGCCAAGGCCCCCGCGACCGCCCGCCGTACCGCCGCCTCGGGATGCCCCGCCGCCGCGAGCAGCTCGGGCACGGCCTCCGCGTCCCCGCACTCCCCGAGCGCGAGCACCGTCGACAGCAGGGGCTCCCGCGCCGTGGGCGCGGCCTCCGAGGCCAGCCGCCGCAGCACCGGCTGCGCGCTCGCCGCGAAGCCCGGCAGTGCGCCGAGCACCCGCGCGCCGAGCGCCCGGCGCAGCGGATCGCGGTAGGCACACCAGCCCGCCGCCGCCACGAAGGTCTCCTCGTCGGCCCGGCCGGCCAGTTCGGCCACCGCCGTCGTCCAGGCGTCGAGCTCCGGGTCCCCGCAGCGCAGCGCCCGCGCCGCGAGCTCCTCGTGCGGGGTGCGCAGCCCGATCGCCGCCTCCAGGAGCGTGGCGATCGCCGCGTGACCGGTCTGCCGCTCGTCGCCGCGCGTGGGCGCGCCGTCCTCCCGCAGCAGCTCGACGACGACCGTCACCCCGCCGTCCTCCCGGACCCGGCGGACGACCGCCTCGTACGTCTGCCCGCCGTCGTTCCCCGCGACGAGCCCGCGCCGCAGCTCGGCCGCGATGTCGGCGCCGATCCACCGCCGCGCCTCCCGCAGCGCGGCCTCCGGGGCCGCCGCCTCGTGGTCGAGCAGCGCCCGTACGCAGGCGGCGGAGCCGCGCCGGGCGGCGGCGACGAGCGGGAGGAACCCGTCCGGCCCCGGCCGGTCCGGGTCGGCCCCGTGCTCCAGGAGCACCCGGGCCGTGTCGGCGTGCCCGAGCCGGAGCGCCCAGGCGAGCGCCGTGAAGCCGAACTCCTCCTCCTGGTCGGCCGGCGCGCCGGCCGCGAGCAGCGCCCTGACGACCTCGGCGTGCCCGCCGCAGGCCGCCCCGCACAGCGGCAGGTCGCCGTCCTCCTCGCCGCTGCGGCGCGCCGGATCGGCTCCGGCGGCGAGCAGCACCCGGACGATCCCGGCCTCGTCGCCGACGGCCGCGCGGTACAGCGGTGTCTCCCCGTCCTCCCGGCCCTCGGGGTCCGCCCCGCTCCGCAGGGCCCGTACGGCCCCGTTCTCGTCCCCGGCTCGGATGGCGTCGAACAACGTACTCATGCGTCGACCCTGACGCGCCGTCCGCACATGGCGCAAATCCATTCCCCGTACGGAGGCAGGGGTTCGCGCCGCCGAACCCCCGTACGGGGGCAGAGGTGTGCGCCGCCGCGCCCCGGACGGGCGCTCCTGTTTCGCCGTACGCGGGTCAGGGCGCGCACTCCAGGACGGAGCCGCACACTCCGCACCGCGCCCGCACGGTCCGCCCGGCCGGGACCCGCAGCCGCTGGAGGCAGACCGGGCAGGCGAAGGAGACGCCGGTCGCCGGGGCCCCGCCGTCGAAGGCGTACGGGGCGCCCGCCGCCGCCCGGCCCTGGCGCCGCTCCCTGCCGTACCGCCGGCGCTCCGCCCAGCCCGCCCCGGCGAGCGGCGGCTGCCGCAGCTCCCGCTCCGCCTCGGCCCGGCCCCGTACCCACGCCTCGTACGCCACCGCGCTGGTGAACCACGGCGAGGGGTCCTCGCCGAAGAGCGCGGCCCGCTTGGCGAGGACGTAGCCGAACTCCTCCGGGGTCAGGTAGCCGAGCTTCTGGCTCTCGACCCCGTCCTGGCGGTACGCGTCGAGGAGCAGCCAGCCCGCGCCCAGATAGGTGGTCACGACGTCGGTGAGGATCTCGTTCTCCGGGGTGCCGGGGAAGCCGAGTCCGAGCCGGTGCAGCAGGACATGGGTGATCTCGTGCGCCAGGGCCGCGCCGATGTCCCGGCGGCGGGTCCGGAAGCGGTCGTTGAGCTCGACGAAGTACTCGGGTCCGGCGGTGAGTTCGACGGTCGCCGCGTGCTCCATGGGGCGGAAACTCGCCACGATGCGGGCGTCGGGGAGCCGCAGGTGGTGCACGAGGGCGCGGGCCACCCGCTGGGTGCCCAGGTGGAGGTCCTCGTCGTCGCCGATGGCCATGTCGGCGGCCGGCACGCTCACCGGAAAGCGCTGCACACCGTCGGGGGAGAGGCGTCGGTAGAGCGCGGTGAGCGAGCCCCGGACCGCGGCGCGGTGCGGGAAGCCGTGGCCGACACGGTCGGCCCCCTGACGGTTCGGCATACGGGATCCCCCCTTCGTTCCACTGTACGGTCCCTCCACCGGTTCTGGCCGAAAAGGCTTTCTTGTGGCGGCAGTTGAGCGCTGTCCATAATCCGGACATGGCTTGACGGGCGCATGTCATGCCCGTCGGGCTCAACCCCCCATGGCAGAAGGAGCACGCGTGAAGAAGAACCGACTGGTCAGCGCCCTCCAGAAACTCGCGGCAGCCGGCGCCGTCGTCCTCGCCGCCGTCAGCCTCCAGCCCACCACGGCCTCCGCCGCCCCGGCCCCCGTCGTCGGCGGCGTGCGCGCCGCCCAGGGCGAGTTCCCCTGGATGGTCAGGCTCTCGATGGGCTGCGGCGGCTCGCTCATCACCCCGCAGGTCGTGCTCACCGCGGCCCACTGTGTGAGCGGCTCCGGCAACAACACGAGCATCACCGCCACCGCCGGAGTCGTGGACCTCCAGTCCAGCAGCGCCATCAAGGTCAAGTCCACCAAGGTCCTCCAGGCCCCCGGCTACAACGGCAAGGGCAAGGACTGGGCGCTGATCAAGCTCGCCAGCCCCATCACCTCGCTGCCCAACCTGAAGATCGCCGAGACCACCGCCTACAACAGCGGCACCTTCACGGTCGCCGGCTGGGGCGCCGCCCGCGAGGGCGGGGCGCAGCAGCGCTACCAGCTCAAGGCGAACGTCCCGTTCGTCTCCGACGCCTCCTGCCAGTCCTCGTACGGCACCGACCTGGTCCCGGCCGAGGAGATCTGCGCGGGGTACAGCCAGGGCGGGGTCGACACCTGCCAGGGTGACTCCGGCGGCCCGATGTTCCGCAAGGACAACGCCGGCGCCTGGATCCAGGTCGGCATCGTGAGCTGGGGCGAGGGCTGCGCCCGGGCCGGCTACCCCGGCGTCTACACGGAGGTCTCGACCTTCGCCGCCGCGATCAAGTCGGCCGCGGCCACGCTGTAACGGCGTCCTGAGAACGGGTGCCCCGGAGCGGCCTCGGCTCCGGGGCACCTTCACGCGCGCTTGCTCCGCGAACTCAGCGGACGCCGATGGCGTCGATGCCGTCAACGCCGTCAACGCCGTCAACGCCGTCAACGCCGTCAACGCCGTCGATGTCGTCAGCGCCGTCGAGGACGTGGAGGACGACATCCGTCGCCGTCCCGCCCTCCAGTTCGAGCACCCACACCTCGTTGGCGCCCTCCCGCAGCACCGGCCCCGGCACGAACAGCGACTCCTGCGGGCCGGCGTTCCAGTACCGGCCCAGGCAGAAGCCGTTCACCCAGACGAAGCCGCGCGTCCCGCCCGGCAGGGAGAGCAGCGCGTCCCCCGGCCCGGCCACCTCGACCGCCCCCCGGTACAGCCCCGAGCCCGCTCCCTCCCCGGCCACCGGCCGGAACGGCACCTTCGCCACCGCCGCCGCCTCGAAGGCGTCCAGACGCAGGCCCTGGGCCCGGAACCCGTGCAGGTACTGCCGCTCGTGCCGCACCCCGCCTGTGATCCCCTTCGGCTCCGCGAGCCGCGGCCCGTAGTTGACCCGGCCCAGCGACTCCACCCACAGGTCCACGACGGCCGGCCCCGCCACCGGCTCCACCAGCGCCGGGTCCTCGGTGTCCCCGGTGCCGAGCACCCCCGCCAGGACCCCGTCGACGTACACCGTCGCCCGGTCCCGCAGCCCCGTCACCCCCAGCGGGTACGGCTGCCGGGGCCCCGGGACCTCCACCCGGTAGCGGACCAGACCCCGGTCCACCCCCAGCTCCTCGAACGTCGGCGGCACCGGCGCGGACCGTTCCTCGTCGCCGAGCACCTCCAGGACCTCGCCGAGCGGCGCCCACCCGCCGAGGGCGCCCCGCACCGGGGCCGCGAGGCGCGCCGGCGGCTCGGGGAGCCCGGGCAGCGGCCCCTCCGCGTACTCCGCGAGCACCTCGCGGAAGCGCCGGAACTTCTCCGTCGGCCGCCCCGCCTCGTCCACCGGCGCGTCGTAGTCGTACGAGGTCACCGTCGGCCGCAGCGCCCCGTCGTGCAGCTCACCCGTCCGGTTCGCCCCCGCCCAGCCGCCGAAGTTGGTCCCGCCGTGCGCCATGTACACATTGACCGACGCCCCGCACTCCAGGATCTCCCGCAGTGCCGCCGCCGCGTCCGCCGCGTCCCGCACCGCGTGCTCCGTGCCCCAGTGGTCGAACCAGCCGCACCAGAACTCCATGCACATCAGCGGCCCCGAGGGCTGATGGCGCCGCAGCGTCGCGAAGCCCTCCCGCGCCCCCGAACCGAAGTTCGCCGTCGCCAGCACCCCCGGCACCGAACCACCCGTCAGCATGTGGTCCTCGGGCCCGTCCGAGGTGAAGAGCGGCACGCTCACCCCGCACGCGCGCAGCAGCTCCGCCACCCACTCCAGATAGCCCCGGTCGCTGCCGTAACTCCCGTACTCGTTCTCCACCTGCACCAGGACCACCGGGCCGCCCCGGTCGACCTGCCGCTCCACCACCTGCGGAAGCAGCCGCCGGAACCAGGCCTCCACCGCCGCCAGGAACTCCGGATCGAGCGTCCGCACGCGCCGCCCGAGCGGCCCCGTCAGCCAGTGCGGAAGCCCGCCGTTCTCCCACTCGGCGCAGATGTACGGCCCCGGGCGCACGATCGCCCGCATCCCGGCCCGCTCCACCGCGTCCAGGAACCGGCCGAGCGCCTCCACGTCCCCGTACCGGCCGGGCTCCGGCGCGTACAGGTTCCAGGGGACGTACGTCTCGACACAGTTCAGGCCCATCGCGCGCAGCATCCCGAGCCGGTGCTCCCACTGCTCCTCGTGCACCCGGAAGTAGTGCAGCGCCCCCGAGAGGAGGCGCACCGGCCGCCCGTCGAGCAGAAAGTCCTCGTCACCCACAGCGAACGTGCTCATGGCCTCACTTTTGCCCTCTGGCGGCGAGCCGGTCCATGGACAAAGATCGTCGAAGTTTGGACGTTACGGAGGGGCCCGCCGCATGTACCACACCTGGATGCGTTACTTCACGCCCAGCCCCGTCCACCACCGCCTCGGCCTGGTCTGCCTCGGCGTCGGTCTCCAGCACGGCACCCTGCCCACCGTCGGACCCCGCACCCTCGACCACCACGTCGCCGTCGTCGTCTCCGCGGGCAGCGGCTGGTACCGGGGCGCCGACGGGCGCCGCACCACCGTCACCGCCCCCGCCCTCATCTGGCTCACCCCCGGCACCCCCCACCACTACGCCGCCGACCCCGGCACCGGCTGGGACGAGGCCTTCGTCGACTTCTCGGGACCGGCCACCGCCACGTACACCGAGCTCGGCTACATCGAGCCCGACCGGCCGGTGGTCCCCCTCTCCGACGCCGCGCCCGCCCGCGCCGCCATCAGCCGCATCGCCCGCGCCGCCCGCCCCGGCAACCCCCTCCTGGAGGTCGAGACCGGCGCCGCCGTCCACGAACTCCTCGTCGCCCTGCGCCGCGCCCGCGCCGACACCAACGCCGACGGCGACCCCGTCCTCGCCGCCCTCGCCCGCGACGCCTTCCAGCCGCTGTCCGTCGCCGAACACGCCGCCCGGCACGGCATGACCGCCGCCGACCTGCGCACCGCCGTCCGCCGCGCCGCCGGCTGCAGCCCCAAGGACTACCTGCTCACCGTCCGCCTCGGCCGCGCGAAGGAACTCCTCGCCGCCACCGAGCTCCCCGTCGCGGCCGTCGCCCGCCGCGTCGGCTACGACGACCCCGCCTACTTCTCCCGGCTGTTCACCCGCCGGGTCGGCACCGCCCCCATCCGCTTCCGCGAGCAGCAGGGGCGGTCCGTCCCCGGAGGCTGGAGCAACCGCGTACCGGATCCCGAACACCCGCCCACGATCCGGCCGAGATCCGTCTAAGCTCGCAGATCATGAGTGACTCCACCCTGCCCCGCCCGGTCGACGACTCCGTACGGGCCGAACTGACCCGGCTCCGCGAGAGCATCGACAACATCGACGCCGCGGTCGTGTACATGCTGGCCGAGCGCTTCAAGTGCACCCAGCAGGTCGGCGTCCTCAAGGCCGAGCACAAGCTGCCGCCCGCCGACCCCGCCCGCGAGTCCCGCCAGATCGCCCGGCTGCGCGAACTGGCCGAGAGCGCGAGACTGGACCCGGCCTTCGCGGAGAAGCTCCTGAACTTCATCATCGCGGAGGTCATCCGCCACCACGAGACGATTGCGGACGGAGCACGCTGATGGCCCGCGTCACGGTCTTCACCCTCGGCGGGACGATCTCCGCGCGAGGCGGTGACGCGGCCCGCATGACCGGCCAGGAGGTCCTGGCCGGCCTCGGCGCGCCCGAGGACGTCGTCCTCCGCGACTTCCGGCGCGTCCCCAGCTCCTCCCTCACCCACGAGGACCTCGCCGCGCTCGCCGCCGAGGTCCGCGCCACCGTCGCCGACGGCTCCGGCGTGGTCGTCGTCCAGGGCACCGACACCCTGGAGGAGACCGCCTTCCTCCTCGACCTGCTCTGCACCACCGAGCAGCCGATCGCCGTCACCGGCGCCATGCGCCGCCCCGACCTGCCCGGCGCCGACGGCCCCGCCAACCTCGCCGCCGCGCTCGCCGTCGCCGCCGACCCCGCCTGCCGGAACCTCGGCGTCATCGTCGTCCTCGCCGACGAGATCCACGCCGCCCGCCTCGCCCGCAAGACCCACACGACCTCGGTCACCACCTTCGGCTCGCCCGGCGCGGGCCCCATCGGCACCGTCGTCGAGGGCGAGCCGCGGATCCTGCTCCGCCCCGCCGTCCGCACCGCCCTCTGCCCCCTGAAGTTCGACCCCGACGCCAGGGTCGCCCTCCTCACCCTGTCCCAGGGCGACCGGGGCGAACTCCTCGAAGCCGTCGACCACCGCTTCCAGGGCCTCGTCGTCGCCGCCTTCGGCGCCGGCCACGTCCCCACCTGGTTCGTCGACCCGCTCGCCGAGCTCGCCCGCCGCATCCCCGTCGTCCTCGCCTCCCGTACGGGCGGCGGAGCGACCCTCTCGCACACCTACCGCGGCCCCGGCTCCGAGTACGACCTGCTGCAGCACGGGCTGATCCCGGCCGGCCCCCTCGACCCCGCCAAGGCCCGGATCCTCCTCCACACCCTGATCTCCAGCGGCGCGGCCGGCCCCACCGGCTACGACCGCCCCCGCATCACGGCCGCCTTCGCCCACCTGAACGGCTCCGGACTGGCCTGAGCGCGGTTCTTCCCACCACCCCTGCCGCAGGCCGGAGGCATCGGGCAGCATAGGGCCCATGTCCGTACTGACGCGCGACGAAGCGCAGACCCGTGCCCAGCTCCTCGACGTCCACCACTACCTCGTGGACCTCGACCTCACCACCGGCGCCGAGACCTTCGAGTCCACCAGCACCGTCCGGTTCACCGCCCGCACAGCCGGGGACACCTTCGTCGAGCTCAAGCCCGAGACCCTCCACTCCGCCACCCTCGACGGAGAGGCCCTCGACCCCGCCGCCCTCACCGGCAACCGGCTCCCGCTCCGCCTCACCGAGGGCGAGCACGAGCTGAGCGTCACCACGACCATGCGGTACTCCCGCACGGGCGAGGGCATGCACCGCTTCACGGACCCCACCGACGGCGAGTCGTACGTCTACACGCAGCTCTTCATGGAGGACGTCCAGCGCGTCTTCGCCGCCTTCGACCAGCCCGACCTGAAGGCCGTCTTCGAGCTGACCGTCACCGCCCCCGAGGGCTGGACCGTCCTCGCCAACGGCATCACCGAGCAGCAGGCCGACGGCAGCTGGAAGGCCGCCGCCACCCCGCTGCTCTCCACCTACTTCGTCTGCGTCGCCGCCGGCCCCTGGCACTCGATCCGCACCGAGCACGCCGGGCTCCCCTTCGGCATCCACTGCCGCCGCTCCCTCGCCCCCCACCTCGACGCCGACGCCGACGAGATCCTCGCCGTCACCAAGGCCTGTTACGACCGGTACCACCAGAAGTTCGACGAGCCGTACCCCTTCGACTCGTACGACCAGGCCTTCGTCCCCGAGTTCAACGCGGGCGCGATGGAGAACCCCGGACTCGTCACCTTCCGCGACGAGTTCGTCTTCCGCTCCGCCGTCACCGTCACCGAGCGGCAGACCCGCGCCATGGTCATCGCCCACGAGATGGCCCACATGTGGTTCGGCGACCTCGTCACCCTGCGCTGGTGGGACGACATCTGGCTGAACGAGTCCTTCGCCGAGTACATGGGCTTCCAGACCGTCAACGAAGCCTGCGCCGACCTCTTCCCCGACACCTGGGTCGACTTCGGCGTCACCAGGAAGGCCTGGGGGTACGAGGCCGACCAGCGGCCCTCCACCCACCCCGTCGCCCCGGACCCGGAGGCCGTCCCCGACACCGCCTCCGCGCTCCTCAACTTCGACGGCATCTCCTACGCCAAGGGCGCCTCCGCGCTCCGCCAGCTCGTCGCCTGGCTCGGCGAGAAGGACTTCCTCGCCGGCATCAACATCCACTTCAAGCGCCACAAGTTCGGCAACGCGACCCTCGCCGACTTCATCGACAACCTCGCCGCCGCCACCGACCGCGACGTCCACGGCTGGGCCGAGCAGTGGCTGCGCACCACGGGCGTCGACACGCTCACCCCGCGCCTCGACGGCGAGGGCGCCCGTCGGCGGCTCACCGTCGACCGCGAGGGCAGCCGCCCGCACCGCGTCGACGTCGGTGTGTACGACCGGGACGCCCTGGACGCCCTGGTCCTGCGGGAGCGGCGCGAGATCGACGTCCCGCAGGAGGCACCGCTCGACCTGACCGGTCCGCGCCCGGCGCTCGTCGTCCTCAACGAAGGGGACCTCACCTACGCCAAGGTCCGCTTCGACGAGGCCTCCGGGGCGACGGTCCTGCGGTCGCTCTCCGCCATCCCGGACCCGGTCACCCGCGCCGTCGTCTGGAACAGCCTGCGCGACATGGTCCGCGACGGCGAGCTGGCCCCGGCCGCCTACCTGGAGGCCGCCCGCACGCACCTCCCGCAGGAGACCGAACTCTCCCTCGTCCAGGGCGTCCTGGGCTTCGCCCGCACCCAGATCGCCGACCGGTACGTCACCGAGGACGAGCGCCCCGCCGCCCTCGCCGCGATCGTCGAGATCGCCCGCGCGCTGCTGCGCCGCACCGAGGACGGCGAGGCCCCGGGCCTGCGCCTCACGGCCGTGCGCACCTTCGTCGACAGCGCCGGCACCCCCGAGAAGATCGCCTCCTGGCTGGAGGAGGGCACCGTCCACGGCGGCCCCGAGCTCGACCCCGAGCTGCGCTGGCGGATCCTCGCCCGCCTCGCCGTCCTCGGCGCCACCGACGAGACGGTGATCGCCGCCGAGCTGGAGCGCGACCCGAGCGCCACCGGCCGGGAGGGCGCCGCCCTCTGCCGGGCCGCCCTCCCGGACCCGGCGGCGAAGGCGGCCGCCTGGTCGGCCCTCTTCGACACGGACGACCTGTCCAACTACCTCTTCACCGCCACCGCCCGCGGCTTCTGGCAGCCCGAACAGGCCGAGCTCGTACGGGACTACGTGCCCCGCTTCTACGCCGCCGCCGCCGCGCTCGGCGACCGGCGCGGCGCGGCGATGGCCGAGGCGGCGGGCCGCTACGCCTTCCCGTCGTACGCGATCGACGCCGACTCCCTGGCGTTGGGCGAGACCCACCTGGCCACCGACACCATGATCCCGGCCCTCCGCCGCAAGCTCGTCGACCAGCTCGACGACCTCCGCCGCGCCCTGGCGGTCCGCGAGGCCTGACGGCACGGGCGGCGCGGGTCGGCGACGACGACCCGCGCCGCCCGTCCAGTCCCGTGTCCCCCGTTCGGGTCACAAGGGACGACTCCCCGGACAAACCCCGACAACCCCCGGCACCCTGTCGTCCATGCGTGCCGCACCCCCACCCCTCGCCGGAGGAACCCCCGGCGCCGAGGCCCTCCGCCCCCTCCTGGACACCGTCCTCGACGCGCTCCGCGCCGGTGCGGAGGAGCGGGGCGGCCCCCTCCCGGCCGGCGGGCCCCAGGCCGTCACGGCCAGGGCGCGAGCCCTCGGAGCCGTACTCCCCGAGACCGGCACCGGCGCCCACGAGGCCCTCCGCGCCCTCGTCACCGCGCTCGCCGCCGGCGCCGCCGACCCCGCGCACCCCCTGTGCGCCGCCCACCTCCACACCCCGCCCCTCGCGCTCGCCGCCGCCGCCGACCTCGCGGCCTCCGCGCTCAACCCGTCCATGGACTCCTGGGACCAGGCGCCCGCCGCCTCCGCCCTGGAGGCCGAGGTCACGGCGGCCCTCGCCGCCGAGGTCTTCCCCGCGGCGGGAGCCCCCGACGCCCTCGTCACCACCGGCGGCACCGAGTCCAACCAGCTCGCCCTGCTCCTCGCGAGGGAGCGCCACGGTTCCGTACGGACCGTCGTCGGCGCCAACGCCCACCACTCCTTCCACCGCGCCGCCTGGCTCCTCGGCCTCCCCGCCCCGGTCACCGTCCCCACCCCGCACGGCATCCTCGAACCGGCCGCCCTGGCCGAGGCCCTGACCACGACGAACGGCCCCGTCCTCGTCGTCGCCACCGCCGGCACCACCGACGAGGGCCTGATCGACCCCCTGCCGGAGCTCGCCGACGTCGCCGCCGCCCACGGCGCCGAACTCCACGTCGACGCCGCCTACGGAGGCCCCGTCCTCCTCAGCCCCACCCACCGCCGGCTCCTGGACGGCCTCGACCGGGCCCGTACCGTCACCGTCGACCTGCACAAACTCGGCTGGCAGCCCGCCGCCGCCGGGCTCCTCGCCGTACGCGACGCCGCCGACCTCGCCGTCCTCGGCCACACCGCCGACTACCTCAACGCCGACGACGACACCGAGGCCGGCCTCCCCGACCTCCTCGGCCGCTCCCTGCGCACCACCCGCCGCCCCGACGTCCTCAAGACGGCCGTCACCCTCCGCGCCCTCGGCCGCTCCGGCCTCGCCGCCCTCGTCGACGCCTGCATGGAGCTCGCCCAGGACCTCGCCGACCTCGTGGAGAAGACCCCCGGCCTCGACCTGCGCGCCCGGCCCACCCTCACCACCGTCCTCTTCCGGCCCGCCGGGGCCGGCGACGAGACCGTCGCCGCGATCCGCCGCACCCTCCTCGCCGAGGGCCGCGCGGTCCTCGGCCGCGCCGAGGCGGACGGCCGCCTCTGGCTCAAGGCCACCCTGCTCAACCCCCACGCCACCCCCGGCGACCTGGCCCAGCTCATCACCCTCGTGGAAGGCAGCACGCACCGATGACCGGCAGCACCCCCAAGGACGACGACCTCGACCGGCCCCACGACCTGGTGGGTGTCGGCATCGGCCCGTTCAACCTCTCGCTCGCCGCCCTCGCGCACGGCATCCCCGGCGGCCTCGCCGCCACCTTCTACGAGCAGCGGCCCGCCTTCCACTGGCACCCCGGCCTCCTCATCGAGGGCGCCACCCTCCAGGTCCCCTTCCTCGCCGACCTGGTGACCCTCGCGGACCCCGCGAGCCCCTGGACCTTCCTCAACTACCTGAAGAGCCGCGAGCGCCTCTTCCCCTTCTACTTCGCCGAGAAGTTCCACATCCAGCGCGCCGAGTACGACGCGTACTGCCGCTGGGTCAGCGAGCGGCTCCCCGGCCTCCACTTCGGCCACCAGGTCGACTCGGTCCGCTGGAACCCCGAGCGCCGCCTCTTCGAGGTCGACTTCACCCAGATCGACCCGGACGGCGAGGCGGAGGCCCTCGGCCGCGCCTACACCCGGAACGTCGTCCTCGGCGTCGGCACCGAGCCGTACGTCCCCGAGCCGCTCCGGCCGCTCGCCGAGGCCCCCGGCGTCCCCGTGATCCACTCCGCCGACTACCTCGCCCACCGCGAGACGCTCCTCGCCGCCGGCCACGTCACCGTCATCGGCTCCGGCCAGTCCGGCGCCGAGATCTTCCTCGACCTCCTCCGGGCCCGCCCCGCAGGAGCCGAGAGGATCCACTGGCTGGCCCGTACCGAGGCCTTCGCCCCCATGGAGTACTCCAAGCTCGGCCTGGAGCACTTCACCCCCGACTACACCCGCTACTTCCACTCCCTGCCCGAGACCGCACGCGGCGAACTCGTGCCCCGCCAGTGGCAGCTGCACAAGGGCATCGACGCCGACACCATCGCCGCGATCCACGACGAGCTCTACCGCCGCACCCTGCACGGCGGCTGGCCCGACGCCGTCCTCACCCCCGGCGTCCGGGTCCGCACCGCCGGCCGCGTCGCCACCACCCAGGTCGAACTGCACCTGGAACACCTCCAGCAGGGCACCCGCTCACGGCTCACCACCGACGCCGTCGTCCTCGCGACCGGCTACCGCGAGCGCCCCGTCGACCGGATGCTCGCCGGACTCGACCCGTACCTGCGTCACGACGCGGCGGGCCGCGCCCGGATCGACGAGCGGTACCGGCTGGTCCTCGACCCCTCCGTCACCGGCTCCGTCTACGTCCAGAACGCCGAGAAGCACACCCACGGCGTCGGCGCCCCCGACCTCGGCCTCGCCGCCTGGCGCAGCGCGACCATCCTCAACACGGTCACCGGCAAGGACCCCTACCCGCTGCCGCGCCGCACCGCCTTCACCAGCTTCGGCCTGGAGACGCGAGAGGCGCCGAGCATCCCGGCCCAGGACCGGAAGCTGACGCCTCTCGTACAACACTGACGCGGGGAAGACCGCGGTACTAGAAGACCGGCACGCCGTCCCGGGTCAGCTTCCAGTCCACCGAAGCGAACAGACCCGGGTCGACCGTCCCCTTCGCCTTCACCCACTGGATGATGGTGTTGCGGATCTCGTCCGAGTTCGCCCACAGCTGCTGGGCGTTCGCGACGTGCGGGAACGCGCCGCCGCCGCTCGCCCGGTAGTTGTTGACCGCCAGGACGAACTGCGCCGCCGGGTCGAGCGGCTTGCCCTCGAAGGACAGGTTCACGATCCGCGAGCCGGCCGCCTTGGCGATGTCGATCTCGTACGTCAGACCCGACACGGCGTCGTAGTTGTAGTCCGGCGTCCCGCCCGCGTTGGTCAGCAGCGCGGTGTCCACCGGCGCCCCCGCCGCCGTCTGGACGTAGTACTTCGCCGAGTACTCCAGGTACTCCTTCAGCTGGGCGCCCGTCATCAGTCGGGCCTCCAGGGTGTTCTCGAAGGGGTACAGGCCGGCGGCGTCCTTGATGCTGATCTGACCGGCCGGGATCCGGGCCGTACGGGAGAAGCAGGAGGCCTGGGAGAGCACCGGGAGGGCCGCGTGCGCGCCGCCCGCGAGGGCCGCCTTCACCGTCTCGGCCTGGACCACGTTGATCAGGTCGATGATCGGCTCGTCCTTCCACGGCGCGTCGGCCGTGGTCATGGCCGCCGTGGAGGTGCCGATGACCTGGTTGACGTACGCGACGACCTTCTCGTGCTCGTCCGCGAGCAGCCCGGTGATCTGCGGGTCCTCCGCCACCGTGTTGGAGTTGAGGACCTGCGCGCCGACCTTCTCGACGACCCAGCGGCCCTTCTCCCACACCAGGTCGAAGTCGAAGAGGGTGAGACGCTGGCCCCACTTGAGCGGCTCGGACAGGACGACGTCCTTGCCGGTCTCCTTGTTCTTCACCCGGTACTCGGGGATCTCGGTGTGCGCGTGGCCGACGAGGATCGCGTCGATGCCCGGCACCTGCTCGGCGACGAGTCCGGCCGCGTTCTCGATGTGGGGGAGCTGGTCACCGTACGAGGAGGTGCCGCTGGAGCCGGAGTGCGCCGAGACGACGACGACGTCCGCGCCCATCGAGCGCAGCTTCGGCACCCACTTCGCGGCCTGCTCCTCCAGGCCGGGGAAGACCATCTTGCCCTGGACGTTCGCCTTGTCCCAGATGGCGATGCCCGGGTTCGTCAGGCCGAGTATCGCGACCTTGACGTCCTTGCCGTGCGGGGTGCGCATCCGGTGCATGCTGTACGGCGCGAAGGCCGGGCGCAGGGTCTTCGCGTCGAGGGCGTTGGCGCCGAGGAGCGGGAAGTCGCACTGCTCCTCGAACTTCCGGAGCACCGGGATGCCGTAGTTGAACTCGTGGTTGCCGAGGGCGGCGGCGTCGTAGCCGATGGCGTTCATCGCCTGGGCCATCGGGTGGACGGGGCCGCGGCGGGCGGTGATCGGGTCGACCTTGGCGTAGTAGTAGGACAGCTGGGTGCCCTGGATGGTGTCGCCCGCGTCGATGAGGAGGGTGTTGCGGCGGCCCTTCGCCGCGCGGACCTGGTCGACGAGGGTGGAGATCTTGGCAAGGCCGATGTCGTTGTGCGCCTTGTCGTCGAACTCCTTGTCCGTGAAGTAGTCCCAGTTGAAGACGTTGCCGTGCAGGTCGGTCGTCCCCATCACCGTGAACGAGTACCGCCTGGCCGGCTTGGGGCGGCGGTCGTGGGCCTCGGCGGGAGCGGCGATCCCCGTGGCGAGGGCGGCTCCGGCCCCGACGGCCACGGAGCTCTCCAGGAACGTCCGGCGGTTCAACGGCATGTGCTTCTCCTTGGTTCAGTGGCGTTGGTTCAGGCGCGCGGTCAGGCACGCACAACGCGCGTAGATTCTGGCTCAGGCGGCACGTCGGCAACAGCCCTTTCGGGTTACGGAGTGGGAAAGTGTTCGGTGGACGATCGTTACCGAACATGGAGGAGTCAGGACGTGACGCAGGAACACGCGACCCCGGGAGCCCCGCAGGTGACGGTGCGTGGCGAGGGCCGGCTGGAGGTCGATCCCGAGTTCGCCCGGATCTGGGTGACGGTCTCCGCGCGGGGTACGGACCGGTCGGCGACGCTCGCGGAGCTGACCCGGCGGAACGCGCAGGTGCTCGACCTCGTCAAGGCGCAGGGGGAGACGGTCGAGAAGCTGGAGACGGGCCGTTTCTCGATCTCGCCGGAGCTCGGCAGGCGCGGTCGGGGCGAGCGGGTGCACGCCTTCGTGGGCCGGGTGCGGATGACGGCCGAGCTGACCGACTTCACGGTCCTGGGGGAGCTGGTGACCCGCCTCGCCGATCTGGACATGACGGGCGTCGACGGTCCGTGGTGGGAGCTGCGGCCGGACTCCCCGGCGTACGCGGAGGCGCGGCGCCTCGCGGTGACGGAGGCCGTGCAGCGGGCGCGGGCGTACGCGGAGGCGCTCGGCACCTCGCTCGCCTCACTCCTCGAACTCTCGGACGCCGGTCTCGCGGGGCCGGGGATGTCGCAACTGCCGCCGGTCTTCGCCGCGGCGCCGGCGGGCTTCGCGACGGAGCGGGCCGGCGAGGCGCCTCCGCTGGACCTCGAACCGCAGCGGCAGACGGTCACGGCGGAGGTCGTCGCGCGCTTCACGATGGTGCCGCCCGCACTCTGAGACAGGGGTCGCGGGGGCGCGAAAATCGCTCATCGGAGCACCCCGGTGCACAGATTCAATACTTGTCAACAACCTTTCACGGAAAGGTTGTTGAGTAGTCATGCCCAGCCAATTTCCTACTGATGGGTAAGGCCTAGGCTCGCCTCATGCGCCGAGCGAAAATCGTTTGTACCCTTGGGCCCGCCACCGAAACATACGACCAGATCAAGGCGTTGATCGAGGCCGGAATGGACGTGGCCCGCTTCAACCTCAGTCACGGCTCGTACGTCGAGCACGAGGAGCGCTACCAGCGCGTACGCAAAGCCTCCGACGAGACCGGCCGCAGCGTCGGTGTCCTCGCCGACCTTCAAGGTCCGAAGATCCGTCTCGGCCGCTTCCGCGAAGGTCCCGTACTCCTTGAACGCGGCGACGAGTTCACCATCACCGTCGAGCCGATGGAGGGCGACCGCCACTGCTGCGGGACGACCTACTCCGGTCTCGCCGCGGACGTGACCGCCGGCGAGCGCATCCTCGTCGACGACGGCCGCGTCACCCTGGAGGTCACCTCCGTCGAGGGCCCCCGGGTGAACACCCTGGTCATCGAGGGCGGCATGGTCTCCGACCACAAGGGCCTCAACCTGCCCGGCGTCGCCGTCTCCGTACCCGCCCTGTCCGAGAAGGACATCGAGGACCTCCGCTGGGCCCTGCGCATCGGCGCCGACGTCATCGCGCTCTCCTTCGTCCGCAGCGCCCAGGACATCGTGGACGTCCACCGGATCATGGACGAGGAGGGCCGCCGGCTGCCCGTCATCGCCAAGATCGAGAAGCCGCAGGCCGTCGAGAACATCGAGGAGATCGTCGCCGCCTTCGACGGCATCATGGTCGCCCGCGGCGACCTGGGCGTCGAGATGCCCCTGGAGCAGGTGCCGATCGTCCAGAAGCGGGCGGTCAAGCTGGCCAAGCGGAACGCCAAGCCGGTCATCGTCGCCACCCAGATGCTCGACTCGATGATCGACAACTCCCGCCCCACGCGCGCCGAGGCGAGCGACGTGGCGAACGCGGTCATCGACGGCACCGACGCCGTCATGCTCTCCGGCGAGACCAGCGTCGGCCGCTACCCGATCGAGACGGTCCGCACCATGAGCCGGATCGTCGAGGCCGCGGAGGAGGACGTCCTCGCCAAGGGGCTGCCCCCGCTGACCGAGCGCAACAAGCCCCGCACCCAGGGCGGCGCCGTGGCCCGGGCCGCCGCGGAGATGGGCGACTTCCTCGGGGCCAAGTTCCTCGTCGCGTTCACCCAGTCCGGCGACACGGTCAAGCGGCTCTCCCGCTACCGCTCGCCGATCCCGCTGCTCGCCTTCACGCCGGACCCGGCGACGCGCTCGCAGCTCAACCTCACCTGGGGCGTCGAGACCTTCCTCGGCCCGCACGTCGACTCCACGGACGCGATGGTGGCCCAGGTCGACGAGGAGCTGCTGCGGATCGGGCGCTGCAAGAAGGGCGACACCGTGGTCATCACGGCCGGTTCCCCGCCGGGTGTCGCCGGCTCGACGAACCTGGTCCGGGTGCACCACATCGGCGAGCCCCTGACGTGAACCGTCCGTAGGCCGTCCGGCGGAGCGGGCGGTGCTCGTCTCGATCCTTGGAATCAAAGGTAAAGTGCCCCGGGTGGGATTCGAACCCACGCTGTATGGTGTTTGAGACCACTGCCTCTACCGCTGGGCTACCGGGGCATCCTTCGAAACGAAGGTCGGTGATCACCCGCCGTGCCCCTACCTTACAGGAGGTGGGTAGGCTCATGGGGAGCTGTATCCGCCTCCGAAACGAGGCCATGGAACGAGGAGCCCGCGTGACCGCCCCCGAGTCGCCCCAGCCCGCCGACGACGCCGAGCCGTCGCACGTCCCGCCGCTGACGACCCGCGTCGTCATCGCCGAGGACGAGGCGCTCATCCGCCTCGACCTCAAAGAGATGCTGGAGGAGGAGGGCTACGAGGTCGTCGGTGAGGCCGGAGACGGCGCCACGGCCGTCGAGCTCGCCCGCGAGCACCGCCCCGACCTCGTCATCCTCGACGTCAAGATGCCCGTCCTCGACGGCATCTCGGCCGCCGAGAAGATCGCGGGCGAGTCCATCGCCCCGGTCCTCATGCTGACCGCCTTCTCGCAGCGCGACCTCGTCGAGCGCGCCCGGGACGCCGGCGCCATGGCGTACCTGGTCAAGCCGTTCAGCAAGAGCGACGTGGTGCCGGCCATCGAGATGGCCGTCTCCCGCTTCGCCGAGCTGCGCGCCCTGGAGAAGGAGGTCGCCGACCTCTCCCTCCGCCTGGAGACCCGCAAGCTGGTGGACCGCGCCAAGTCGATCCTCCAGACCCAGTACGGGCTGACGGAGCCGGCCGCGTTCCGCTGGATCCAGAAGACCTCCATGGACCGGCGCATGTCGATGCAGCAGGTCGCCGAGGCGGTCATCGAGGACGCCGAGGAGAAGAAGGCGGCCAAGGGCCAGCAGTAGCCGCCCCGCCGCACTCCGGAACGGAGAAGGCCCGCCCCACGACCTTGTGGGGCGGGCCTTCTGTCCTTGGTGCGGACCGGCGGGGGTCAGTCCTCGCCGAGGTACGCCTTGCGGACGGACTCGTCGTGGAGCAGGTTCTGGCCCGTGCCCGAGAGCACGACCTTGCCGATCTCCATGACGTGACCGTGGTCCGCCAGGGCGAGCGCGGCCTGGGCGTTCTGCTCGACGAGCAGGATGGTGGTGCCCTGGGCCTTCAGCTCGGCGATGGTCGCCATGATCTTCTGCATCATGATCGGGGAGAGACCCATGGAGGGCTCGTCGAGCATGAGCAGCTTCGGCTGGGACATCAGCGCCCGGCCCATGGCGAGCATCTGCTGCTCACCGCCGGAGAGCGTGCCGGCCGCCTGCTTGCGACGCTCGCCCAGGATCGGGAAGAGGTCGTAGGCGCGCTGGACGTCCTTGGCGATGCCCGCGGTGTCCTTCCGGAGGAAGGCGCCGAGGAGGAGGTTCTCCTCGATCGTCATCCGGGGGAAGATGTGCCGGCCCTCGGGGGAGTGGGCCAGACCCAGCGAGACGATCTTGTGCGCGGGGATCTTGCGGAGGGACTTGCCCTCGAACTTGATCTGGCCGCCGACCGGCTTCAGGAGCCCGGAGAGGGTCCGCAGGGTGGTGGTCTTCCCGGCGCCGTTGGTGCCGATGAGGGTGACGACCTCACCGGCGTCGACGGAGAAGGAGATGCCCTTGACGGCCTCGATCTTTCCGTAGGCGACGCGCAGGTCCTCGACTTCGAGCAGTGCGGTCATGCGTCGTTCTCCTTGCCCGAAGCAGGGTCGTGCGGGGTGTCCTCCGAGGCCTCCGGGGCGTCGGCGGCCTCCGGGGCGTCCTCGGAAGAGGCGTCCTCGGAAGGCGCGTCCTCAGCGGGCGTGTCCTCGGACGGTGCGTCCTCGGCGGGCGCGTCGTCCTCGGCGGGCGCGTCCTCCGACGGAGCCTCCTCGGCGGGCGCGTCCTTCGCGGGGGTCGCCGCGGCCGGCGCGTCCTCCGCGGCCGGCTCGCCCAGGTACGCGGCGATGACCCGCTCGTCGCCCTGGACGGTCGCGCTGTCGCCCTCGATCAGCTTCTGACCCTGGACGAGCACGGCGACCCGGTCGCAGAGGTTGAAGATGAACCGCATGTCGTGCTCGATGACGAGCACGGCGATGCCCATGTCCCGGATGGCGAAGATGAGTTCCTCCGCCGCCCGCGTCTCCTGCGGGTTCATGCCGGCGGTGGGCTCGTCGAGCAGGATCAGGCCGGGGTCGCTCGCGAGGGCGCGGGCGATCTCCAGCTTGCGCTGCTCGCCGTACGGGAGGTTCTTGGCGAGGTGCTGCGCCTTGTCCTGGAGGCCGATGAACTCCAGGAGCTCCATGGCCCGCTGCGTGGCCTCCGCTTCGGCCTTCTTGAAGGAGGGGAGGCGGAGCAGCGCGGACCAGAGGCCCTGCTTCATCCGGGTGTGACGTCCGACGAGGACGTTCTCCAGGACGGTCATGTTGTGGAAGAGGCGGATGTTCTGGAAGGTGCGGGCGATGCCGGCGTCGGTGACCTTGTACGACGTGGGCGGCAGGACCGTGCCCTTGTACCGGACCTCACCCTCGGTGGGGACGTAGAGACCGGTGAGGCAGTTGAAGAAGGTGGTCTTGCCGGCGCCGTTGGGGCCGATGAGACCGACGATCTCGCCGCTGTTGACGGTCAGGTTCACATCGCGGACGGCGGTGAGGCCGCCGAAGCGCATGGTGACCCCGCGCGCGTCGAGAACGGTCTCGCCGGCGGCCGGCGCGGTGGTGGCGTCGGCGGTCTTGGTGGTGGTCGTCATGGTTCACGCACCTGCCTTGGTGAGCGTGGCGGGCGTCTCGTCGTTCTCGTGGAACTCCAGCTGGTTGCGCCGGTTGGCGATCATGCCCTCCGGGCGGAAGCGCATGAGCAGGATCAGCGCGACGCCGAAGGCGAAGAGCTGGTACTCGCCCATGAACTGGAGCTTGTTGGGGATGAGGAAGAGCAGCGAGGCGCCGACCAGGGGACCGCTCATGGTGCCCATGCCGCCGAGGACGACGGCGGCGAGCAGGAAGGCGGAGTTGGGCGGGATGGGCCCGGCGAAGAGGTACTGCTCCGGCGTCACCGTGTAGGTGACGTGAGCCTGCACCGTACCGGCGAGACCGGCGAGCGAGGCACCGAGCGCGAAGGCGATGAGCTTGACCCGGAAGCCGTTGATGCCCATGGCGAGCGCGGCGGTCTCGTCCTCGCGGATGGCGACCCAGGCGCGGCCGATCCGGGAGTCGCCACTGCGGCGGAACACCATCACGACGACCGCCATGATCAGCAGCATCAGGAAGAAGTAGTTCGCGAAGCGGCCGATGGTGAAGCCGGCGATCGAGTGCTCGGCGCCGAAGTCGAACCCGAACATGCTGAGGTTCGGGATGGACGCGATGCCGTTGGAGCCGTTGGTGATGTCGGGACCGGAGGTGCCGTCGGTGTTCATCACCGCGATGCGGAAGATCTCACCGAAGCCGAGCGTGACGATGGCGAGGTAGTCGCCGCGCAGCCGCAGGGTCGGGGCACCGATCAGGACACCGAAGACCAGGGAGGCTCCGGCGCCGACCAGGATGGCGGCCCAGAAGGGGAAGTGCACGCCGAACGGGGAGGTCGGGGCGCCCGAGACGAGGGCGGCCGCGTAGGCGCCGACGCCGAGGAAGGCGACGTACCCGAGGTCGAGGAGACCGGCGAGGCCGACGACGATGTTCAGACCCAGGGCGACCGTGGCGAAGATCAGGATGTAGACGCCGAGCGTCGCGTACTGGTCGTCGGTCTGGGTGAAGGGGAAGAGCGCCGCCGCGGTGAACGCGCCCGCGATGGTGAGGTTCTGGTGCTTCTTGGTGAGCTGCGTGGCCTGCTGCATGAGGCCCGACTTGTTGATGGCGGCGAAGCCGAGGCCCGCCGTGATCAGGAAGCCGAGGAACAGCTCGTCGTACTCGGTGCCGACACCGTAGGTGAAGACGCCGAGCGCCACGGCGAGGATGCCCGTGATGATCAGGATCTCGACGGAGGAGTGCATCGGGGGCAGCTTGCGGGCGGGGCCCGTGGCGGCGAAGGCGCCCTTGAAGGCGGTCCAGCCGTTGCCGGCCCGGTGCTTGAACTGGTCCCAGGCGGTGTCCTCCGGGTCCACGGGCAGCACCTGCGGCCGCTCGAAGGGGAGGGCGAGGGCGCCGAGGAGGGTGATCAGGGTGGCGAGCGCGACGACCGCGCCGCCGGGCTCCAGGTTGACCGGGCCGCCGAGCTGGATGCTGATCGCGCAGACCGTGAACCAGGCGGTGCCGAAGGCGGCGAGCGCGGCGACCTTGACGGCCGCGTCGGCGCCGGCCGGGGTCAGCCAGCGGGTGCCCTTGACGCCGTACGACGAGAGGGCGAAGAGGGTGGTGAGCACGCCCAGGACCAGGACCTGGAGCTGCAGGCCGGCGGGGGAGCCGTAGTACGTGAGGTCACCCGGGAAGGTGGGCGTCCAGGTCCAGGAGAGGAAGCAGGCGGCGACCGTGAGGACGCCACCGCCCAGGACGAGGGCGCGGGCGATCCGGGCCGGCACGAAGCCGATGAGGCCGGTCGGCTCGGTCGACTTGGGGGTCGTGGCCGCCGTCGTGTTCTCGGAGATGGTGGTCATGGTGCTCACGCCCTGTCCGCGACGCGCTCGCCGAGGAGGCCTTGTGGCCGGGCGAGGAGTACGACGATGAGGAGTACGAAGGCCCAGACGTCGGCCCAGGACTGGCCGCCGAGCTGCTCCATACCGGGGATGTGGCTGATGTACGCCGTCGCCATGGTCTCGGCGACACCGAGGACGACTCCGCCGATCATGGCTCCGTAGATGTTGCCGATACCGCCGAGGACGGCGGCCGTGAAGGCCTTGAGTCCGAGGAGGAAGCCCATCTTGTAGTCGACGACGCCGTACTTGAGGCCGTAGGCGACGGCTCCGACCGCGGCCATGGCGGCGCCGAGGGCGAACGCGATCACGATGATCCGGTCGGTGTTGACGCCCATGAGCTTCGCGGTGTCCGGGTCCTGCGCCGTGGCCTGCATGCCGCGGCCGACGCGGGTGCGCATGACGAAGAAGGCGAGGACGGCCATGCAGATCGGGGCGGCGATCAGGAGGAAGACGTCGCCGGTCTGGATGGTGACCGGGCCGAGCTCGATCGGGCCGCCGGGGATCTGCGGGAAGGTCCGGGCGGACTTCGCCTCGGGGTACCACACCCACACCGCGTACTGCAGGGCGAGCGAGAGACCGATGGCCGTGATGAGGGGGGCGAGGCGGGGGCCACCGCGCAGCGGGCGGTAGGCGAACCGTTCCGCCCCCACGGCTATGGTCGTCGCGACGAGTACGGCACCGATGATCATGACGGGCAGCGCGACCCACATGCTGGTGCCGCCGGGCAGGATGAGCCAGACCGTGAGCGCCCCGAAGCCGCCGGTCATGAAGATCTCGCCATGGGCGAAGTTGATGAGCTGGACGATGCCGTAGACCATCGTGTAGCCGACGGCGACGAGCCCGTACATGGATCCCAGTAGCAGGCCGTTGACCAGCTGCTGCGGCAGTTCGTTCACCGCATTGTCCTCCGAGACTTTCGACGGATGTGACACCGCGCGGGGCGCCTTGTGCGGCCCCCCGCGCGGTGAAGGTGGTGCTGGAGTGGTGGGGTTGATCAGCCGCCGAAGGTGCCGGACTCGACCGGCTTGAACGCGCCGCCCTCGACCTTGTAGACCGTCAGCTGCTTGTTGGTGGTGTCACCGAACTCGTCGAAGGAGACCTTGCCGGTCACACCCTCGAAGGAGACGCCCTGCATGGCCTCGACGACCTTGGCGCGCTCGGGGACCTTGCCGCCGTTGCCCTCGGTGGCCTTCTTGACGGCCTCGATGATCGCCCAGGTCGAGTCGTAGGCGTAGCCGCCGTAGGCCTCGTAGGCCTCCTTGTAGCCCTTGGCCTTGTAGTTGGTCAGGAACTCCTTGGCGGAGGCGAGCTCCTCGATCGGCGAGCCGACGGAGGTGGCGATGTCGCCGTTGGTCGCGGCCGCGCCGCCGAGCTTCACGTACTCGGGGCTGTAGATCGCGTCGCCGCCGACGACGACGACCTTCGCGCCGGCTTCCTTGATCTGCTTGGCCAGCGGGCCGGCGGCCGGGTACTCGCCACCGTAGTAGACGACGTCCGCGCCGGAGCTCTTCACCTTGGTGGCGACCGCGGAGAAGTCCTTGGTGTCGGGGTTGATGTGCTCGGTGCCGAGGACCTTGCCGCCGAGCTTCTCGAACTCGCCCTTGAAGGTGCCCGCGAGGCCGGCGCCGTAGGTCTTCTTGTCGTCGATGATGAAGGCCTTGGTCTTCTTGGCCTTCTTGAAGACGTACTGGGCGGCGAACGGGCCCTGGATGGCGTCCGTGGTCGCGGTGCGGAAGTACGACTTGTAGCCGCGCTTCTTGTCGCCGGTGCTCCAGTTGACGCCCTGGCTCAGCGACGGGTTGGTGTTGGCCGGGGAGACCTGGACCAGCTTCGCGTCGTCGAAGACCTTCTGCATCGACTCGGAGACCGAGGAGTTCAGCGGGCCGACGACGCCGATGACGGCCTTGTCGGCGACGAACTTGGTCGCGTTCTGCTGGCCGGCGGAGGGCTGGGCCTGGTCGTCCAGGGACTCCAGCTTGAAGGTCACGCCCTTGACGTAGGCCTTCTCGTTGGCCGTCTTGACCGCGAGGTCGGCCGAGTTCTTGATGCCGAGGCCGAGGGCGGACAGCTCACCCGTGAGCGGCGCGTCGAGACCGATGGTCACGGTGACGTTGCCGTCGCCGCCGCCCTTTTCGGCGCCGCCCTTGTCGTCACGCGAACCGCAGGCGGTGAGGGTGAGTGCACCCGCGGTGACCGCGGTGGTGAGTATGAGCAACGAACGGTTTCGCACGAAGGGTCCTTTCCCTGGCGCGGCCCCCTCGGATGAGGCGGTGCCGTGAAGCTGCGGAGCGAGGGGTGCCGTTGTCGAACGCCGGGCCGTACTGAGTTGGTACAGGGCCGTGCAGTTAGGACGCGCCCGGCGGCGCGGTGACTGGCGGTGACTCTAAGCGCAGGTGGGGAGGGTCGGGGAGCGCCGAGGGCATGATGTGACTGTCTTGTTATGCCGACGGGGAAAGAGTGTGCGCAGCGGTGGGGAATACCGGGGCATAGGGGTTGGTATTGCGGTGTTCACATAGTGAGAACGTGCAGTTCCGCTAAGGGGCTTGAGCGATTCTTGGTACTGACGGTCCGCTCAGCGGACTCTCCGGATATCGGACAGTGGCAGAAACCTCAGCGGACGAATCGGCCCTTCCGTTCCCTTCGGATTCCTCCCGTTCACCTCCCGAACGAAGATCACGGAGAGTGACAGCCGGCGGAATCGAAGAGGGGACGCCGAAGGGGTGGCACCTTGTCCGGTGCCACCCCTTGATCGTTCGACTCCGCGCGTCAGCCGCCCGCGACGATCCCCGCGTCCTTGGCGTCGACCTCGCGCAGCAGGCAGGTCAGCCGCGCCGAGCAGACCCGCTTGCCCTGCTCGTCGGTGATCACGATCTCGTACGTGGCGGTGGACCGCCCGCGGTGCACGGGCGTCGCGACGCCCGTCACGAGGCCGCTGCGCACCCCGCGGTGGTGGGTGCAGTTGAGGTCGACGCCGACCGCGATCTTGGAGACACCGCCGTGCAGCATCGAGCCGACGGAGCCCAGCGTCTCGGCGAGCACCGCCGAGGCGCCGCCGTGCAGCAGCCCGTACGGCTGCGTGTTGCCCTCCACGGGCATCGTGCCGACGACCCGCTCGGCCGAGGCCTCCAGGATCTGCACGCCCATCCGGTTGCCGAGGTGCCCGGCGGAGAAGAGCGCGGGGAGGTCGACGCCGAGTGCCGCGTACTCGTCGATGATCTCCTGCGGGAACTTCACGTGCTGCTGTTCACCCATGGCCCGGCTCCGTTCGTCTTTGTACGGCCGCGTGTCGCGTTCCGACCCGCCTGAGCAAACGCTTAGGCGGACTGCGATTGTTCCAGACGGACGATCACGGACTTGCTGGCGGGTGTGTTGCTCACGTCCGCCGTGGACTCCAGCGGGACGAGGACGTTCGTCTCCGGGTAGTAGGCCGCCGCGCAGCCCCGGGACGTCGGGTAGTGCACCACCCGGAAACCGGGCGCCCGGCGCTCGGTCCCGTCCGTCCACTCGCTCACCAGATCCGTGTACGCCCCGTCGGCGAGCCCGAGCGCCGCCGCGTCCTCGGGGTGGACGAGGACGACCCGGCGGCCGCCCTTGATGCCCCGGTAGCGGTCGTCCAGGCCGTAGATCGTGGTGTTGTACTGGTCGTGCGAGCGGAGCGTCTGGAGCAGCAGCCGGCCCTCCGGCACCTTCGGGTACTCGACGGCCGCGGCCGTGAAGTTGGCCTTGCCGGTCTTCGTGGGGAAGCGGCGCTCGTCGCGCGGACCGTGCGGCAGCGCGAAGCCGCCCGCGTTCGCCGCGAGGCGGGCGTTGAAGTCCTCGAAGCCCGGCACCACGCGCGCGATGCGGTCCCGGATCGTGGCGTAGTCCGCCTCGAACTCCTCCCAGGGAGTGGCCGATTCGCCGCCGAGCGCGGCGCGGGCCATGCGCGCGACGATCGCCGGTTCGGACAGCAGGTGCGGGCTCGCGGGCGGCAGATTGCCGCGCGAGGCGTGCACCAGGCTCATCGAGTCCTCGACGGTCACGATCTGCCGACCGCTCTTCTGCACGTCCTTGTCGGTGCGCCCGAGGGTGGGCAGGATCAGCGCGCGCGTGCCCGTGACCGCGTGCGAGCGGTTCAGCTTCGTCGAGACGTGGACGGTCAGGCGCGCGTTCCGCATCGCCGCCTCCGTCACCTCCGTGTCGGGCGTCGCCCCCACGAAGTTGCCGCCCATCGCGAAGAACACCTTCGCGTCGCCGTCGCGCAGCGCCTCGATCGAGCGGACCACGTCGTAGCCGTGGTGGCGCGGCGAGACGATCCCGAACTCCTTGTCCAGGGCGTCGAGGAAGGCCGGCGCGGGGCGCTCGAAGATGCCCATCGTCCGGTCGCCCTGCACGTTCGAATGGCCGCGCACCGGGCACACGCCCGCGCCCGGCCGCCCGATGTTCCCGCGCAGCAGAAGAAAGTTGACCACCTCGCGGATGGTCGGCACGGAGTGCTTGTGCTGCGTGAGCCCCATCGCCCAGCAGACGATCGTCCGCTCCGAGGCGAGCACCATCTCGAGGGCCCGCTCGATCTCGGCGCGGTCGAGGCCGGTCGCGGCGAGCGTCTCGTCCCAGTCGGCCGCCCGCGCCGCCGCGGTGAACTCCTCGTACCCGTGGGTGTGTTCCCGTACGAACTCCTCGTCGACCGCCCCGGGCGTCTCCAGGACCAGCTTGTTGAGGAGCCGGAAGAGGGCCTGGTCGCCGCCTATCCGGATCTGGAGGAAGAGGTCGGTGAGCGCGGCGCCCTTGAGCATGCCCTGCGGGGTCTGCGGGTTCTTGAACTTCTCCAGGCCGGCCTCGGGCAGCGGATTGATCGAGATGATCTTCGCGCCCGCCGCCTTCGCCTTCTCCAGGGCCGAGAGCATCCGGGGGTGGTTCGTGCCGGGGTTCTGCCCCGCCACGACGATCAGGTCCGCCCTGTGCAGGTCCTCGAGGGAGACGCTGCCCTTGCCGATCCCTATGGTCTCCGTCAGCGCCGAACCCGAGGACTCGTGGCACATGTTGGAGCAGTCCGGCAGGTTGTTCGTACCGAACTCGCGGGCGAAGAGCTGAAGCAGGAACGCGGCCTCGTTGCTGGTCCGGCCCGACGTGTAGAACAGCGCCTCATCGGGCGAGCCCAGGGCCAGGAGCTCCTCGGCGATGATCGCGAAGGCCCGTTCCCAGGTCACCGGCTCGTACCGCTCGCCGCCCTCCGGCAGCAGCATGGGCTGGGTGATCCGGCCCTGCTGGCCCAGCCAGTACCCGCTGCGCGTCGCCAGGTCCGCCACCGGGTGCGCGGCGAAGAACTCCGGGGTCACCCGGCGCAGCGTCGCCTCCTCGGCGACCGCCTTCGCCCCGTTCTCGCAGAACTCGGCGACGTGCCGCTTGTCCTCCTCCGGCCACGCGCAGCCCGGACAGTCGAAGCCGTCCTTCTGGTTGACCTTGAGCAGGGTGCGCGCGGTGCGCCGCAGCCCCATCTGCTCCTGCGCGATCCGCAGGGTGTGCCCGATGGCGGGCAGGCCTGCTGCGGCGTGCTGCGGCGGCGTGACCTGCGGTGCGTCCTGTACCGGGTCACCGGCCGGGGGCTTGCTGACCATCGCGCTCTCCCTTGAGCGGTAATCCTGCGGCGTACGCCTCCGATCCTGTCACGCGCCACCGACGGAGCACCGGGCCGGGCAGCGCGACGGGGCACGGGCGACCGGGAATGTCAGTGGGGCGTGGGAGGATCGTTCCGTGGCCGAGACAGCATCGAAGAAGACCGAGAAGACCGAAGCGGACCGCCCGCGACTCCTCCTCATGGACGGGCACTCCCTGGCGTACCGCGCGTTCTTCGCGCTGCCCGCGGAGAACTTCACCACCGCGACGGGACAGCCGACGAACGCGATCTACGGGTTCGCCTCGATGCTGGCGAACACCCTCCGCGACGAGGCGCCCACGCACTTCGCCGTCGCGTTCGACGTGTCCCGCAAGACCTGGCGGTCCGACGAGTTCCCGGAGTACAAGGCGAACCGCTCGAAGACCCCCGACGAGTTCAAGGGGCAGGTCGAGCTCATCGGCGAGCTCCTCGACGCGATGCACGCGCCGCGCTTCGCGGTCGACGGCTTCGAGGCCGACGACGTCATCGCGACCCTCGCCACCCAGGCCGAGGCCGAGGGCTTCGAGGTCCTGATCGTCACCGGCGACCGGGACTCGTTCCAGCTCGTCACCGAGCACACCACCGTGCTCTACCCCACCAAGGGCGTCTCCGAGCTGACCCGCTTCACCCCGGAGAAGGTCCAGGAGAAGTACGGCCTGACCCCCTCGCAGTACCCCGACTTCGCCGCCCTGCGCGGCGACCCGTCCGACAACCTCCCGGGCATCCCCGGCGTCGGCGAGAAGACCGCCGCGAAGTGGATCAACCAGTTCGGCTCCTTCGCCGAGCTGGTCGAGCGCGCCGACGAGGTCAAGGGCAAGGCCGGGCAGAACTTCCGCGACCACCTGGAGTCGGTCCAGCTCAACCGCCGCCTCACCGAGATGGTCCGGGACGTCGAGCTGCCGAAGACCGTGGTGGACCTCGCCCGCGAGCCGTACGACCGCGGGGCCGTCGCGCTCGTCCTCGACACCCTGGAGATCCGCAACCCCTCGCTGCGCGAGCGGCTCCTCGCCGTCGACCCCGGCGCCGCCGAGGAGGCCGCCCCGGCCCCCGCCGCGGGCGTCGAGCTCGACACCACCGTCCTCGGCGCCGGCGAGCTCGCCCCCTGGCTCGCCGAGCACGGCACCGAGCCCCTCGGCATCGCCACCGTCGACACCTGGGCCCTCGGCACGGGGAACGTGAGCGAGATCGCCCTCGCCGCCGCCGGCGGCGCCGCCGCCTGGTTCGAGCCCAGCGCGCTCGACGAGACCGACGAGCGGGCCTGGGCCGCGTGGATCGCCGACCCGGACCGCCCCAAGGTCATGCACAACGCCAAGGGCGCCATGCGGGTCTTCCCCGAGCACGGCTGGAGCATCGCGGGCGTCACCATGGACACCGCCCTCGCCGCCTACCTCGTCAAGCCCGGCCGGCGCTCCTTCGCGCTCGACGCGCTCTCCGTCGAGTACCTCGGGCGCGAGCTCGCCCCGGCGGCCGCCGCCGACGGCCAGCTCGCCTTCGGCGCCGACGACACCGCCGAGGCCGAGGCCCTCATGACCCAGGCCCGGGCGGTCCTCGACCTCGCCGACGCCTTCGACGAGCGGCTCGGAGAGGTCGGCGCCCGCGAGCTCCTCCACGACGTCGAGCTGCCCACCTCCGCCCTCCTCGCCCGCCTGGAGCGGCACGGCATCGCCGCCGACCGCGACCACCTGGAGGCCATGGAGCAGCAGTTCGCCGGCGCCGTGCAGCAGGCCGTGAAGGAGGCGCACGCCTCCGTCGGCCACGAGTTCAACCTCGGCTCGCCCAAGCAGCTCCAGGAGGTCTTCTTCGGCGAGCTGAACCTGCCGAAGACCAAGAAGACCAAGACCGGGTACACGACGGACGCCGACGCGCTCGCCTGGCTGGCCGGCCAGACCGAGCACGACCTGCCCGTGATCATGCTCCGCCACCGTGAGCAGGCGCGGCTCCGCTCCACCGTCGAGGGCCTGATCAAGACCGTCGCCGCCGACGGCCGGATCCACACCACCTTCAGCCAGACGGTCGCCGCCACCGGTCGCCTCTCGTCCACCGACCCGAACCTGCAGAACGTGCCGGTGCGCACGGACGAGGGCCGCGCCATCCGGCACGGCTTCGTCGTCGGCGAGGGCTTCGAGGCCCTCATGACCGCCGACTACAGCCAGATCGAGCTGCGGGTCATGGCCCACCTCTCCGAGGACGAGGGCCTCATCGAGGCCTTCGCCTCCGGCGAGGACCTGCACACCACGGTCGCCTCCCAGGTCTTCGGCGTCGAGCGGTCCGCCGTCGACGCCGAGATGCGCCGCAAGATCAAGGCCATGTCGTACGGCCTGGCCTACGGCCTCTCCGCCTTCGGCCTCTCGCAGCAGCTGAACATCGACCCGGGCGAGGCCCGCGGCCTGATGGACACCTACTTCGAGCGCTTCGGCGGGGTCCGCGACTACCTGCGCCGGGTCGTCGACGAGGCCCGCGCCACCGGGTACACGGAGACGATGCTGGGCCGCCGCCGCTATCTGCCCGACCTCAACAGCGACAACCGGCAGCGCCGCGAGTCCGCCGAGCGGATGGCGCTCAACGCCCCCATCCAGGGCACGGCCGCCGACATCGTGAAGGTCGCGATGCTGGGCGTCGACCGGGCGCTGACGGAGGCGGGTCTCGCCTCCCGGATGCTGCTCCAGGTCCACGACGAAATCGTGCTCGAACTCGCCCCCGGCGAGCGCGAGCAGGTCGAGGCCCTGGTCCGCGAGCAGATGTCCGCCGCGGCCGACCTGCGCGCCCCGCTCGACGTCTCCGTCGGCGTAGGCCCGAACTGGGACTCGGCAGCACACTGACACAGGGGCCCACGCCCGCTGGCGTGGGCCCGAGCCTGTCGGTGGGCCCACCCCCCGCCGTGTGGGCAATCGTCCCGCAGGGCGGGACGGGTGGGCACACGGGACGGCGCCCCCTGCCGGGCCCAGGCTTCTGGCGCCTGAACCCGCACCACGGGCGCGGTGCAGCCGTCCGGGGGCCGGCTCCGGCGGGTGTGCGCCAGGTGGACCAGTCAGGGGGCGGGCCGACAGGCCCGCTCCCTGAAACTGGGGAGCGTGATCACGAGCCGCCGCTCCCGCCTCCGCGCCTGGGCCCTCCTCGGCGCGCTCCTCGGAGCGTCGGGCACCGCCTGGCCCGCCGAGGCGCACCGCGCGCCCGCCCTCTGCACCTCGTCCCGCGACCCCGCCGTCGCCGCGCGCGTGTCCGAGGGCATCGCCGCGGCGCTCAAGGGCCGCGACGGCACGGTCTCGGTCGCCGTCCACGACCTTCGGAGCGGACTGCGCTGCCGGCTCGGGGACACCCAGGTCTACGACTCCGCCAGCATCGCCAAGGTCCTCATCCTGCAGGCCGTCCTCGGCCGGGCCGAGGAGTTGGGCCGCGCGCCCACCCGACTGGAGGGCCGGCGGATGAAGGCGATGATCACCCGCTCCGACAACACCGCCGCCACCGACCTGTGGCGGGGGCTCTCGCGGGCCCGGCTGAACAGGGTGCTGCGCGAGGCCGGCGCCCAGGACACCGTCCTCGGCCACGACCGCTACTGGGGCCTCACCCGCACCACCGCCCGCGACCAGCTGGCCCTGCTCGCCGCGGTCTCCCGCCGGACCGAGGCGCTCACCCTGATGGGGCAGGTCGTCAGCAGCCAGGCCTGGGGCGTCACCGCGGGCGCGCCCCGCACGGTCAAGGTCCACCTCAAGAACGGCTGGCTGCCCCGCGCCAACCACGCGTGGCGCGTCCACAGCATCGGCATCGTCCGCGGGACCAGCACCGGCACCACCACCGGCAACCCCGGCACTGGCGCCGCCGCCGACTACCGGCTGGCCCTCCTGAGCCACGACAACCCCACCATGCGGTACGGGGTACGCACCCTGGAGAGGATCGCCCTCGCCGTGCACCGCGGACTCGCGGGCAGCCCGGTGGCCCGCGGCTTCACCCCCGGGGACAGGATCAGCGAGACCCCGGACGGGAGCGCTCCGCACGGCCGACCGGGGCCGCCTCGGCCTCCGAGCCCGCCGCTCCCTCCGGCCCCACCGCTCCCTCCGAGCCCGCCGCACCCTCCGCTGCAGGGAGGGACCTGGGCGACGTTCCCAGGAGCCGCGCCCCCGTCCCGTACAGCACGAGCCCGACGGCGAGCCCCGCGCCGGCCCCGAAGCAGGCCGTCGGAATGACGTCCAGGGGCGTCTCGATCCGGTCCCAGCCCCAGTACGCGGCCCAGCGCAGCACCCGGTGGGCGACGCCGGCGAGGACGCAGCCGCCGATGAGCCCGACCGCGACGAGCCGCCCCCGCCGGCCCGGGACCGGCACCCGCGCGGGCAGCCCCGTGCCCGGAGCGGTGGAGCGCAGCGCCCGGAGCGTGAACCAGGAGAGGAACCCCAGGGCCAGCGCGGAACCGCCGTACTGCGCGTAGAGATAGACGGGGAACCCGGCCACGATCTCGCCGAGGAAGGGGATCGCCCGGGTGCCCCAGCGGTCGATGTGCGTGAACGAGTCCCACACCACGTGGGTCGTGGAGCCGAGGACGGCGGAGAGGAAGAACCACCCGGCGAGCACCGCCGTGTGCCGGTCCCGCCAGGACCGGCCCCGTACGAACCCGTACACCCGTCCGCGCCACCGGGCGGGCAGCAGCGCGACGAGCGGCTCGCGCACGGTCAGCCACAGGGCCACGAGCACCGCGGTGATCAGCACGTCCGCCGTGACGATCCCGACGGGGGAGTGGGTGACATCGCCGAGGGCCATCGCCCCCGGCGCCGCCGTGGCCGCGAAGTAGGTCATGTCGGGTGCGAAGGAACCCGCGACGAGGGCGGAGGCGACCAGCGGTCCGCGCGCGGTCCCGTCCCGGCGCAGCCCGGGCAGGACGGCGGCGGCATGGCTGAGCGTGAACGGCAACGGGAGCTCCCACTCGGTTCCGGGGTGACGGCCGAGACGGGGCACGGCCGCAGTACAAGAGGCGCGGGACCCGCCGGTCGGTTCCCCTTCCCGACCCGTATACGTGAGGAGGCCACCGGTCCGTGTCCGGTCGGCAGGCGACCAAGAGGTGACGAAAGCGTGAAACACGGTCAGGCGCCCGTGCCCGGTGGTCCGGAGTTGGCATAGGGTCGCCGGAGGTCACACGCGGGGAGCGTGGGACGCGTCGACGGGGAGGGGACCACAGGTATGGCAGCGCAATTGGGCCGCCGGCTGCGCAGGGGGGCCACCAGCGGTGCGGTGGTGGCCGCGGCGGTCGCGGCGCTCGCCGCCTCGCAGGCTCCGGAGATGATCCCGCCGGCCGCGGACAACACGGGCGGTGACCGGGCCATCGGCGCCGGGGACAGCACGACGCCGCCGGCCGACGACTCGGCGACCGGCGATTCCCCGTACTTCACCGAACTGCCGCCCCTGAACACCCCGAACAAGCCGGGGGCGACCACCAACCTGCCGGTGATCACCGGGCCCGCCGAGGCCGGCATACCCGCGTCCGTCCTCTCCGCCTACAAGCGGGCCGAGGCGTCGATCCGCTCGACCGACCCCGCCTGCAACCTGCCGTGGCAGCTGCTCGCCGGCATCGGCAAGGTGGAGTCCGGGCAGGCGCGCGGCGGCGGTGTCGATGCCAACGGCACCACTCTCTCGCCGATCCTCGGCCCCGCCCTCAACGGCGTCGGCTTCGCCAACATCTCGGACACCGACGGCGGCGCCTACGACGGCGACAAGACGCACGACCGCGCCGTCGGCCCGATGCAGTTCATCCCGTCGACCTGGGCGACCTGGGGACAGGACGCCAACGGCGACGGGAAGAAGGACCCGAACAACATCTACGACGCCGCGCAGGCCGCCGGTCTCTACCTCTGCGACAACGACCGGAACCTCGCGCTCAAGGCCGACCTCGACCGCGCCGTCCTCAGCTACAACCGCTCGACGGAGTACCTGAACACGGTCCTGTCCTGGTTCGAGTTCTACCGGCGCGGCACCCACCAGGTCCCGGACGGCACGGGAGTGCTGCCGGTCGACCGCAGCGACGACCACGGCCGGGGCAACCGCCCCACGCCCACCCCGCCGGTCTCGCCCCCGCCGACGACGCCCGTGCCGAAGCCCCCCGTGCCGAAGCCGGGCACGACGAAGCCGTCCGAGCCCAGCGCGCCTCCGACGACCACGCCGCCGACGACGGACCCGACCAAGCCGACCACCCCGCCGACGAAGCCCACCACTCCGCCGACGACGACGCCCACCGTCCCGCCGGCCGTCAAGGTCGCGCGGCTCGCGCCCGTGGCCACCGGTCCGCTGACGACCACCACCGGGAACGTCTTCGGGAAGGCCCCCACGGTCGCGGCGCTCGACGCCTCGGGCGCGCCGGTCGCCGGTGTGAGCATCCGCTTCGAGATCAGCGGAACCACCGACGCCCGCTTCGCCGGCGGGACGACCACGGCCACCGTCACCACCGGCTCCAGCGGCATGGCGGCCTCTCCCGCCCTGCGGGCGGGCCAGAAGGTCGGCCCGTTCACCGTCCGGGCCACCGTCGTGGGCCGCACCCTGAGCGCCGCCGAGTTCGCGGCGACGGTCACCGAGCGCCAGGCGGACACCCTCGCGCGGCTCGACGGCGAGGCCGCCCTGACCGCCACCACCGGCACCGGGTTCACCCAGCAGGTGAAGGTGAAGGCCACCGACAAGGGCGCGCTCGCCCCCGGTGTCCTCGTCACCGGCACCGTCGTCACCTCGAAGACCGCGACCGAGGCGAGCGCCGACGGCCCGTACTTCAAGGGCGAGGCGGGAGCGACGGCCAGGACCGAGGTCTTCACGACCGACGCGAACGGTCTGATCACCCTCGACTCCGGGGCTCTCCTCGCAGGCGACAAGGCGGGCACCTACTTCCTCAAGCTGACGGCGCCCGGCGGCGGCAGCATCTTCGTCGAGCTCACGGTCACGGCGCCCACGCCCACCCCCGAGCCGTCGACCCCGGAGCCGACGCCCTCCACGACGGACTCGCCCGAGGCCACCTCCTCTCCCTCACCCTCGGCCTGACCGAAGGACCGCTCCGCGCGACCCGGCCTCCAGCGCCGCCCCTCCGTCCGCACCGGACGGAGGGGCGGCGTTCCGCGTTACCCGGGTGCAACGTGTTCTCATCTCGCCGTCGCGTTGCTACGGTTCCCCCGCCCTGACGCCCTATCAGATCGAGCAGCGGGAGGCCGACCATGCGCGCCCTTGTCGCCGTCGCCATCGGACTCGCCCCAGTCCTCCTCTTCGTCCTCCTCGTCTCCCTGGTCGATCTGCCGCCCGACGGGCCCACCTCGCCCAAACCGCTGCTGACCGCCGATCCCGGCCCGAAGAAGTAGGGGGCGACCGTGCGCCGCCGAGCCAGCCTCGTCCTCCTCGCCCTCGCCGTCTGCTGCGCCGCTATGGCCCCGACCCTGCGGTGGTACGCCTTCCCGCGCCTGGCGAAGATCCCGCCGAACCAGTACCAGGAGACCGTCCTGGAGGCCCGGCCCGCGACCCTCCTCAACTACTCCACGCTCAAGGCCGAGAAGGTCGAGAAGCTCACGATCATCCAGACCCTCAAGGGCAACGTGGAGGAGTCGAAGCGGATCGAACGCGACGCCGGCCGCGACGTCGTCGTCTGGGACGCCCTCGCCTACGTCACCGGCCCCGACGGCAAGATGGTCTCCAAGGTCCCCGAGCGGTACATCTTCGACGCCCACACCCAGGACCCCGTCCACGCCACCGGCGAGACCGTCGACGGCGACCCGGTCCGGCGCGAGGGCATCGAGTTCAAGTGGCCCTTCCTCACCGAGAAGCGCGACTACCAGTACTTCGACGCCCAGACCCGCACCTCGGCCCCCATCCACTACAAGGGCACCCAGACCTTCCGCGGCATGGAGGTCTACTACTTCGAGCAGACCATCCCCTGGACCAAGGTCCCCATGCCCAAGACCATGCCGATCAAGATCCCCCCGCAGGTCATCGCCGACTCGGGCCTCACCCGCTGGTACACCACCAAGCGCATGTTCTGGATCGAGCCCGTCACCGGAGCCCCCGTCAACGGCGAGGAGATCCACCGCGAGGAGCTCCGCAACGCCAAGGCGCTCATGGGCCAGGACACCATCACCGTCTTCGAGGGCCACGTGAAGATGCGCGAGGACTACGTCAAGAGCGTCGGCGAACTGGTCGAGTCCAACCGCCTGATGGTCCTGATGCTCGTCTCCTACATGCCCTGGAGCCTCACCGTCCTCGCCCTCGCCCTCCTCGCCCTCGCCTTCTGGCTGGAAGCCCGCTCCCGCCGACCGGCGACGCCGCCGGAGGCGCCCGCGCGGCCCGTCACCGCTCCCGTCTGAGCCGCGCGCTGGTGTGCCGGGTCGGCTCCGCCGCGGACGGGTCCTCCGGCCACGGATGCTTCGGATACCGGCCCCGGAGCTCCGCCCGCACGGCGCGGTAGCCCTCCCGCCAGAACGACGCCAGGTCGGCGGTGACGGCCGCCGGCCGCCCGGCGGGGGAGAGGAGATGAACCAGGACCGGCACCCCCGCCACCCGGGGCGTCTCCGCCAGACCGAACATCTCCTGGAGCTTCACCGCGAGCACCGGCCGTCCGCCGCCGTACTCGACCCGTATCCGCGAACCGCTCGGCACCTCGATCCGCTCCGGCGCGAGCTCGTCCAGCCGGCCCGCCTCGCCCGTCGCCCAGGGCAGCAGCCGCCGCAGCGCCTGCCCGGCGTCGATCCGCCCCAGATCCGCCCGGCGCGCGGCCCGGGACAGCTCCGGTTCCAGCCATTCCCCGGCCCGGTCGACCAGCGCCCCGTCCGCCACGTCCGGCCACGGCTCGCCCACCTGCGCGTACAGGAACGCGAGCCGCTCGCGCAGCTCCGAGGCCTCCCGACTCCACCGCAGCAGCCCGAGCCCCTCCCGCCGCAGCCCGTCGAGCAGCGCCTCCCGCACGAGAGCGGGCTCCGCCCCGGACCCGAGGGGCCGCACGGTCAGCTCCACCGCGCCCAGCCGGTCCACCGAGCGCGCGACCACGTCCCCGTCCTCCCAGTGGACCTCCTCGCCCGTGGCCCGCAGGTGACCCGCCGCCCACCGGGCGGTGCCCTCGTCGACCACGGCCGCCAGCCGCACCCGCGCCGTGGCGTCCCGCGCCGTACGGTCCGCCACCGCCACGGCCAGCCACGGCGTGGCACGCAGCGCCGACCCCTCGGCGATCCGGGCCCCGCTGCCCGACACCATCAGATAGCCGCCCTGCTCCCGGGCCCTGGCCACCCGCTCCGGAAAGGCCAGCGCGGTCACCAGACCGGCCACGGCGTCCTCATTCCCCGCCCCCGCCCCCGAGCCCGGCCCCCGACCCGGCCCCGCTCCTCGCCCGGGCTCGGCCGCCTCACCCGCCGAACGCTCCAGACGCCGCGCCTCCGCCTTCCAGCGGGCCGCGTAGCCGTCCTCGCCCCGGCGGGCCGACCGCCAGGCCGCCGCCAGATCGTCCCCGTACTCCCGGGGAGGCTCCTCGCTCAGCAGCGCCACCACCTCCGCCGCCCGCCGGACACCGACCTCGGCGGCGCCGTCGAGCAGCGCCCGGCCCAAACGGGGGTGGAGCCCCAGCCGGGACAGCCGCCCTCCGCGCTCGGTGGCCCGGCCGTCCTCGTCCACGGCGCCGACCGCCGCGAGCACGGAACGGGCCGCCGCCATCGCCCCGGAGGGCGGCGCGTCGAGCAGGGCGAGCCCCTCCGCCGTCGGATCGCCCCAGCAGGCGACCCGCAGGGCGAAGTCCGTGAGATCGGCGATCCTGATCTCGGGCGAGGGGAACCGCGCCCGACTGCCGTCCTCGGCCTCCGCCCAGCACCGGTAGACCGTCCCGACGGCCTCACGCATCGACCGCCCGGCCCGCTGGGTGGCCGCCGCGACCGACACCGGCACCGTCGCCAGCGACCCCAGCCCCCGCGCGTGGTCCATCCGCGGCTCCCGCGCGAGCCCCGAGTCCACGACGATCCGGACCCCCGGCACCGTCAGGCTCGACTCCGCCACGGAGGTCGAGAGCACCACCCGCCGCCGCCCGCCCGGCTCGGCACCCCGCAGGACCGCGTCCTGCACCGCCGCCGGCGCCCGGCCGTGCAGCTGGAGCACCTCCGCGTCCACACCGGCGAGCAGCCCCGCCGTCCGCGCGATCTCCCCCGTGCCGGGAAGGAAACAGAGGACGTCCCCCGCGTGCCGCTCCAGCGCCAGCCGGACCGTCGCCGCCACATGGCGCAGCAGCGCCATGTCCACCCAGGTGCCGTGCGCGGGCCGGATGCCGGCCGGCGGAGCGGCGAACCGGACCGCGTACCCGTGTCCCTCGCCCTCGCTCCGCACGATCGGCGCGGGCCCGTCGCCGTCGACGGCCGTGAGCAGCCGGGCCCACGCCTCCGCGTCGCTCGTCGCCGAGGCTGCGATGAGCTTCAGCTCCGGCCGCAGGGCCGCGCGGACGTCCACCAGGAAGGCGAGGGCCGTATCGGCGTCCAGATGCCGCTCGTGGCACTCGTCGAGCAGGACCACGTCCACACCCGCCAGCTCGGGATCCCGCTGGAGCCGCTGGAGCAGAAGGCCCGTCGTCACCACCTCGACCCGGGTCGCGGGACCGGCCCGCCGCTCGCCGCGCACCGAGAAGCCGACCGTCCCGCCGACCTCCTCGCCGAGCAGCCAGGCCATCCGCCGGGCCGCCGCGCGCACCGCCATCCGGCGCGGCTCGGCCACCAGCACCCGCCGCTTCGGTCCGTCCCCTATAAGACCCGCGAGCGCGAGCGGCACCAGCGTCGTCTTGCCGGTGCCGGGCGGCGCGTGCAGCACCGCCGTGCCGCGCTCCGCGAGCGCGGCCAGCAGCTCGGGGACGGCATGGCGGACGGGAAGCAGGTCGAGTGCGTCGTTTCGGATCACGCACTCAGTTTCATACGAGAGAAGAAGAGGCGGGCCCGGCTGTCCACAGGCCCCACCCATTCATAGGACTAATCCTGGCGCTCGGGACTAGTCCTGGCGCTCGCAGACGAAGATCGCCGTGCCCGGGATCAGATTCCCCCGGAGCGGGGACCAGCCACCCCACTCCTGGCTGTTCCAGGCCGGCCACTCCGGCTCGACCAGGTCCACGAGCCGGAAACCGCCGGCCACCACGTCCCGCACCCGGTCCCCGAGCGTCCTGTGGTGCTCCACATAGACGGCCCGGCCCTGCTCGTCCTGCTCGACGTAGGGCGTCCGGTCGAAGTAGGAGGCCGCCACCGAGAGGCCCTCCGGCCCCGGCTCGTCCGGGAACGCCCAGCGGATCGGGTGCGTCACCGAGAAGACCCAGCGGCCGCCCGGCCGCAGCACCCGGCGCACCTCACGGAAGACCCGCACCGGATCGGCGACGAACGGCACCGCGCCGTACGCCGAGCACACCAGGTCGAAGGAGCCGTCCCGGAAGGGCAGCGTCCCGGCGTCCGCCTCGACCAGCGGCACACCCCCGCCGATCCGCAGCGCGTGCTGCAACTGCCGGTGCGAGAGGTCGAGGGCCACCGGCCGCGCCCCCTGCGCCGCCAGCCAGCGCGAGCACTGCGCCGCCCCCGCGCCGATCTCCAGGACGTCGCGCCCCTTCAGCGAACCGGCCGGCCCGAGCAGTTCCGCCTCGGCCTCGTCGAGCCCCTCGGGACCCCACACGAACCGGTCGTCGCCGAGGAAGGCCCCGTGCTCGCTCTGGTACTCGTCCGCGTTCCGGTCCCACCAGCCGCGGCTGGCCCGGCTGCTCTCCGCGTCCCCCGCGTCACGCCGGGTGGCCTCGGACTCGTCCTCGGCCGCGTCGCGGCCCTCGTGCTGTTCGTACTCTTGGTTCATCTCGCCCGCCGATGTAGTTTGCGCTCAGTGCCGCTGTGCGGCCGACCCCGCCGCTGAGGCGTGGATCCGGCGCGGCGGACAAGAATTAGTGCCGGGTTTGCGCGGTTCTGCCCGTCGTGCGCGCTTCGCGCATTGACCCTGTCCGGCCGCCCCCGTATGCTAAAGGTTGCGCTGCGGGCCTGCGCGCCTCAGACGGAGCAGGCCGCGCTCGTACCTGTTGTATGTCCCCTCGGTTTTCGAGGCACTTTTCCGTTCGCGGGAAGGGGCCTCATTGGCTGTCCGGCTTCTTGGTGCGATACGGGCTCTCGGCGTAGCAGTACCTACGACTTTCTGTCCGTAACCGGAGCCCTTACCCACATGACGAGCAGCACCGAGACCACCGCCACCACCCCGCAGGTTGCGGTCAACGACATCGGTGACGAGGAAGCATTCCTCGCCGCGATCGACGAGACGATCAAGTACTTCAACGACGGCGACATCGTCGACGGCGTCATCGTGAAGGTCGACCGGGACGAGGTCCTGCTCGACATCGGTTACAAGACCGAAGGCGTGATCCCGAGCCGTGAGCTCTCGATCAAGCACGATGTCGACCCGAACGAGGTCGTCAAGGTTGGCGACGAGATCGAGGCCCTGGTTCTCCAGAAGGAGGACAAGGAAGGCCGCCTGATCCTGTCCAAGAAGCGCGCTCAGTACGAGCGTGCCTGGGGCACGATCGAGAAGATCAAGGAAGAAGACGGCATCGTCACCGGTACCGTCATCGAGGTTGTCAAGGGTGGTCTCATCCTCGACATCGGCCTCCGTGGCTTCCTGCCGGCCTCCCTCGTCGAGATGCGTCGCGTCCGCGACCTCCAGCCCTACGTGGGCAAGGAGCTCGAGGCGAAGATCATCGAGCTGGACAAGAACCGCAACAACGTGGTCCTGTCCCGCCGTGCCTGGCTCGAGCAGACCCAGTCCGAGGTTCGCCAGACGTTCCTCACCACCCTGCAGAAGGGTCAGGTCCGCTCCGGCGTCGTCTCCTCGATCGTCAACTTCGGTGCCTTCGTGGACCTGGGTGGCGTCGACGGTCTCGTGCACGTCTCCGAGCTGTCCTGGAAGCACATCGACCACCCGTCCGAGGTTGTCGAGGTCGGCCAGGAGGTCACCGTCGAGGTTCTCGACGTTGACATGGACCGCGAGCGTGTCTCCCTGTCGCTGAAGGCGACGCAGGAGGACCCGTGGCAGCAGTTCGCCCGTACGCACCAGATCGGTCAGGTCGTCCCGGGTAAGGTCACCAAGCTGGTTCCGTTCGGTGCGTTCGTCCGCGTGGACGAGGGCATCGAGGGTCTGGTCCACATCTCCGAGCTGGCCGAGCGCCACGTGGAGATCCCGGAGCAGGTCGTCCAGGTCAACGACGAGATCTTCGTCAAGGTCATCGACATCGACCTCGAGCGTCGTCGCATCAGCCTCTCGCTGAAGCAGGCCAACGAGTCCTTCGGTGCCGACCCGGCCTCGGTCGAGTTCGACCCGACCCTGTACGGCATGGCCGCGTCCTACGACGACCAGGGCAACTACATCTACCCCGAGGGCTTCGACCCCGAGACCAACGACTGGCTCGAGGGCTTCGAGACCCAGCGCGAGGCCTGGGAGACCCAGTACGCCGAGGCGCAGTCTCGCTTCGAGCAGCACCAGGCTCAGGTCATCAAGTCCCGCGAGGCCGACGAGGCCGCCGCTGCCGAGGGCGCTGCCGCCCCGGCCGCCGGTGGCAACGCCGGTGCGGGCATCTCGGGTGGTTCGTACTCCTCGGAGTCGGACGACAACTCCGGCGCCCTGGCGTCGGACGAGGCGCTCGCCGCCCTGCGCGAGAAGCTGGCCGGCGGCCAGAGCTGAACAGGCTCTCCGCTGAGCGCTAGTCGCTAGCGAATCGAGGCCCGCTCCCCTTCGGGGGAGCGGGCCTCGGTCGTTTCCGCGGCCGTACCGGGGCCCACCGGACTCCTCCACCGGAAGATCGGCCCGCGCGGGAATGGTGGTGCGGCTCACGGCGTTGCCAGAGAGAACACGAGGAGGAGCGGTAATCGTGCTTGATCCCCAGGATTTGTACGAATGGGACCCGAAGGGCCTGGCCGTCGTGGACCTGGCCCTTGCGCAGGAGTCGGCCGGGCTGGTCATGCTGTACCACTTCGACGGCTACATCGACGCGGGCGAGGCCGGTGAGCAGATCGTCGAGCGGCTGCTCGACACCCTTCCCCACCAGCTGGTGGCCCGCTTCGACCACGACCGGCTCGTGGACTATCGCGCCCGCCGCCCCCTGCTGACCTTCCGGCGCGACCGCTGGACCGCGTACGACACGCCGTCCATCGAGGTCCGCCTCGTCCAGGACGCCACCGGAGCGCCCTTCCTGGTCCTCTCGGGCCCCGAGCCCGACGTGGAGTGGGAGCGGTTCGCCGCCGCCGTCCGGCAGATCGTCGAGCGGCTCGGCGTGCGCCTCGCGGTCAACTTCCACGGCATCCCCATGGGCGTGCCGCACACCCGGCCCGTCGGCCTCACCCCGCACGGCACCCGCACGGACCTGATGCCCGGACACAGCAGCCCCTTCGACGAGGCGCAGGTTCCCGGCAGCGCCGAGTCCCTCGTCGAGTACCGGCTCTCGGAGTCCGGTCACGACACCCTCGGTGTGGCCGCCCACGTCCCGCACTACGTGGCCCGCTCGCCGTATCCGGACGCGGCCCTGACCGTCCTGGAGGCCGTCACGGCCGCCACCGGTCTTGTGCTCCCCGGTGTCGCCCACGCCCTGCGGACGGAAGCCCGCCGCACCCAGACCGAGATCGACCGCCAGATCGGCGAGGGCGACGAGGAGCTCGTCGCCCTCGTGCAGGGCCTTGAGCACCAGTACGACGCGGTGGCCGGCGCCGAGACGCGCGGCAGCCTGGTCGCCGAGCCGGTCGACCTGCCGTCGGCCGACGAGCTGGGCCGCGAGTTCGAGCGCTTCCTCGCGGAGCGGGAGGGCGACGCGTAGTGCCCGCCGGGCAGGCCCTAAGCTGCCGCTCATGCTGAAGGTGGGCCTGACCGGCGGGATCGGCGCCGGCAAGAGCGAAGTGTCGCGGCTGCTCGTCTCGTACGGAGCCGTGCTGATCGACGCGGACCGGATCGCGCGCGAGGTCGTCGAACCCGGGACACCGGGGCTCGCCGCCGTCGTGGCGGCCTTCGGGGACGGCGTCCTGACCGAGGGCGGGACGCTCGACCGGCCGAAGCTCGGCTCCATCGTGTTCGCCGACGCCGACCGGCTGGCCACCCTGAACTCCATCGTGCACCCCCTGGTCGGGGCCCGGTCGGCCGAGCTGGAGAGCCTGGCGGGCGCCGGAGACGTCGTCGTCCACGACGTACCCCTGCTCACCGAGAACGGGCTGGCACCGCTGTACGACCTGGTCGTGGTCGTCGACGCGTCCCCCGAGACCCAGCTCGACCGGCTCGTACGCCTCCGGGGCATGGCCGAGTCCGAGGCCCGGGCCCGGATGACCGCCCAGGCCGCGCGCGCTCAGCGGCTGGCCATCGCGGACCTCGTGATCGACAACGACGGTCCGCTGGAGGCGCTGGAACCGCAGGTGCGGAAGGTCTGGGACGAGCTGGAGCGCCGGGCCGCCTCCCCGGCCTGAGGCCTCCCCGGGCACCGAGGCGGAATGCCGCCGCCGGGTTCGGTGTTCCTTCACCTCATCGAGGGAAGGATGCCATCGTGGCCGACAGGAACCCGGAAACACACGTCATCGACTTCCGCGCCGCCGAGCACCTGCTGGCCGCGCGGGACCCGCGTGGCGCCGTGAAGCTGCTGGACTCGGTGATCGCCGCCCATCCCGAGAACACGGCGGCGCGCCTGCTGCGGGCCCGGGCGTTCTTCGCCGCCGCGCAGCTCCGCCCGGCGCAGCTGGAATTCGAGCTGGTCCTGGAGCGGGAGCCGGACAACGCGTTCGCCCACTTCGCGCTGGCCCGCACCTTCGAGCGCTCCGGGCAGACCGCCCAGGCCACCCGGCACTTCCGGCTCGCCGCCGCACTCGACCCGAAGCCGGAGTACCTCCAGGCGGCGGGATTCGACACGCGGCACTGAAGGCAGGGCGGCACTGAAGGCACGCGGCGCTGAAGGCACGGAGGCGCTGAAGGCCCGCCGCACTGACGACTCCCGGAACCGGCCGCGGGCGCGACCGACGGCAGTCGGTCAGCGGTCAGCGGCCCGTGCCGCCGTGGTCGGGCTCGTAGGGCGGGACGTCCCGGCCGGGCTGCCAGTGCGGGCCCTGATGGAGGTGGCGCACCACCATCGTCAGGTCGACCATGACCACCAGGAGCAGCACTCCGCAGGCCGCGGCCCAGCCCGGGCGGCCCACCAGCGAGAACACGGTCGTGCCGAAGACGGCCCAGAGCAGCCCCCACACACTGAGCCAGAAGCGCAGTCGCAGGGCACTGCGCGCGGTGGCCGGTTCGTTCCCGGAACGCATGGCGACCCCTCCCTTCGGGGCACCTGTCCTTCTTCCAGCATGGACCTGCGGCGGGGGAGGGGGAAGGGGCCGGGGGCCGGGGAGCGCTGCCGGGTGTCTAGTGGACGACGCTGTAGCTGCGCCAGGGCAGGTGGCCGGGCACGATGCCGTCGCTGGTGTTGATGGGGAGGTAGATGGAGTCCTTCCCCTTACAGTCCCGGGTCCGGTACAGCACGATGTCGGTCAGGCTCTCGTTCGCGACGTGGGTGGCACCGGACGGCGCCAGGCGGTGGCAGCCGTTCACCGAGGGGCTGGTCACGCTCACCGCCACATCGCGTTCCGTGACGTAGGCGATCGGGCCCACGGTGGTGCGGCCGAGGCCGGAGCAGCCGGCGACCGCGAGAGTGAGCAGGACGGCTCCGGAGGCCGTCGTGAGACGCCGTCGAACGGACATGGCGCATCCTCTTCTGTCGTGCGAGGGCGGCGGCCGGCAGCACCCCGCTTCCACCCCTGGTCCAGGCCACCATGCCGCCTGCCGGACCGCGTGGCATCCGCTGATGGGCCGCCCGGGGGAACGGCCCTGGGGGCCGTTGTCAGACCCCACCCGTAAGGTCGGAGTTCCAGGAGGGGAACCGGGCGGAGATCCCGTCGGATCCGTCGCACCGCGGGAGGAGAGCAGAGCCGTGACGCACAGCTGGACCACCGGCGCCGCCGTCTTTCTGCCTGCCGCCCTGCCGCGCGAGGGCCGCGTCGCCTTCTGGGCCCCCGACGGGAGCGCCCTGCCGGACCTCGCCGCGCCCGACGGCGGCCCCGTGGCCGCCGAGGGCGGTCCGGCCGCGCCCGACGGCCCGGAGCGCGTCGAGCTGACCGTCGTCCGGCGGCACGGGAGCGGGGCCCGCACCCGGGTGGTGCCCGCCGTCACCCTCCCCGTCGCCGCCGCCCTGCCCCTTCTCGTCGCGGCCCGCCACCACCCGGCCGCGCACCCCGCCACCGCCTGCTGGGGAGCCGCCGCCCTGCACGCCCTGCAGCTGGTCGCCAGGGGCCGGCTGCTGCCCGGGCTCACCGCCGACGACCTGGACGCCTGGCGGGCCGGCCCGCTGGACGCCGACGACATCGCCCACCTGCGGGCCGTCGCCGCGGCCATGCCGTACGAGGCGCACGCCGTGCCCGTCCCCGGACCCGGCCCCCTGCGGCTGCCCGAGCCCGAGGCGCTCGTGCGCGCCTTCCTCGACGCGGTCGCCGACACCCTGCCGCGCACCCCGGCCGCCGCCCACGCGGTCGGGGCGCCGTTCGCGGCCCGCGAGCCGCAGCACCTGCCCCGCGCGCGTGCCTGGGCGGCGGAGGCCGCCGCCGGGATGGACGCGGGCGTACGGGTCTCGCTCCGCCTCGACCTGTCGGGGTACGAACTCTTCGACATCGCCGACACTGCCGACGGCGAGGAGGGCGGTGCCGACCGCCAGGCCGCCGCCGCGATCCTCCAGATCCACAGCCTCGCCGACCCGACCCTCGTCATCGACGCCCTGGCCCTGTGGGCGGGGGACGGCGAGCAGTTCGGGCCGCGCGCCCGGATCGACGCGGTCCTCGCCCTGCGCCGGGCCGCCCGCGTCTGGCCCCCGCTGGCCCGGCTCCTGGAGCGGGACGTGCCCGACGTCCTCGCCGTCACCGAGGACGAGCTGTACGAGCTCCTCGGCCCCGCGGCGGCCCGCCTCGCCGACGCCGGGGTCGCCGTGCACTGGCCACGCGAGCTCGCCCGCTCGCTGAGCGCCTCCGCCGTCGTCCGCCCCGCGCTCTCCGCGCCCGGCTCCGCGACCGACGGCACCGCCTTCTTCGACAGCGAGGAGCTCCTGCGGTTCAACTGGCAGCTGGCCCTCGACGGCGATCCCCTCACCGAGCGCGAGATGGACCTCCTCGCCGAGGCCCACCGGCCCGTCGTACGCCTCCGCGACCAGTGGGTCGTCATCGACCCCGACCTCGTCCGCAAGGCCCGCAAGCGTGAACTGGGCCTGCTGGAACCGGTCGACGCCCTCGCCGTCGCCCTCACCGGCACCGCGGAGGTCGACGGCGAGACCGTCCCCGCCGTCCCCGTCGGGGCGCTCGCCGCCCTCCGGGACCGGCTCATGGCCGGCCCCGAGGCCGTACAGGCCCCGGCCGGCCTGACCGCCACCCTCCGCGACTACCAGCTCCGCGGCCTCGCCTGGCTGGACCTCATGACCTCGCTCGGCCTCGGCGGCTGCCTCGCCGACGACATGGGCCTCGGCAAGACCGTCACGCTCATCGCCCTCCACCTGCGGCGCGCCCGCCGCGCCCCCACCCTCGTCGTCTGCCCGGCGTCCCTCCTCGGCAACTGGCAGCGGGAGATCGAGAAGTTCGCGCCCGGCACGCCGGTGTGCCGCTTCCACGGCACCGACCGGGACCTCGACGGAATGGACGGCGGCTTCGTCCTCACCACCTACGGCACCCTGCGCACCAGCGCCGCCCGGCTCGCCGCGCGGGACTGGGGCATGGTCGTCGCCGACGAGGCGCAGCACGTCAAGAACCCGTTCTCCGCGACCGCGAAGGCGCTGCGCGAGATCCCCGCACCCGCCAGGGTCGCCCTCACCGGCACCCCCGTGGAGAACAACCTCTCCGAATTGTGGGCGCTCCTCGACTGGACGACCCCCGGTCTCCTCGGACCGCTCAAGGCCTTCCGCGCCCGCCACGCCCGGGCCGTGGAGAACAACGAGGAGATCGAGCACGCGGAGGCCGTCGAGCGCCTCGCCCGGCTCGTACGGCCCTTCCTGCTGCGCCGCCGCAAGTCCGACCCCGGGATCGTCCCCGAGCTGCCGCCCAAGACCGAGTCCGACCATCCCGTGGCCCTCACCCGGGAACAGGCCTCGCTCTACGAGGCCGTCGTCCGCGAGACCATGGCGCAGATCGAGGCAGCCGAGGGCATGGCCCGCCGAGGGCTCGTCATGAAGCTGCTGACCTCCCTCAAGCAGATCTGCAACCACCCCGCGCAGTACCTCAAGGAGGAAGCGCCGCGCGGCAGCGGCACCGCCCGGCTCGCGGGCCGCTCCGGCAAGCTCGCCCTGCTCGACGAGCTCCTCGACACGATCCTCGCCGAGGACGGGGCCGTGCTCGTCTTCACCCAGTACGTGTCGATGGCCAGGCTCCTCGCCGACCACCTGGCCGCGCGCGGCATCCAGGCCCAACTGCTGCACGGCGGCACGCCGGTGGCCGAGCGCGAGCGGATGGTCGACCGCTTCCAGGCCGGTGAGATCCCCGTCTTCCTGCTCTCCCTCAAGGCCGCGGGCACCGGCCTCAACCTGACCCGGGCCGGCCACGTCGTGCACTACGACCGCTGGTGGAACCCGGCGGTCGAGGAGCAGGCCACCGACCGGGCGTACCGGATCGGCCAGACCCAGCCGGTGCAGGTCCACCGCCTCGTGGCCGAGGGCACGGTCGAGGACCGCATCGCCGAGATGCTGCGCGCCAAGCGGGCCCTGGCCGACGCCGTCCTCGGCTCCGGCGAGGCCGCCCTGACCGAACTGACCGACCGCGAGCTGGCCGATCTGGTGTCCCTGAGGAGGTCCTCGTGAACCACCCGCGCTCCGCCCGCGGGGCCCTGCCCCGCCACGACGACCGCCGCCGCAGCTTCCCGCAGGTCGCGCCCCGCGAGGCGCCCGACGGGCGGTTCGCCGCGACCTGGTGGGGCAACGCCTGGGTCGAGGCGCTGGAGGACACCGCCCTCGACCCGGCGCGCCTCTCGCGCGGGAAGGCGTACGCCGGGCGCGGCCACGTCGACGCGATCACCGTCACCCCCGGCCGGGTCGTCGCCTACGTCCACGGCAGCCGCCCCCGCCCGTACCGCACCGAGATCCGGATGCGGACCCTCGGCGACGACGGCTGGGAGCGGTTCCTCGACGAGGCCACCGCCCGCCCCGATCACATCGCCGCCCTCCTCGACAAGGACGTGCCGCACGCCCTGGAGGCCGTCACCGGCCTGCTGCCCGCACCGGGGGACCTCGTCCCCGACTGCTCCTGCCCGGACGACGGTTACCCCTGCAAGCACGCCGCCGCCCTCTGCTACCAGGCGGCGAGGCTCCTCGACGAGGACCCGTTCGTCCTCTTCCTGATGCGCGGCCGCGGCGAGCAGGAGCTGCTCGCGGACCTCACCCGGCGCAACGCGGCCCGGTCGGCCGCCGAGACGACGGCCGCCGCGCCGCCGATGCCCACGGTCCCCGCCCGCGCCGCGCTCGCCGCGACGGCGCCCGGCGCGTCCGGTGTGCCGGGGGCGCCCGGTGCGGGGCTTCCGCCGCTGCCCCGGCCGCTGTCGCTCCCCGACCGGCCGGGCCGTCCGGCCGTCTTCCCGCCCGATCCCGAAGCCCCCGATCCACTCGCCCTCGACCTCCTGGCGAGCGAGGCCGCGGTCCGCGCCCACACCTTCCTCGCCACCGGACACGACCCGGTCGCCGCGCTCACCCCCTGGCAGGACGCGGTCCGGCTGGCCGCCGCGCACCCCGGTTCGGGACTCACCGCCTCGACCCGCGCGCTCTACCGCGACCTGGCCTACGCGCTGGACCGCACGCCCACGGACCTCGCCCGGGCCGTCGCCGCCTGGCGGCAGGGCGGCGCCGCCGGACTCGCCGTCCTGGAGGAGCCCTGGGACCCGCCGGCGGGTCTGTTCGACCGGGCCAGGCCCGCGCTGCTCGCCGCCGACTTCCCGGCCTTCCGGCCCTGGCGCAACCGGCTCTCGACGGAGTCCCTCCAGCTCCGGCTGGGCCGGGACGGCCTCTGGTACGGCTACGAGTCGGACGGGGGACGCGAGGACTGGTGGCCGCGCGGCGAACCCGATCAGGACCCGGTCGGTGCCCTCACCGATCTGCTGGGCGGGTGAGGGGACGGCGGACCGACACTCGAACGGCACCCCACTCGAAGGAGTGAATCACGCCAACGGCCGGATCCGGCACGCACGTTTGTCGCGTTGATTCCGGTACGGGCACTTGCCCGTGTACACCTCCGGAAGGCAGGAAGCCATGAGGCAGATTCGCCGAAGTGGTCTGGCCACACTGATGGTCACGGGTGGGGCGCTCGCGCTCTCGGCGGGCGCCGCGCACGCCGACGCCGATGCCCAGGGCGCCGCGGTCGGTTCGCCGGGAGTGATCTCCGGCAATACGGTCCAGCTGCCCGTCCACGTGCCGGTCAACGTCTGTGGCAACACGGTCAACGTCATCGGGCTGCTCAACCCGGCGGCCGGCAACAGCTGTGCCAACAAGTCGGCCGCGCCCGAGCCCGGCGGCTACGGCGAGGAGGACGGCGGCGGCCGGTCGCACAAGGACCTGCCCGGCACCCCGCGGGGCGGCGAGCAGGGCGGCTCCCACGGGGGCGGCTCCTCCGACGGCGGTTCCTCCAACGGCGGCGGCGCCTCGGCCGAGACGCACACCCAGGGTTCCCCCGGCATCCTCTCCGGCAACGGCATCCAGCTGCCGATCGACCTCCCCGTGAACGTCGTCGGGAACTCGGTCAACGTCGTCGGCATCGGCAACCCGGCCGTCGGCAACACCGGGGTCAACGGCCCCGCCAAGCCCGCGCAGCCGATCGAGAAGCCGACGCCGCGTCCGCAGACGCCCGTCAAGAACGTGCCGGGTCCGCGTGCCGAGGAGACCGTGAAGCCCGCCCCCGCGCCCGTACCCGCCTCGGCCCACGCGCCGCAGGGCGAGTCCGAGTCGGTCGCGCTGGCCTCCACGGGTTCGGACACCGTCGGCTACGCCGCCGCGGGGAGCGCCGCGCTGCTGCTCGGCGGCGCCCTGATGTACCGCCGCGCCCGCCGTGCCGGAGACCAGGCCTGACGGTCTCCTCCCTCCCGTCGGGGACCGGACCCGAGGGCCGTCGGCCTTCGCGCCCCGACCGACGCGGCTGACCCCCGAGCCGTCAGCCGCGTCTACCGGACGCGCCGTTCCTCGGCGCCGTCCCGCCAGGCCCGGAGCACCGTCTCGATGGCGGGGGCGACCCTCGTCCGGGCCTGGTGCCGGGGGACCCCCTGCATCAGCAGGGTGTCGTACGGGGTGTCGACATGCCGTACGGAGGCGCGTACGGCGGCGGTGACGGCGCCCCGGTCGAGCGACCGGCCCGCGGCCGTGCGCCCCACGCGCCCGCTGCCCTTCGCCGACGCGTGCTCGGAGATCTCCGTGGCCCGGTCGTCCGGACAGGACGGGAAGAGGCGGAGGATCTCGGCCCGCAGCGTCGCCGTGACCTCGGCGTCGAGCGTCGCGCGCCGCGCCGCGTCCCGGGCCCGCCGCCTGGCCCGCGCCTCCGCGTCCGCCAGGCAGGCCGCCTCCGCCCGTGCCAGGGCCGCCTCTTCGACGAGCAGGCCCTGACGCTCGTACCGCGTACGGCGCCGGTTGTGCCGGACGACCACGGCCCAGAGGGCGCTGCCCTCCCGGGCGCGCCGGGTGAGCGCCGTGTCGCCCCGGCGCAGGAACACCAGGTGTCCGAGATCGGCGCAGTCCAGGCAGACCGGCGCGTTGAACTCGACGATCATCCGCTCCAGCGGCCCCTGGTGGCACTCCGAGCAGCGGCGACGCTTGAGCGGTTCGACGACGACGGGTGCGACGAGGTCCATGGCCGGTCCTCCCTCGGGTCGTTCCTCAGCGGACGCCGGGCGCGGCTGCGGCGATGAACGTGGCGAGCGCTTCCTTCGCCTGCTCCGAGCGGCGGGCCCGGTCCGCCTCGTCGACCGCCTCGTGCATGCAATGGGAGTCCACGAAGGCCGCCTCGGCCAACTGGCGGACCTCCGGGTCGTCGCACACCAACTGGACGCGGAAGAGGGCCTGTCGGGCGGCGGTGCGCTGCCGGTAGGAGGCGTGGCGGGACTCCTCGGCCGCCTCCGAGCCGGGGTGCTGGAGAGCCCGGAACCAGCGGTCGTTCTGGCTGTGCCGGTAGTCGACGACCGCGCCGGCGAAGGCGCTGTAGGTGGCGATCCGTTCCTGGCGGAGCTGTTCGGTGCGGGCGAGCGCGGCCGTGCGCTCGGTGGCCCGCCCCTGGAACCAGTGTGTGAAGACGGCACCCAACAGGGTTCCCGCCACGGCTATCAGCGCCGCATCCATGACCCGCCGCCCTCCCCATCCCCTCGGCGTTCGGACCCGTAGATCATGACAGCCGAGGGGGCGGGACGTCACTGCCGGTAGCTGCTCAGGAAGCGGCCGATGCGGCTGATGGCGGCGTCGAGGTCGTCGGCGTACGGCAGGGTCAGGATGCGGAAGTGGTCCGGGCGCGGCCAGTTGAAGCCCGTGCCCTGGACGACCTGGATCTTCTCCCGCAGGAGCAGGTCGAGGACGAACTTCTCGTCGTCGTGGATCTTGTGCACGGCGGGGTCGAGGCGCGGGAAGGCGTACAGCGCACCCTTGGGCTTCACGCAGGAGACGCCGGGGATCTCGTTGAGCTTCTCCCAGGCCCGGTCGCGCTGTTCGAGGAGCCGCCCGCCGGGGGCGGTGAGCTCGTGGATCGACTGCCGGCCGCCGAGCGCGGCCTGGATGGCGTACTGGGCGGGGGCGTTGGGGCAGAGCCGCATGGAGGCCAGCATGGTGAGGCCCTCCAGGTAGTTCCTGGCCTGCTGCTTCGGCCCGCTGACGACCAGCCAGCCGGAGCGGAAGCCCGCCACCCGGTACGTCTTGGAGAGTCCGCCGAAGGTGAGGACGACCAGGTCCTGGGCGAGGGAGGCGGCGGGGTAGTGGACGGCCTCGTCGTAGACGATCTGGTCGTAGATCTCGTCGGCGAAGACCATCAGGCCGTGGCGGCGGGCGAGATCGAGGATGCCCTCGACGATCTCCTTCGGGTAGACCGCCCCGGTGGGGTTGTTGGGGTTGATGATGACGACGGCCCGGGTCCGGTCGGTGATCTTCGACGCCATGTCGTCGAGGTCCGGGTACCAGTCGGCCGACTCGTCGCAGAGGTAGTGCACCGCCTTGCCGCCCGCGAGGGTGGTGACCGCCGTCCAGAGGGGGAAGTCGGGGGCGGGGATCAGGACTTGGTCGCCGTCCTCCAGGAGCGCCTGGACGGCCATGGAGACCAGCTCCGACACGCCGTTGCCCAGGAAGACGTCGTCGACGTCGACCTCGGGCAGGCCCATGGCCTGGTAGCGCTGGGCGACGGCGCGGCGGGCCGAGAGGATGCCGCGCGAGTCCGTGTAGCCATGGGCCTTCGGGAGCATCCGGATCATGTCCTGGACGATCTCCTCGGGTGCCTCGAACCCGAAGAGCGCCGGGTTTCCGGTGTTGAGGCGCAGGACGCTGTGGCCCGCCTCCTCCAGCGCGTTGGCGTGCTCGATCACCGGGCCGCGGATCTCGTAGCAGACCTCGCTCAGCTTGCTCGACTGCCGGAACTCCATGTCCGACCTCCCCAGGTCCCCGGAATCAGTGATGCTTGGTTTTACCAAGTTCGAGCTTGGAAAGTCCAACAACATGTCTAGACTGCGTCGCATGCCACGTCAGCCACGCCGCCGCAGCTACGACCAGCACTGCGCCGCAGCGCGCGCCCTCGACCTCGTCGGCGACCGCTGGACCCTGCTCGTCGTCCGCGAACTCCTCGCCGGGCCGCGCCGCTACACCGACCTCCACGCCGACCTGCCCGGCGTCAGCACGGACATGCTCGCCGGCCGCCTCAAGGACATGGAGAGCACCGGACTCGTCACCCGCCGCCGACTGCCCCCGCCCGCCTCGGCCTCCGTCTACGAACTCACCCCGCGCGGCCGGGACCTGCTGCCCGTCCTGCGCTCGCTCGCCGCGTGGGGAGCGCCCGACCTGGGCGAACCGCGGCCGACCGACGCCGTCCGCGCGCACTGGTACGCGATCCCGCTCCTCGGCCCGCTCGCGGAGCTGGGTGCGGGAGTCGTCCAGGTGACCCTGGACGAGGGGGAGTTCCACGTACGGATCGACGGCGACGGCGGTGTGCAGTACGGGGACGGGGTGTACGAAGGCGGCGGTGCGGGCGGTGCGGCGGGTGGTGGTCCCGACGCCTGGCTGCGGACCGACGCGGCGACCTGCCGGGCCCTCGCGGAAGGGGAGTTGACGCTCGCCGGGGCGATCGAGTCGGGGCGCGCCGCCCTCGAACGGCCCACCCGCGTTCCTTGATCAAATCCCTGTCCGAGACCCAGCGCTTCCGGATAGCGTGTGGCCGTTTCGGCGGCCGTCGAACGGACGGCCGCTCCACGGACTCGGAGAGGAATCGTCATGGGGCTGGGGCAAGAGATACGTGAGGCGGGGCGCGGCGCGCGCCTGCGCAGAACCCTCCTCGTCGCGGGCGCGGTGGCCGCGGTGGCGGTCGTACCGTCCGCCGCGCTGGCCACGCCCGGCAGCGGCGTCACCGGAACCGTGCTCGCCAAGGGCACCTCGGACGGCAAGCTGAAGATCACGCCCCCCAAGGGCGACACCGACGTGGTCGTCCGCACCATCACCCTCGCCCCCGGCGGCTCCACGGGCTGGCACCACCACCCCGGACAGCTCGTCGCCGTCGTCCAGGCCGGCACGCTCACCCGCACCCTCGACGACTGCTCGGTCGAAGTGACCCCGACGGGCCGGGCGTTCATCGAGCCCTCGGGCGGGAAGCACGTCCACATCGGCCGCAACCTCGGCACCGAGCCGGTCGTCCTGTACGTGACCTACCTGCTGCCGAAGGGGGCGCCGCTCTCGGTCGACGAGCCGGCTCCCGCCTGCGCCCAGGGCTGAGCGCCCGCCAGGGACGCCGCGAGCCGGTCCCGGGCCGCCGTCTGCGCAGCGATCCGCGCGTCGATGACGGCCAGCCGCTCGCGGGCGATCTCCAGCCCCCGGGCGGACGGCGGGGCCGACGCGACGTCCCCGTCGAGGCACGAGCGGAACGCCGACACGTCGTCCAGCGTGAGCCCGGCGTCCAGCAGGTAACGGATGTTCGACACGCGCGCGACGGCCCCTTCCCCGTACGCCCGGTACCCGTTGTCCGCACGGGCCGAGGTGATCAGCCCCGCCTGCTCGTAGTGGCGCAGCGCGCGGGGCGACACCCCTGTCCGCCGGGCCAGTTCACCGATGCGCAAGGACGCCACCTCCTCGCGCAGTCGTATCACGTGACCAGCGCGCCCCCGTCGACGGGCAGGACCGTGCCGGTCAGGAAGCCGGCGTCGGGCGCGGCGAGCAGGGTGATCGCCCGGGCGACCTCCTCGGGCCTGCCGATGCGGCCCAGCGGGGTGTGGGCGAGCTGCCACGCCCGCAGCGACGCCAAACGCTCGGGGGAGAGGCCCATGTGCTCGGCGATCGGGGTCTCGATCGCGCCCGGCGCGACGGCCACCACGCGGACGCCGGCGGGCGCGAGCTCCAGCGCCCAGCAGCGGGTCAGGGTCTCCAGGGCGCTCTTCGTCGCCGGATACACGGAGTTGGCCGGCCAGCCGCGCTGCCCGATCGCCGTCGACACGTTCACGACCACGCCCCGGGAGTCCTTGAGCGCGGGGACGGCGGCCTGGGTGAGGAGGACCGGGGCGACGAGGTTGGTCTCCAGGAGCGGGGTGATCACCGAGCGGTCGAGCGTGCCGAGCGGGCCGCCGAGGGAGATCCCGGCGTTGTTGACGAGGACGTCGAGTCGGCCGTGCGCGGTCACCGCCGCTTCGACGATCTCCTCGGCGGCCCCCTCCGCCGTCACGTCCGCGACGAACGGGCGGATCCCGGGGTGCCCCTCGGCGGCCTCGCACAGCGGCTCCTTCCTGCGGCCGACGGCGACGACCGTCGCCCCCTGCCCGGCGAAGGCGCGCGCGGTGGCCCGGCCGATGCCGGTGCCCGCGCCGGTGACGACGACGACCCTGGTGGGTGTGATGGTGTCCATGAATCCGATGGTCGAACAGTGACGCCAGTGACAAGGTCAAGCCGGGGCGGGGGCAACGCGCCGGGACGAGGGAAGCGGCGGGCAGGATGAGTGGGATGCGATACGAGGCGATCACCTGGGAACGGCTGGCCGGCACGCTCGCCGGGCACCTTGACGCGGCCACGCCCGGCGACGGCGGGCCATGGCTCAAGGTCGGCATCGACGGGCCGCCCGCCGCACCCGGCGACGAGCTCGCCGGGCTCCTCGCCGAGGCGCTCCGGGCGCGCGGGCGAGCCGTCCACGTGGCCGGGACCGGCGGCTTCCTGCGCCCGGCTTCGCTCCGGTACGAGTACGGGAAGCGGGACCCCGACGCGTACTACGACGGGTGGACCGACATCGGGGCCCTGTGGCGCGAGGTCTTCGCCCCGCTGGAACCCGGCGGCACCGGACGCGTGCTGCCCGACCTGTGGGACCCGGCCACGGACCGGGCGACCCGCAGCCCGTACGTGACACTGCCGCCCGGCGGGGTGCTCCTGCTCCACGGGCCGTTCCTCCTCGGCCACTGGTTCCCCTTCGACCTCACCGTGCACCTGCGGCTCTCGGCCGCCGCCCTCGCCCGGCGCACCGAGGAATCCTGGACGCTGCCCGCCTTCGCCCGGTACGAGACGGAGGTCGGCCCCGCCACGACCGCCGACGCCGTCGTCCGCGCCGACGACCCACGCCACCCGGCCTGGACCGGGCTGGGTGGCGTGGAGAGTTAGGGGCTGCCCGGCGGATCATGGCCGGGGTCGCGGGGCCTGATCCGCCGGACAGGCCCTAGGGGGCCGTTTCGGGGGCGGGACCCGGGGGTCTGCCTCCCACGACGGTGACCGCCTCCGCGCCCGCGCGGCACCCCGCCTCCGCGGCCTTCACCGCGTCCGCGCCCGCGAGCCGGGCCGCCAGGAAGGCCCCGGTGAACGCGTCGCCCGCGCCCGTCGAGTCCACGCGTCGCTCCGGCGGCACCGGGGGCGCGGCCACCCGCGCCGTGACCGCGCCGTCCTCGGCGACCAGCGCGCCCGCCGCTCCGAGGGTGACCACGACCAGTGGATGGTGCCGGCTCAGCTCCGCGGCCGCCGCCTCCGGTTCACGGCCCCCGGCCAGGAGCCGGGCCTCGTCGGCGTTGGGCAGCAGCACGTCGGCGCCCGCCGTCGCCGCCAGGAACCGGTCCACCCCCAGCTCCGCGAGGAAGCCCGCGGAGGCCGGGTCCACACTCACCGGAACGCCTGCCTCCCGCGCGTCCCGCAGCGCCCGCCGGGCCGTCTCGCGGCTCGTCGGGGCGAAGAACAGATAGCCGGACAGGTGCAGCGCGGCCACGCCGTCGAGCAGGCCGGCGGTCCAGTCGGCGGGGGAGAGGCGCAGCGCGGCGCCGCTGTCGGTGAGGAAGGTCCGCTCGGCCGAGGCGTCGACGAGCGCGATCACGGTGGCCGTCGCCGCCTCCGCGTCCGCGACGAGGAGTGGGTGCACCCCCGCCCGTCGCAGTGCGCGCTCGTGCCAGTCCGCCGCGTCCGTCCCGACCCGGCCGAGCAGCCGTACCTCCCCGCATCCGGAGCGGACCGCCCAGCAGGCCGCGTTGGCCCCGGCGCCGCCCGGGAGGGTACGGATCTCCGCCGCCGTGTCCGTCGCGGGCGCGAGGGGCGTCCGGTGCCGGGCGACGACGTCCGTCACCACGTCCCCGACGACCAGCAGCGCGCCGCGCCCCCGCCGCCTCACCGGCCGCCCGCGCCGGCCGCTTCCGTGCCGGCCGCGTCGAGGTCGCCCGCCCCCGTGCCGCTCGCCCCTGTGCCGCCCGCCCCCTTGTCCGGCGCCCCCGCGCCGTACGCCGTCGCGATCCGGGCCGCGAGCCGCACGTTGCCCCGTACCGCCGCGAGGTTCGCCTCCAGGGACGCCCCTTCCGTGTGCACCGTCAGGTAGTCGAGCAGGAACGGCGTCACCGCCTGCCCCGTGATCGCCTTCTCCTTCGCCGCCGCCAGGCCCTGCGCGAGGACCCGGTCGTGGAGGGCCGGGTCCAACTGCTCCGTCTCCGGCACCGGGTTGGCCACGACGAGCGCCGCACGCGGCCCGCCGAGCGCGTCCTGGGCCCGTATGACCGCCGCCACCTCCTCCGGGGTCCGCAGGGTCCAGTCGACGGGCTCGCCCGAGGAGGACAGGTAGAACCCGGGGAAGTGCTCCGTGCCGTACCCGACGACCGTCACCCCCAGGGTCTCCAGACGCTGCAGCGTCGCCGGCACGTCGAGGATCGACTTCACCCCCGCGCACACCACCGTGATCCCGACCCCGGCGAGCAGCCGCAGGTCGGCCGATTCGTCCTGGGTCTCGCTCCAGCCGCGGTGCACACCGCCGAGGCCGCCGGTCGCGAACACCCGCAGGCCCGCCGCGTCCGCGAGCCACGCCGTCGCCGAGACCGTCGTCGCGCCCGTCACCCCGGCCGCCAGGGCCGGGGCCAGATCGCGGTGGCCCAGCTTCCGCACCGACGGGTCCTCGGCGATCCGGGTCAGGGCCGTCCGGTCCAGGCCCACCCGGGCGGTGCCGTCGATCACGGCGACGGTGGCGGGGACGGCGCCCCCGGCCCGTACGAGCTCCTCCAGCTCCAGGGCCACGGCGAGGTTGCGCGGGCGGGGCAGACCGTGGGCGATGATCGTCGATTCCAGCGCGACGACGGGACGGCCCTCGTGGAGCGCCTCCCGTACCTCTTCGGACACCTGTGTGGACATGTCCCATTCCTGGCGCGACCACGGGCCCCGCAAACCTCGGTGGCGAGCTCCTGCCACACGGTGTGCGGCCCCGGGTGCGGCTGCGGAATCCGTGACGGCGGATCCGCTCCTGCGGCGGAGCGCCGTCGCGGGCCCCGGCGCGCCTTGCCGGGAGCGTGGTGCGGAATCCGTCGCCGTCGCCGTATTCGGGTAAGTCGCCTGGTAGGGGCCGAAGCGGAGTGATCTATTCCACCCGATCCCGGTCCTCGGGCCGCTCCGGACCCCCGCTACAGTCACCGCCCATGACGACACATGACGTGCCTTCCTTCGCCGTGCACATCCCCGACGCGGAGCTTGAGGCCGACCCCCTCGACCCCGCCCAGATCGTCTCCGGCACGCCCGAGGTGACGGGCAAGGTGCTGTGGGAGTCCGCCGACGGCAAGCAGGTGCGCGGCATCTGGCAGATCACCCCCGGCGTCGTCACCGACACCGAGGCCAATGAGCTCTTCGTGGTGGTCAGCGGACGCGCGACCGTCGCCGTCGAGGGCGGGGAGACGCTGGAGATCGGCCCCGGCGACGCCTGCGTGCTGCGCGAGGGCGACCGGACGACCTGGACCGTGCACGAGACCCTGCGCAAGGCGTACCACATCAGTCTCTGAAGCCTCTGAGGTTTCTGAGGCTCGCTCTCACCGGCTCCGAAATCGGCGGGAGCCGTGGGGAGTTGAGGGTCTGGTAGGAAACCTTCCTATCGGCTAGCATCCCGGCCAGCGGCTTGGCGCGGCGCCCGTCCCCCCGGGCGTGACGCGCTCAGCGAGAGCTCTGACCCGGCCGCCGAGCACCGCCCCGCCGCGTGGCGCCCGAATCGCCACGCGGCCGGGCCGGCGTGCTCCGCACCGGTGTCCAGCTCTCGCCGACCCCTCAGGCCAGGGAGCCCAGGTATGCGCCTGTACGCCTCCACACCACCGCGCAGCACCCCCACCACCAGCCCCACCACCCCCCTCACCACCACCCGTCTGACCCTCGTCCTCACCGCCGTCCTGCTGCTCGTCGGCGGACTCCTCCTCGCCCACCCGGACCGGGCCGGCGCCGCCGCCGACTCCCTGATCTCCCAGGGCCGGCCGGCCACCGCCTCCTCCGTCGAGGACGGCACGTTCGGCCCGGAGAAGGCCTTCGACGGCGTCTCCACCACCCGCTGGGCCAGCGCCGAGGGCTCCGACCCCCAGTGGATCCGGGTCGACCTCGGCTCCTCGGCCACCGTCTCCCGCGTCCGCCTCGTCTGGGAGGCCGCCTACGCCAAGGCCTACCGCGTCGAGATCTCCGAGGACGGCACCACCTGGACCCGCCTCGCCACCGAGACCGCCGGGAACGGCGCCACGGACGACTGGACCGGACTCACCGGCAAGGGCCGTCACCTGCGTGTCTACGGGACCGCGCGCGGCACCTCGTACGGCTACTCCCTCTTCGCCGTGGAGGTGTACGGCACGACCGGCACCACGACCCCGCCCACCGGCGCCTTCACCGTCGTCGCGGCCGGGGACATCGCCGCCCAGTGCACGGCCTCCAGCAGCTCCTGCGCCCACCCCAAGACGGCGGCCCTGGCGCAGCGGATCGCCCCGTCCTTCTACCTGACGATGGGTGACAACCAGTACGACGACGCCCTGATCTCCGACTTCCGGGCCTACTACGACAAGACGTGGGGCGTCTTCAAGGCGAAGACCCGGCCGGTGCCCGGCAACCACGAGACCTACGACCCGGCCGGCTCCCTCGCCGGCTACAAGGCGTACTTCGGCGCCATCGCCTACCCCCAGGGCAAGCCCTACTACAGCTACGACCAGGGCAACTGGCACTTCGTCGCCCTCGACTCCAACTCCTTCGACGACCCCGCGCAGATCCAGTGGCTCAAGGACGACCTCGCGCGGAACACCAAGGGCTGCCTCGCCGCCTACTTCCACCACCCCCTGTACTCCTCCGGCGGCCACGGCAACGACCCCGTCTCCCGGCCGGTCTGGCAGATCCTGTACGGCGCCAAGGCCGACCTCGTGCTCAACGGACACGACCACCACTACGAGCGGTTCGCCCCGCAGGACCCGAACGGGCGCGCCACCGCCGACGGCATCGTCGAGATCGTCGGCGGCATGGGCGGCGCCGAGCCCTACGCCATCGAGACGGTCCAGCCGAACAGCCAGAAGCGGATCAGCGGCCCGTACGGGGTGCTGAAACTGGACCTCACCGACACCACCTACACCTGGCAGTACGTCGGCACCGACGACCAGGTCAAGGACTCCGGCCCGACCTACACCTGCCACTGATGTACCTCGCGACCACCGGTCGCCGCGGCGCGCCGCCCGCCCCCTCGCGGGGCAGGCGGCGCGTCCCCGGCACCGTCCTCGCGCTCGGCGCGGTCAGCCTGGTCACCGACGTCTCCTCGGAGATGGTGACCGCCGTGCTGCCGCTCTACCTCGTCGTCGGACTCGGCCTCTCCCCGCTCCAGTTCGGACTGCTCGACGGGGTCTCCACCGGCGCCACCGCGCTCGTCCGGATCCTCGGCGGCGCCACCGCCGACCGCGGAGGCCGCCACAAGCAGGTCGCGGGGCTCGGCTACGCCCTCTCGGCCTGCTCCCGGCTGGGCCTCCTCCTCGCGGGCGGCTCGGCCGGCGGGATCGCCGCCGCGCTCGCCGCCGACCGGCTCGGCAAGGGCGTCCGCACGGCTCCGCGCGACGCGCTCATCACCCTGCACAGCCCGCCCGAGGAGCTGGGCCGCGCCTTCGGCACCCACCGGGCCATGGACACCACCGGGGCCCTCCTCGGTCCGCTGGCCGCCTTCGCCCTGCTGTGGGCCACGGCCGAGGCGTACGAGGCGGTCTTCGCCGTCAGCTTCTGCGTCGGGGTCTTCGGCGTCCTGCTGTGGGTGCTGCTGGTCCCGGGGCGGCGACGTGCGGAGGGGCGGCGACGTGTGGCGGGGCCGGGGCCGTCGTCGAAGGCGCCGGGCCTCCGGGCCGCCGCCGAGGTCGATGCCGCCGATGCCGCGCCACGCGCGCGTGGCGGGGTCTTCGCCGCGCTGCGCTCGCCCGCGTACCGGCGGATCCTCCTCTGCGCCGCCGTGCTCGGCGCCGCAACCGTCGGCGACGCCTTCCTGTACCTGCTGCTCCAGCGACGGCTCGAACTCGACGCCACCTGGTTCCCGTTCCTGCCGCTGGGCGCCGCCGGCGTCTATCTGCTGCTCGCCGTCCCGGCGGGCCGCCTCGCCGACCGCGTCGGGCGCCGCCGGCCGCTCCTGTACGGGCACGGGGCGCTGCTCCTCGCGTACGGCCTGCTCCTCGCCCCCGTACCGGACGCCCTCCTCCTCGGGGGCGTCCTCGTGCTGATCGGCACCTTCTACGCGGCCACCGACGGCGTCCTGATGGCCCTGACCGGGCCCTTCCTCGCCGAGGGGCGTCAGGCGGGCGGCCTCGCGCTCGTCCAGACCGCGCAGGCGCTGGCCCGGCTCGGCGCCGCCGTCGCGTTCGGTGCCGTCTGGACGGCGAGCGGTCCGCAGGCGGCACTCGTGGCCGCGCTTCTGGCCCTCGCCGCTGCCCTGTGCTGCGCCACCCGCGTCCTGCCCGCCGAGAGCCCCCTGCCCGCCGACCGGCTCCTGCTCCCTGCCTCGTCCACGACCCTCCGAGAGGACTGACCCATGCCCGCCGTGACCGATGTCCGCCTGTCCCGCCCCGCGCGCGTGTGGATCCTCGTCCTCGCCCTCCTCCTGCTCGGCGGCGGCGCCACCGCCTACACCCTCCGGGCGGCCTCGGGGCGGCAGACCGGGGCCGTCGGGTCCTCGGTGGCCGGCTTCACCCTCGACGGGGGCCGCCCCGGCACGCTCCACGTCCGGGACACCGCGACCGGGCGCGTCGCGCGCGTGGACCCGTCCGCGCCCGGCGGCCGGGTGGCGGGCGGACCCGCCTGCGACCGGTTCCACGCGGCCGGCCCCACCGTCCTCTGCCTCGTGCGCCGGCCGGGCGTCCCGGCCCGCTCGTACGTCCTGGTGCTCGACCGCCGGCTGCGCGAGGTGCGCCGCATCGCGCTGCCGGGCATCCCCAGCCGCGCCCGGGTCTCCGCCTCCGGGCAGATGCTCGCCTGGACGATGTTCGCGACGGGCGACTCCTACGCGCGCTCGTCCTTCTCCACCCGCACGTCCATCCTCGATCTGCGCACCGGCTACCTGGTGAAGAACATCGAGCAGATCCCGCTCACCCTCGGCGGACGCCGGTACCACGCCCCCGACGTCAACTACTGGGGCGTCTCCTTCGCCGCCGACGACAACCGCTTCTACGCCACCGTCTCGACGGACGGGCGCACCCACCTCGTCGAGGGCGACATGAGGAACTGGTCCGCCCGGGCGCTGCGGGAGAACGTCGAATGCCCGTCGCTCTCCCCGGACGGGACCCGCGTCGCCTTCAAGAAGCGCGTCTCCGAAGGCCCGCGCGAGCCGTGGCGGCTGTACGTGTACGACCTGCGCTCCGGGCGCGAGCACGCCGTCGCCGAGCGGCGCGGCATCGACGACCAGGCCCTGTGGACGGACCCGGAGACCCTCGCGTACGGATACGGGGGAGCGGTCTGGTCCGTACCGGCCGACGGGACGGGGGCACCGCGTCGGCTGGCGCCCGGGGCGACCTCCCCGGCGGTGCCGCGCTGAGGGCGACGCCCGCCCGGTCCGCCGGGCCCGCCGGGTCAGGCCTTCCGGAGGGCGCCGCGGACCGCGAGCGCCGCCATCGGCAGCAGCAGGCAGGCGGCGATCGCGTTGAGCGGCCCGTAACCCGCCTGCGAGACGATCAGGCCCGCCGCGAGTCCGCCGACTCCGGCGGCCGTGTTCATGACGAAGTCGGAGAGGCCCTGGACGGCGGCACGCGCGGCCTGCGGCACCGAGTCGGTGAGCAGCGCGGAACCGGACACCAGCCCGGCGGACCAGCCGAGACCGAGGACGAAGAGGCCCAGGGCCGTCTGGCCGTGGCTCGGTCCGGCCGTGCCCGCGATGAGCGCCGCCACGGCGATGAGCCCGACGGCGAGCCCGATCACCGCAAGGCGGCCCAGCCGGTCGGACAGCCAGCCCATCAGGGGCGAGAAGGCGTACATGCCCGCGATGTGACCGCTGATCACGAGACCGATCAGCTGGATGCCCGCGCCGTGGTGGGTCAGCGCCACCGGGGTCATCGACATGATCGAGACCATCGCGGTGTGCGAGGCGGCGACGGTGACGAGGGCGAGCCGGGCCCGCGACGACTCCCGTACGGCCCGCATCCCGGCGCGCAGGGAGCGGCCCTCCGGCTGCTCGCCCGTCCCGGAGTCGGCGAGCGCGCGGGCGGTGAGGAGGGGGTCCGGGCGCAGGAGGAGGGCGACCACGGCCGCCGAGACGACGAAGACGCCCGCGGCCCAGACGAAGGGGCCCGCCGTCGCCGGGATGCCCAGGCCGGACACGCTCTCACCGGCGGGAGCGGCGATGTTCGGTCCGAGCACCGCGCCGATCGTGGTCGCCCACACCACGGTGGAGATGGCCCGGGCCCTGCGGTCGGGCTCGGCGAGGTCGGCGGCGGCGAAGCGGGCCGCCAGGTTGGCCGAGGAGCCGGCGCCGAAGCCGACGAGTCCGACGAGGAGCAGCGGGAAGCTCTCGACGGCCGCGCCGATCACCACCACGACGGCACCCAGCGCCCCGAGCAGATACGCCAGGACCAGCCCCGCCCGGCGGCCTCGCGAGGCCATCAGGGCGGCCAGCGGCATGGCGAGCAGCGCGGGACCGGCCACCGTCGCCGTGGAGGCGAGGCCGGACAGCGCCTCCGTGCCGCTGACGTCCTTGGCCAGGACGGCGGCGAGCGCGACGCCGATGGCGATGCCGAGTCCGCCGAGGATCTGGGTGGCGATGAGGACGGCCTGAATCCGCCGCCGCAGCGCGGGCAGCTCGGCGGCGGTGACGGGAGCGGATATCTCGTCGGGCAGGGTGACGTCAGGGGCGTCGGGGGTGTTGGTCACTTACGTGAGTGTGCCAGCCGTCCCACCCGATGGGAACGCCCCCCAGAGCCTGCCCATGGGACAGGCCACCTGGCCCGCTCCCCTCGGGCTCCGGAGCCTCTCCACGACACAGGCCCCGGCCCGCTCCCCTCGGGCTCCGTCCGGAGCACGCGTCAGAACAGCGGCGCGGGCAGCACACCCTCAAGCGCCAGCAGCTGCCGCTTGGTCTCCAGCCCGCCCCCGAACCCCCCGAGCCCGCCGTCGCTCTCCACCACCCGATGGCACGGCACCACCACCGGCAGCGGATTGGCGCCCATCGCCGCTCCGACCGCCTGCGCCGCGCCGGGCTGCCCCACGCGCCGCGCCAGCTCCCCGTACCCCACGACCGTGCCGTACGGGACGCCGGTCGCCAGCTCGCGCAGCACCTGCCGGTTGAAGCCGGTCGTCAGGCTCCAGTCCAGCGGCAGGTCGAACGCGCGCGGGTCGCCCGCGAAGTACGCGTCGAGCCGGCGTATCGGCTCGGCGAGCAGCCCCGAGGCGCACTCCACCGGCTCCGCCCCGAACCGGCCGGCCAAGCGCTCCAGCATCTGCACCCGCCGCGCCGCGTCGGCGTGGAACTCGACCCGCACCAGACCCCGCCCGGTCGCGGCGAGGAAGAGCGGACCGATGTCGCTCTCCACGACCGACCACTCCACCGCGACGGCCGGCTCTCCGCCCGTCGGCTCCGCTTCGATGTCCATGCCGCCCACGGTACGACCCGCCACTGACAGCCCGACCGGAACAGGCTCCGCCCGGTCACGAGGAGGGCGCCGAGCCGCCGCCCAGATCACGGACCGGTCTCGCTCCGGTCTCACGAGCAGAAATTCCCCGGTCACGTGGTCGTGAGGCTTCCGGCGCGCCATAATCTCGCCCCGGTAGTACTACCCAGCGGTACCGACTGTTTTCGGACGACGTGGCACCAGGGGTGGAGGACACACGCTCATGCAGGGCACGGTCGACGGATTCAGCTACGGCCTCGTCACTCCGGTGGCGGCCTTCATCATGGCCTGCCTCGGCGGCGCCCTCGGTCTGAGGTGCACCACCAGGTCGCTCCGCCACCGTGACAGCTTCAAGGCCGGATGGCTCGCCCTCGGCGCCACCTCCATAGGCACCGGCATCTGGACCATGCACTTCATCGCCATGATGGGCTTCTCGGTCCAGCAGGCGCCCATCAACTACGACCGCCCCATCACCTTCGCCAGCCTGGGCGTCGCCGTCCTCATGGTCGGCATCGGGATCTTCATCGTCGGGTACCGCGGGGCGACCGCCCTCACCCTGGTCACCGGCGGCACGATCACCGGTCTCGGCGTCGCCACGATGCACTACCTCGGCATGGCCGGCATGCGCCTCCACGGCCGCATCGAGTACGACACGCTCACCGTCGCCCTGTCCGTGGTCATCGCCGTCGTGGCCGCCACGGCGGCCCTCTGGGCGGCCGTTTCCGTGCATGGATTTCTGGCCAGTCTCGGTGCGAGCCTGGTGATGGGCGGAGCCGTCAGTGGTATGCACTACACCGCCATGGCGGCCGTCAGCGTCCACCTCCAGGGCGCCCAGGCGCCCGCCGGCACCGGAGACACCGCGACCTCGCTCCTCCTGCCGATGCTGATCGGCCCCGCGGTCTTCCTCATCCTCGCCGCCGTGGTCGTCATGTTCGACCCGCTGCTCGTGATGGGCGACCCGGACTGGCAGCGGCCCGCCGCCCGGAGCGTGCACCGCCCCGGCGTCCCCGCACCGCGCCACGTGCCGTCCTACGGCGAGCCCGCCAACTGGACGGCCCGCCCCGCCGGCCGCGCCGCCCGCAGGAGCGTCCCCCGCGGCGGCCACCGCTCCCAGGACTGGTGACGGGACGCCTTCGGGACACCTCGGGAGGGGGCGGTGAGCCGATCACCGCCCGAGTGTCAGTGCCGGGTCGTACGGTGGTTGCATGCGGCCCGTTTCCAAGATCGAACGTTCGGTGGCGCCTTTCGAGGTCGTCAGCTCCTACCAGCCCAGCGGCGACCAGCCGACGGCCATCGCCGAGCTCGAGCGGCGCATCCGCGCGGGCGAGAAGGACGTCGTGCTCCTCGGCGCCACCGGCACCGGCAAGTCGGCCACCACCGCGTGGATGATCGAGAAGCTCCAGCGCCCCACCCTGGTGATGGCGCCGAACAAGACCCTGGCCGCCCAGCTGGCGAACGAGTTCCGCGAACTCCTGCCGAACAACGCGGTCGAGTACTTCGTCTCGTACTACGACTACTACCAGCCCGAGGCGTACGTCCCCCAGTCGGACACGTACATCGAGAAGGACTCCTCCATCAACGAGGAGGTGGAGCGGCTCCGCCACTCCGCGACGAACTCCCTGCTCACCCGCAGGGACGTCATCGTGGTCGCCTCCGTCTCCTGCATCTACGGCCTCGGCACGCCCCAGGAGTACGTGGACCGGATGGTCCCGCTCAAGGTCGGCGAGGAGATGGACCGCGACCAGCTGCTCCGCCGCTTCGTCGACATCCAGTACACCCGCAACGACCTGGCGTTCACCCGCGGCACCTTCCGGGTCCGCGGCGACACCATCGAGATCTTCCCGGTGTACGAGGAGCTGGCCGTCCGCATCGAGATGTTCGGCGACGAGATCGAGGCCCTCTCCACCCTCCACCCGCTCACCGGCGAGGTCATCAGCGAGGACCGAGAGCTGTACGTCTTCCCCGCCAGCCACTACGTCGCGGGCCCCGAGCGCATGGAGCGCGCGGTCAACGACATCGAGCGCGAGCTGGAGACCCGCCTCGCCGAGCTCGACAAGCAGGGCAAGCACCTGGAGTCCCAGCGCCTGCGCATGCGCACCACGTACGACATCGAGATGATGCGCCAGATCGGCTCCTGCTCCGGCATCGAGAACTACTCGATGCACTTCGACGGCCGCGAGCCCGGCTCCGCGCCGAACACCCTCCTCGACTACTTCCCCGAGGACTTCCTGCTCGTCATCGACGAGTCGCACGTCACCGTGCCGCAGATCGGCGCCATGTACGAGGGCGACGCCTCCCGCAAGCGGACCCTCGTCGACCACGGCTTCCGGCTCCCGTCCGCCCTCGACAACCGCCCGCTGAAGTGGGAGGAGTTCCAGAAGCGGATCGGCCAGACCGTCTACCTCTCGGCGACCCCGGGCACGTACGAACTCTCCCGCGGCGACGGCTTCGTCGAGCAGATCATCCGCCCCACCGGCCTCGTCGACCCCGAGGTCGTCGTCAAGCCGACCGAGGGCCAGATCGACGACCTCGTCCACGAGATCCGGCTGCGCACCGAGAAGGACGAGCGGGTCCTCGTCACCACCCTCACCAAGAAGATGGCCGAGGACCTCACCGACTACTTCCTGGAGCTCGGCATCCAGGTGCGCTACCTCCACAGCGACGTCGACACCCTGCGCCGCATCGAGCTGCTGCGCGAGCTGCGCGCCGGCGAGTACGACGTCCTCGTCGGCATCAACCTCCTCCGGGAAGGCCTCGACCTCCCCGAGGTCTCCCTCGTCGCCATCCTCGACGCCGACAAGCAGGGCTTCCTGCGCTCCGGGACCTCCCTCATCCAGACCATCGGCCGCGCCGCGCGAAACGTCTCGGGCCAGGTCCACATGTACGCGGACCGGATCACCCCGGCGATGGAGCAGGCCATCGACGAGACCAACCGGCGCCGCGAGAAGCAGGTCGCGTACAACACCGCCCACGGCATCGACCCGCAGCCGCTCCGCAAGAAGATCAACGACATCGTCGCGACCATCGCCCGCGAGGAGGTCGACACCGAGGAGCTCCTCGGCAGCGGCTACCGCCAGGGGAAGGACGGAAAGGCCGCCAAGGCACCCGTCCCCTCGCTCGCCGCCCACGGCCCCAAGTCCCGGGGCAAGGCCGGCGGGTCCGGCACGATCGAACTGGGCGACCGGCCCGCCACCGAACTGGCCGCGATCATCGAGGAGATGACCGACCGGATGCGCGCCGCCGCCGCCGAGCTGCAGTTCGAGGTCGCGGCCCGGCTCCGCGACGAAGTGGGAGAGCTGAAGAAGGAGTTGCGCCAGATGAAGGAGGCGGGCATCGCCTGACCGGAGGCGGTCCGGTGTGTTGCAAGACCGACACAAATCCGGACCGCGGTTCTGCGGTGTCAGTACCTCTGCGTAGGGTGCTGGACAACCGCACGCACCGGACAGCGGGCGCGGGGAACGCAACGAGAGGGGCAAGCGCGTGACGGTCAACATGACCAAGGGTCAGGCCATCAGCCTGGAGAAGCAGGGCGGGGGCAGCCTCAGCCAGGTGCGGATGGGGCTCGGCTGGCAGGCGGCACCGCGCCGCGGTCTCTTCGGCAAGCGCACCCAGGAGATCGACCTGGACGCCTCGGCCGTCCTCTTCGCGGACAAGCAGCCGGTCGACGTGGTCTTCTTCCGGCACCTGGTCAGCGACGACGGCTCGGTCAAGCACACCGGTGACAACCTCGTCGGCGGCGCGGGCCAGGGCGGGGACGACGAGGCGATCCTCGTCGACCTCCAGCGGGTCCCGGTCCACATCGACACGATCGTCTTCACCGTGAACTCCTTCACCGGTCAGACGTTCCAGGAGGTGCAGAACGCCTTCTGTCGGATCGTCGACGAGACGAACGGCCAGGAGCTCGCGCGCTACACCCTCGACGGCGGCGGCAACTACACCGCGCAGATCATGGCGAAGGTGCACCGGGTCGGCTCCGGCTGGCAGATGACCGCCCTGGGCAACGCGGCCAACGGCCGTACGTTCCAGGACCTGATGCCCGCGATCCTGCCGCACCTGTAGGCAGGCCCGCGCAGGACGCACTCACAGCTCCCGGAGGCAGCAGGCCACCGGGAGCTGTCCCGCACCACCGCACCACCGCACGACCGAACCACCGCGCCACCGCGCCACCGCACATCCGCACCATTCGTACCGGGAACCGCTGAGGGGACAGAGCCGATGACGGCCGAGCTGGTCCGGGGGCAGAACCACCCCCTGCCCGACACCCGACTGGAGATCAGGGTGTCGGCCGGTCACCCGGTCGTCGCCGGGGCCGCCCTCGGCGACGAGCGGGGCAGGGTCCCGGGCGTGGAGTGGATCGCCCACCCCGTCGCCCCCTCGCTCCCCGGCGTGGACGTCCCCCGGCAGGCCGCCGCCGACCAGCGCCTCGCCGTCGACCTGGCGGCGGTCCCGGACACCGTCCACCGCGTCTCCGTCCTCCTGGCACTGCCCGACGGCATCGGCGGGCCGACCTCCTTCGGGAGGGTCGCCGCCCCCTTCGTCGCCGTCACCGGCCCCGACGGCACCGAGATCGCCAGCTACACGATCACCGGGCTCGGCAGCGAGTCCGCCGTCGTCGCCCTGGAGCTGTACCGCCGGCAGGGCGCCTGGAAGGTCCGCGCCATGGGCCAGGGATACGAGGGCGGTCTCGCCGCCCTTCTCGGCGACCAGGGCCTGGACCGCCCCGCCGACCTGGCCGCGTCGATCATGGAGACGGAGCGCGCACGCCACACGCCGCCACCCGCCCAGGTCCCGGCCCACCCGGACCCTGCCCCGGAGCCCGCCCCCGCCGCCCCCCGGCCCGCCCCCGGCACGGGAGGCCCGATCAGCTACGCCCACCCCCGGCGCCGGCCCGCCACGCCGGAGCCGCAGCCCGCACCGGCCCCGCAGGCGCCTCAGCGTCCGCCCGGGCCGCAGGGGCCGCAGGTGCCGCCCGTGCCCGTCGCCGGGGACGCGGCAGGCTGGTCCATGGACGAGCGCCTGTACAACCAGGTGTGGGGGATGTTCGAGGACCTGGCCCGTACCGCCGCCGCCTACCGCAGTGCCTGCGAGTTCGCCGAGTCCCGGCTCGACCGGGAGCTCGACGAGTCGCTCTCCGACTACCGCTCGCGGGTCGGCGGCGCGAACGACGCCGCGCGGGCGGCCGCCCGCGCCCGGCACGACGAGCTGGTCGAGCGGGCCCAGGAGGTCCTGGACCGGGACCTCGCCCAGCTCGCCGTCGAGTCCGAGGTCGTCGAACCGGCCCTGCCGCCCGCCTACGCCCGCTGGGACAACCCGGTCTGGCACGCCTACCGCCCCCCGGCGGAGGAGCCGATGGCCGTGCGCCTGGGCGACCTCCACCTCCCCGAGCGCACCGAGCTCCGCATCCCCATGCTCGTCCGGCTCCCCATGGAGCGAGGGCTCTGGGTGGACAGCGGCCGCGGCCGCTCGGAGGCGGCCGCCCTCCTCGACGAGACCGAGCTGAAGCGGCTCGCCCTCGACAGCGCGGTCGCGCACACGGCCCGGCTGCTCGCCGTCCACCCGCCGGGTGAGTTCGCGGTCCACGTCGTCGACGCGGCCGGTGCGGGCACCGCCGCGCTCGCGCCGCTCGTGGACACCGGTGTGCTCGCCGCCCCGCCCGCCCGGGGCGCGGCCGGCGTCTCGGCCGTCCTCGAGCAGCTCACCGAGCGGGTCGACCTGCTGCAGATGGCCCTGCGGAACGGCGCGGTCGACGCGCTGCCGCCCGGCCTGGACACGGCCCGGCAGCTCCTGATCGTGCACGACTTCCCGCACGGCTTCGACGACCGGGCGGTCACCCGGCTCCGGTACCTCGCCGACGAGGGCCCCGGCGTCGGCGTCCATCTGCTGATGGTGGCCGCCCGCGAGGACGCCGCCGCGTACGGACCCGTGCTCGACCCCCTCTGGCGCTCGCTGCTGCGGCTCACCCCCGTCCCCGACGACCACCTCGCCGATCCGTGGGTCGGTCACGCGTGGTCGTACGAGCCCCCGCTGCTGCCGCCGGGCAGCCGGATCCTCCGTCAGGTCCTCGCGCAGGTCGTGGACGCCCGCCCGGCAAAGCGACTCTGACCTGGCCTTTTGGCGGCTCTTTACCCTCCCCTTTACCTTCTCTTGGTCTTTCGGGTAGTGTTCATGGTGCGGAGGGGAGTACTCCCCGTGTGCGGCGTACCCGTCAATACGGACGGATCCTCAGTGATCCGATCCCGGGGCGTCGGCCCGACCGCGGTGTGAGCCGCTCGGGTGGAAGAGACCTCCGGCAGCGACGACGCTGATCAAAGAGCCGTACGACGCCGGAGGCGCAGTGGACGTTTCAATGACCCTGTGGGTGCTGACCATTCTCGGTCTGGTCGCCCTCATCGGAGCCGACTTCTTCATCGGGCGGAAGCCCCATGACGTCTCGGTCAAGGAAGCCGGAATCTGGACGATCGTCTGGGTCGTGCTCGCCGTGCTCTTCGGAGTCGGCCTGCTCTTGTTCGGCAACAGTCAGGCGGCCGGGGAGTTCTTCGCCGGCTACGTCACCGAGAAGTCGCTCAGCGTCGACAACCTCTTCGTCTTCATCCTGATCATGGCGAAGTTCTCGGTCCCCTCCCACCTCCAGCAGCGCGTGCTGCTCGTGGGTGTGGTGATCGCCCTGGTCCTCCGCACGATCTTCATCGTCGCGGGCGCCGCGGTCATCGCGAACTTCTCGTGGGTCTTCTACATCTTCGGCGCGTTCCTGATCTACACCGCCTGGAAGCTCATCCAGGAGGCGCGTGCCGACGAGGAAGAGGAGGACTGGGAGGAGAACCGTCTCCTCAAGTCCGTCGAGAAGAAGTTCGGCGTCGCCGACAAGTACCACGGCACCAAGCTCTTCATCCGCGTCAACGGCAAGCGCGTCCTGACCCCGCTGATGGTCGTCATGATCGCCATCGGCACCACGGACATCCTCTTCGCCCTCGACTCCATCCCGGCGATCTTCGGCCTGACCCAGGACCCGTACATCGTCTTCACCGCCAACGCCTTCGCCCTCATGGGCCTGCGGCAGCTGTACTTCCTGATCGGCGGCCTGCTCAAGAAGCTGGTCCACCTCAGCTACGGCCTGTCGGTGATCCTCGGCTTCATCGGCGTGAAGCTCGTGCTGCACGCCCTGCACGAGTCCGGGGTGCACGTCCCGGAGATCTCCATCGGGTTCTCGCTGGCGGTCATCGGCGGCGTCCTGGTCGTCACCACGATCACCAGCCTCATCGCCTCCAAGAAGCAGTCGGAGCGAGCCGCTGCCGAGGGCGCGGCCGACACCAAGGGTGTCGAGGACGCGGACGGCGTCGAGAAGGACAGCGTCGACGCCTGACGCGTCTTCCACGGCGACGGCCGGCCCGGGGCGCCCGCCCCTGGCCGGCCGTCGCCGTCTCGCGCCCTCCCTCAGGCGGGCGCGGCCCCCGCCGCCTCGGTCTCCGTCTCCTTGACGGCCGTCGCCTCGGCCTCGTCCGCCTCGGCCTCGTCCGTCTCGGTCTCGCTCGCCTCGGTCTTCGCCGTCCCGACGCGGTCCGGCAGGGTCTCCGGGAGGAGGGCGAAGCAGCCCAGGCTGATGAGGGCCACCACGGTCAGATAGGCCGCGACGCCCCAGGGCGGGCCCGATCCGCCGTCCGAGAGGGTCGTGGCGACGATGGGCGTGAGCGCGCCGCCGAGGACGCCCGCGAGGTTGTAGCCGACGGCCGCTCCGGTGCAGCGGACGCGGGGCTCGTAGAGCTCAGGGAGGTACGCGGCGATCACCGCGAACATCGTGATGAAGGCCAGCAGCGAGCCCAGGAAGCCGAGGAACATCAGGACCGGCTCCGCGGTGTGCAGCAGGGCCACCATCGGGAACATCCAGAGCGCGGAGGCCGCGCACCCCGCGAGACACAGCGGGCGGCGGCCCCAGCGGTCGGCCAGCAGGGCCACGAAGGGCGTGGCCGCGCCCTTGACCGCCACCGCGGCCATGACACAGGTCAGCATGACCGTGCTGCTCACCCCGAGCCGCTCGGTGCCGTAGGTCAGGGCCCAGGTGGAGACCGTGTAGAACACCGCGTACCCGACGGCGAGCGCCCCGGCCGTCAGCAGCACGAGACGCCAGTGGTCGCGCGCGATCTCGGCCAGCGGGGCGCTCGCCCGGCCTCCCGACGCGGACAGCTCCTCGAACTGCGGGGTCTCCGCCAGCGAGGAACGCAGCAGCAGCCCGGCCGCCGCGAGGACACCCGCCGCCCAGAAGGGCACCCGCCAGCCCCAGGAGCGGAACTCCGCGTCGCTCAGCCCCGCCGTGAGCGCCAGCATCACCCCGTTCGCGAGGAGGAAGCCGACCGCCGGGCCGATCTGCGGGAAGCTCGCCCACAGCGCGCGCCGGTTCGCGGGCGCGTGCTCGGCCGTCAGCAGGACGGCGCCGCCCCACTCGCCGCCGAGGCCGAGGCCCTGGAGGAAGCGGAGGGTGAGCAGGAGCAGCGGCGCGGCGATGCCGAGCGTCTCGTACGTGGGGACACAGCCGACCGCGACGGTGGCGCAGCCGGTCAGGAGCAGCGAGGCGAAGAGGACCGGCCGGCGGCCGTACCGGTCGCCGACGTGCCCGAAGAGCACCGAGCCGAGCGGGCGGGCGACGAAGCCGATGGCGAAGGTGCCGAAGGCGGCCAGGGTCCCGGCGAGCGGGGAGAAGGTCGGGAAGAAGAGCGGCCCGAGGACGAGGGCGGCGGCGGTCCCGTAGACGAAGAAGTCGAAGAACTCGATGGCGGTGCCGACGAGCGAGGCGGTGGCGAGCCGGACCATCGAGGGAGGAGCGGGCGGAGCCGGGGGAGCGGGCGGCGACGGAGAGTGACTGGTGCGCATGTGGCGCCAACTACCCGGCGGCCATCCGGGTTACGGGGGCGTACGGTAGCGCGCGGCCGGTGAGCCGCGCGCCGGGGGTACGGCGGTGGGTCACCAGCCGCGCTCGCGCCACTCCGTGAGGTGCGGGCGCTCGTCACCGAGCGTGGTGTCCTTGCCATGGCCCGGGTAGACCCAGGACTCGTCCGGCAGGGCGCCGAAGAGCTTGGTCTCCACGTCGTGGATCAGGCTCGCGAAGGCCTCCGGGTCCTTCCAGGTGTTGCCCACCCCGCCGGGGAAGAGGCAGTCGCCGGTGAAGACGTGCGGGTGGCCGTGCGGGTCGTCGTAGACGAGGGCGATCGAGCCGGGGGTGTGCCCGACCAGGCGGCGGGCGGTCAGCTCGACCCGGCCCACGCGGACCGTGTCGCCGTCCTCGACCGGCACGTCGGTGGCGACCGGGATGCCCTCCGCGTCGTACGCCCCCGCGTAGGTCCGGGCGCCGGTCGCGGCGACGACCTCCGCCAGGGCCTGCCAGTGGTCGCCGTGCCGGTGGGTGGTGACGACGGCGGCGATGCCGTCGTCACCGATCAGCGTGAGCAGTGTGTCGGCGTCGTTGGCCGCGTCGATCAGCAGCTGTTCGCCGGTCGCCCGGCAGCGCAGCAGGTACGCGTTGTTGTCCATCGGGCCGACCGAGACCTTCGAGATCATCAGGTCCGTCAGCTCGTGAACGTCCGCCGGTCCGCCGACCTTCACACTTCCGCTGTACGTCATGGGCTCAGCCTAGCTCCGCCCACCGACAGCGGTGGCTACAGCGGCGGGAGAGCGGGGAGCGGGCCGCCCTCGGTCTTGAGAGCGGCGCCGTCGCGGCGGCCGGCGAGCCAGCCGAGCAGCTCGGCGGCCGGGCCGGTCACGGTCACCTCGGCGCCCTCGGCGCCCTCGGCGGAGCCGGTGGTCCAGGTGCCCGTGCCCTCCGCGGCCACGATCCGGGTCGGCGGCACGGTCGCGTTGCCCGTGAAGCGCTCCGCGAGGAAGTCGATCTCCCGCCGGACGAACTCCCCGGGCAGGTCCTCCAGCTCGTAGCCGACGCCCAGGTCGACGTGGTGCAGGGCCACCTCCACCCAGCGGCGGAACGGGATCCGGGAGGCGCTGTCCGTGACGCCGTTGCGGAGCTCGACGGTGCGGCTCCAGTCGGCGGGCTCGGCGCCCGCGGCCTGGAAGCCGTCGCCGCTCTCGCGCACGTCGGCGAGCTGGACGGCGAGGGGGCGGGCGGCGTCGCGCTCGATGTCGGCGTCGCGGGTCGCGGCGTCGGCGTACATGGGGCGCCCCTGGAGGACGTTCACCAGAGCGTCGGCGTTCCGGGCGATGTGGGCCAGGACATGGCCGCGGGTCCAGCCCGGAAGCCGTGACGGCTGGGCCGCCGCCGCGTTGTCCCAGGAGGCGGCCGCGGCAAGCAGCAGGTCGGTCGCCGCCTTGACAGAGGCGAGATCACGTTCGTGGTCGATCATGGCGCCGACCCTAGCGCCGCCACTCGTTCGGGTGAAGCGGCCTCCATGAGGCCGGAAATCGAATGTGCGTGCTATAGGCTCGACGGAAGCATCCGGCATCCTTGGTTGTTGGGTGTGTCAGGCACATCCGCTCTCTCAAGAAAGGTGCGGACCGGCGTGGCCGACCGTCTCATCGTTCGTGGCGCTCGCGAGCACAACCTCAAGAACGTCTCGCTCGACCTCCCGCGTGACTCCCTCATCGTCTTCACCGGGCTCTCGGGATCGGGCAAGTCCTCCCTCGCGTTCGACACGATCTTCGCCGAGGGGCAGCGCCGGTACGTCGAGTCGCTCTCCTCCTACGCCCGGCAGTTCCTCGGTCAGATGGACAAGCCGGACGTCGACTTCATCGAAGGTCTGTCGCCCGCGGTCTCCATCGACCAGAAGTCGACCTCGCGCAACCCGCGCTCGACGGTCGGCACCATCACCGAGGTCTACGACTACCTCCGCCTGCTCTTCGCCCGCATCGGCAAGCCGCACTGCCCCGAGTGCCGCCGGCCGATCTCCCGCCAGTCGCCTCAGGCCATCGTCGACAGGGTCCTGGAGCTCCCCGAGGGCAGCCGCTTCCAGGTCCTCTCGCCGCTCGTGCGCGAGCGGAAGGGCGAGTTCGTCGACCTCTTCGCCGACCTCCAGACCAAGGGCTACAGCCGCGCCCGGGTCGACGGCGAGACCGTACAGCTGAGCGAACCGCCGACGCTGAAGAAGCAGGAAAAGCACACGATCGAGGTAGTCGTCGACCGCCTCACCGTGAAGGACAGCGCCAAGCGCCGCCTCACCGACTCCGTCGAGACCGCGCTCGGCCTCTCCGGCGGCATGGTCGTGCTCGACTTCGTCGACCTCCCCGAGGACGACCCCGAGCGCGAGCGGATGTACTCGGAGCACCTCTACTGCCCGTACGACGACCTCTCCTTCGAGGAGCTGGAGCCGCGCTCCTTCTCCTTCAACTCGCCCTTCGGCGCCTGCCCCGACTGCACCGGCATCGGCACGCGCATGGAGGTCGACCCCGAGCTGATCGTCCCGGACGAGGACAAGTCGCTCGACGAGGGCGCCATCCACCCCTGGTCGCACGGGCACACCAAGGAGTACTTCGGCCGGATGATCGACGGCCTCTCCCAGGCCCTCGGCTTCCGCACCGACATTCCCTTCGCCGGCCTTCCGCAGCGGGCCAAGAAGGCCCTCATGTACGGCCACAAGACCCAGATCGAGGTCCGCTACCGCAACCGCTACGGGCGGGAGCGCGCCTGGACCAGCCCCGCCTTCGAGGGAGCGGTCTCCTTCGTCAAGCGGCGGCACGGCGAGGCCGAGAGCGACTCCAGCCGCGAGCGCTTCGAGGGCTACATGCGCGAGGTGCCCTGCCCCACCTGCGAGGGCACCCGCCTCAAGCCGATCGTCCTCGCGGTCACGGTCATGGACCGGTCCATCGCCGAGGTCTCCGGGATGTCCATCAGCGACTGCGCCGAGTTCCTCTCCCGGCTGACCCTCAACGCCCGCGACAAGAAGATCGCCGAGCGGGTCCTCAAGGAGGTCAACGAGCGGCTGCGCTTCCTCGTCGACGTCGGCCTCGACTACCTCTCCCTCAACCGGGCCGCCGGCACGCTCTCCGGTGGCGAGGCCCAGCGCATCCGGCTCGCCACCCAGATCGGCTCCGGCCTCGTCGGCGTGCTGTACGTGCTCGACGAGCCGTCCATCGGCCTCCACCAGCGCGACAACCACCGGCTCATCGAGACCCTGGTCCGGCTCCGGGACATGGGCAACACGCTCATCGTCGTCGAGCACGACGAGGACACCATCAAGGTCGCGGACTGGGTCGTCGACATCGGCCCCGGCGCCGGCGAGCACGGCGGCAAGGTCGTCCACTCCGGCACCATGAAGGAGCTCCTCGCCAACGAGGAGTCGATCACCGGGCAGTACCTGTCCGGCCGGAGGGCGATCCCCACCCCGGACATCCGCCGCCCCGTGGACCCCGGGCGACGGCTCACCGTGCACGGCGCCCGCGAGAACAACCTGCTGGACATCGACGTTTCCTTCCCGCTGGGCGTCCTCACGGCCGTCACGGGCGTCTCCGGATCCGGCAAGTCGACCCTGGTCAACGACATCCTCTACACCCACCTGGCGCGCGAGCTGAACGGCGCCAAGTCGGTGCCGGGGCGCCACACGCGCGTGGACGGCGACGACCTCGTCGACAAGGTCGTGCACGTCGACCAGTCCCCGATCGGCCGCACCCCGCGGTCGAACCCGGCGACCTACACCGGCGTCTTCGACCACGTCCGCAAGCTCTTCGCCGAGACGATGGAGGCCAAGGTCCGGGGCTACCTGCCCGGCCGGTTCTCCTTCAACGTCAAGGGCGGCCGCTGCGAGAACTGCTCCGGCGACGGCACGATCAAGATCGAGATGAACTTCCTCCCGGACGTCTACGTCCCGTGCGAGGTCTGCCACGGCGACCGGTACAACCGGGAGACCCTGGAGGTCCACTACAAGGGCAAGTCCATCGCCGAAGTCCTGAACATGCCGATCGAGGAGGCCCTCGACTTCTTCGAGGCCGTCCCCACCATCGCCCGGCACCTGCGCACGCTCAACGAGGTGGGCCTCGGGTACGTCCGCCTCGGGCAGTCGGCGCCGACGCTCTCCGGCGGCGAGGCCCAGCGCGTGAAGCTCGCCTCCGAGCTCCAGAAGCGCTCCACGGGCCGCACGGTCTACGTCCTGGACGAGCCGACCACGGGTCTGCACTTCGAGGACATCTCGAAGCTGATCAAGGTGCTGTCCGGCCTGGTCGACAAGGGCAACTCGGTGATCGTCATCGAGCACAACCTCGATGTCATCAAGACCGCCGACTGGCTCATCGACATGGGCCCCGAGGGCGGCAGCGGCGGCGGCCTGGTCGTCGCCGAGGGCACGCCGGAGGAGGTCGCCTCGGTCCCGGCCAGCCACACCGGCAAGTTCCTCCGCGAGATCCTCGGCGCGGACCGGATCAGCGACGCCGCCGGGACCGTCCCGGCGGCCCGGGGGGCGCGGAAGACGGCGGCGAAGAAGGCTCCGGCCAAGGCGCCCGCCAAGAAGGCCGCGGCGACGAAGACGGTTGCCGCGACCAAGACGGCCGCGGCGACCAAGACGGCCGCCAAGAAGTCGGCCACGAAGGCGACCGCCACCAAGGCCGCCGCGAAGAAGGCGACGACGCGGGCCCGCAAGGCCTGACGTTCCCGGCAGGGCCCCCTCCTCGGGGGCCCTGCTCCGTCTCCGGACGGACCCCGGGCCCGGCCGTCGGCGCAGGGAACCCCGCCGGTATCGTCGGTTCGGTCACGCCTTGCCCCGATCCACCGTGGAGCGCCCATGTCCGGCCAGTCCAGCCGCCGCACCGTACTGAAGGGCGCCGCTCTCGCCGGTGCCGCCGGGCTGGGAGTCGCCGCCTGCTCCACCGAATCCAAGCTGGGCCACGCCGGAGTCCCGACCCCGACCGCCCCGGTCGCCCTCGGCGCCCCGGACGAGATCCCCGTCGGCGGCGCCAAGCTCTACCGCGAACAGAAGGTCGTGGTGAGCTGCCCGGCCAAGGGCCAGTACAAGGCGTTCAGCGCCCAGTGCACCCACGCCGGCTGCGTCCTCGACAAGATCGAGGACAACGAGGGCAACTGCCCCTGCCACGGCAGCCGCTTCGACGTGACGACCGGCAAGGCGGTCAAGGGCCCGGCCACGGTCCCGCTCCCCGAGGTCCCGGTCCGCGTCGAGAACGGCAAGCTGGTCGCCGGCCCGGAGGCGTAGCCCCGAGTCACCGGCCCCGAGACGTAGGCCCCGAAGGCCGGACCCTCACGACCAGTCCCAGTCGATGCCCAGGATCCCCGGGCGCACCCCCTGCTCCACGACGTGCACCGTGCGGTGCCGGCCGCTCAGGGTCAGCTCCGCACGGCCCCCGCGCGGCGCGCCCGCCGAGGTCTGGGCGAACCTCCGGCACCGCACCGGCAGCGCCGCCTCGTCGAAGCGCACCTGGAGCACGTACTGCCCGCCGGCGAAGCTGAACCCGCGCACGTACTCCCCGCTCGGGCCCGCCGTGCCGTCCTCGAACCCGTACGAGAACAGATGCGTGTCCCCGGCCCGCAGCCGCGCGTCGAAGAGCAGCTCCGCGACCAGCACACCCGTCCCGGCGTGCCACCGCACCCGCCCGGTGCGGCAGTTCTCCACGGCCCGCACCTCCACCCGGGACGGATCGCACCCCGGATCCCCGTGGTGGATGGCCAGATAGCGGTCGACCCCGTCCCGGTGCGCCCGCACGACGTGCTGCGACTCGCGCCCCACCAGCTCCCGCGCCGCCCCGATCCGTACCCGCTCGTGGTGCCCCACCGTGTGCAACCCGCCGTCCGCAGGGGACTCCAGCTCCGTGAGCAGCTCCTCGACCGACCCGGACGCCTCCACCAGTGAGCGGTACGAGCGGCCCGCCGGGCGCTCCACGTCGGCCCGGCCCGCCGCGTCCCCCGACAGGAGCCGGAGCAGCGAGTTCCCGGGCAGCTGGAGCACCTCCTCCAGGGCCCGCACGGCCTTCAGGGACTCCGGCCGCTGCGGCCGCCGGGCGCCCTGCTGCCAGTAGCTGAGGCTCGTCACCCCGACCCTGATGCCCCGGTGCGCCAGATGGTGCTGGACCCGCTGGAGCGGCAGCCCGCGCACGGCGAGCGCGGTGCGCAGCGCCAGATGGAAGGGACCGGTGTGCAGCAGCTGTGCCAGATCGGCCTCGGTGTGGCTCACGAGGGCTCCTCAGTGAACGTTCACGGTGGGGGAGCGGACCGTCGCGCCGCGAGCGGTGGGCGGGCAGGTGGGCCGAGGGCGTCCGTTCACACCCGGGTCACACCGTTCACAGTCCGATGTCACCCCGCATTGAAGCGTGTTGACCCGCTCCCGACAACGGCAGATGCTCCTGACCAGCGTCCGGACGCGCTCCTCCACTCCCCACATCCCCACCCCCCTCCACGGGAGGAACGCGATGCGCAGCAGAAGACTGTCCCTCGCGGCACTCGCCGCAGCCGCCCTCTTCTTCGTCCCCACCACGACGGCGTCCGCCGCGCCCGCCGGTGAGGACGTCTCCACCCTCGCCTCCAAGCAGCTCGACATCACCATGCAGGCCCAGCAGAAGACCAACTGGTGCTGGGCGGCGGGCGGCAACACCATCGCCACCTGGTTCGGCCGCAACTACAGCCAGAACCAGTTCTGCAACGCCGCCTTCAACCGCCAGCAGGGCTACGACTGCCCCAACAACCAGGCCACCCTCGGCAACGTCCAGACGGGACTGAGCTGGGCCGGCGTCAACCCCGGCTCGTACGTCACCGGCTGGCTGCGCTACCCGACCGTACAGACCGAGATCAACGCGAACAGGCCGATCGAGACCCGCATCCAGTGGTCGAGCGGCGGCGGTCACATGCACGTGATCTACGGCTACGACGACGCCAACAGCTGGGTCTACTGGGGCGACCCCTGGCCGTCCAGCGACCGGTACAACTGGGCCTCGCACGCCTGGTACGTCAACAACAACTCCTTCTCCTGGACCCACTCGCTCTACCGGATCGGGGCGTGACGACGATGAACGGACGTGCCATCGGCGCCGGTCTCCTGACCACCGCCGCCCTCGTCGCCCTCGGGGCGCTCCCCGCCGCCGCCGCGGAGACCCTGCCGTCCGCGCCGACCCCCGAGCAGGCCGCCTCCGCGCCGCAGACCCTGGACACCCTGTCCCGGTTCTTCGCCCGGGACGGGGCGCTCGCCCGCTCGGCCGCCGCCCCGCGCGTCGAGGGCGGATCGGTGCCGGTACGGATCCTGTCCCCGGACTTCGTCGCCGGGAAGGCGGGGGCGCCGGTCGCCCGCGTCGAGTTCCGGGCCAGCCGGGCCGTCGCCTCCGACGGCCAGAAGGCCTCGCTGTGGACGGTGAAGCAGCCCGGCGGCTGGCAGGTCGTGAACATCGCCACCGGCGACGACGAGATCCGGTACGCCGAGCAGGGCGGGCGCGTGCTGCCCGGCGGGCTCGTCTTCCGGGAGCCGCAGATCGACGCGTGGTACGTCCAGAAGGGCGCGAAGGTGCTGCCGCTGGACGAGGACGCGGTGCGGGCGGTCGGGAAGAACGGGACGAGTCTGGCCGCGTACCGGTCGCGGGTCGCTCGCGACTATGGGGACAAGCTGCCCGGCTCGGCGTACGCGAAGAAGGGGGCGGCGGGCGGGTACGCGCCGCAGGCGAGCGGGCCGGTGCCGCACGAGGAGCCGGCCGTCACGGTGGCCTCCACGGCGGCGGGCGCAGGTGCGGTCCTGGCCCTCGCCCTGATCGCCACAACGGCGATACGCCGTCGGCGCGCGACCCAGGAGCCCTGAGCCGCCCCCGGTGGCTGGCGCGCCGCCTCCGGTGGCCGGCGCGCCGCCTCCGCGCTGGGGCCTGCCCCCTCTCGGGGCAGGCCCCAGCGGGCTACTTCCGAGACGTCGGGCTGGGAGGCCAGGGCCCGGACTCGAGGCTGAATCCGTCGTTCCGCGGAAGCTCGCCGCGCCGCGACAGGGCCGGCGCTGATCTCGCGGTGTGCAGCGGGATGCGGTGGCAGGAGTGGGCGACGGTGCTGCTCCCCGCGCTGGGGATGGGCCCGGGCGCGTGCGCGGAGGAGGCCGATTTCCGGGTTCAGGCGTGTGCGAAGTCGGCGGTCGGGTTCCCGAGCAGGCGATGCGGTCGGTCGAGACGTATTGCCTGCTGGAGCGTCCACCGTACCCAGCGCCGTCGCCTCTGGCCTGAGGCGGGGCAACAGATGACACGGCGGGACGTCATCCTGGCCCGAAGGGCTCGGTTCAGTCCGGATCGGCGGCCTGTCGGGCTGCCACCAGGCCCGACTCGTAGGCCGCAATCACAGCCTGCGCCCGGTCACGGACGCCGAGTTTGTCGAAGATGCTGGTGATGTAGTTCTTGACGGTGGAGACACTGATCTCCATGGTGCGTGCGATCTGGTTGTTGTCCAGGCCGGTAGCCACCAGGCGCCAGACCTCCACCTCGCGCGGGGTGAGACCGGGGGTGCCTTCTGCGGCGGGCAGCCGACGGTTCGGGGGCGCAACCTGCTCGTTCCTGACGTAGGCGGAGATCAGCCGGGTCAGCAGACGGGGAGCGACGGCGGCCTCGCCCGCACGGACGGTGCGGATCGCGGCCACGAGGTCCTCGGGCGAGCTGTCCTTGGGCAGGAAACCGTATGCGCCGGCGCGCAGGGCGGCGACCACGTACTCGTCCATGTCGAAGGTGCTGAGGGCGAGCACCCGGCACTCGGGAAGGTCACGAGCCAGTCGCTCGGTGGCGGCCACCCCGTCGAGGACGGGCATCCGGATGTCCATCACCACGACGTCGGGACGGTGCTCGCGGGCGAGCACAAGAGCCTGCTCGCCGTTCTCGGCCTCGGCAACCACGGTGATGGCAGGAGAGGGGCCGAGGATCAGGGCCAGCCCGCGCCGCACAAGCGGCTGGTCGTCCGCGATCAGTACCCGGATCATCCGCTCGCCCGCGGCCTCGTTTTCGGCGTCTGTCCCGCTCACCGGTCAGTCCTCCTCATCCTCGCCCGTCGGAGCTTCCAGCGGCAGGCTGGCCACGACCCGGAAGCCGGCCTCGGGCAGCGGACCGGCCTCCAGCGCGCCGCCGTGCAAGGCGACCCGTTCACGCATGCCGACCAGACCGTATCCAGCGCCCTGCCTGATGCCGGGGGCCAAAGCTGCCGCGTCCATCGCGCCTTGGTCGGTGACGGACACACGGACACGCTCGGGCAGACAGGTGAGGCGGACCTCCACCGGGACGTCGGGCCCTGCATGCTTGCGGGCATTGGTCAGTGCCTCCTGGACGACCCGGTAGAGAGTGAGACCGACCACCGGCGGCAGTCGTCCGGGCTCGCCATCCACGGTCAGCTCGGTGGGCTGTCCGGCCTCCCGAGATTCCTTGATCAGGCGGTCGAGGTCGGCAAGGCCAGGCTGTGGCGCCTCCGGGGTGCCGTGCCGGTCGGTCGCCGTGTCCTCGTCGGTCCGCAAGACGTCGAGGAGCTGCCGCATCTCGCGCAGGGCCAGCCGCCCCGACTCCTCCAAGGTGACCAGGGCATCGCGGGCGACACCGGGGTCGTGGTCGAGGTTGGCGCGGGCGCCGCCCGCCATCAGCTGCATGATCGTGATGCGGTGGGCGACGATGTCATGCAGCTCCCTGGCGATGCGGCGGCGTTCCTCGGCTACCGCCCGGTCGGCGAGGAGCCGGCGGTTGGCCTCCGTCTCCTGGTGCCACCGGTTGACCGCGAGGCCGGTGGCGGCGATGAGGCAGGCGGCGAGGCAGGCGCTGGTCACGTTCAGGAGCCCGTGCGGGGCGGAGAGGTCCGGGGTGAGCAGGGTGACGCCGATCGCCCCGATCGTCAGGGCGGCCGTCGCCCACGGGCGGCCGGTCCGGGCGGCCGAGTAGAGGGCAACCGCCAGGGCGGCGCCGAAGTGGTGGTCTATGGGCGTCGTCAGGTTCAGCAGCGCGACGAGCACCAGGCTGACGGTCATGACGGTGAGCGCGAAACGGCGCCTCATGAGCAGCGGCAGCGCGGAGACGGTCACCAGCAGGACGCCGGCACTTGACACGGGTGAACCCTTGACCTGCGAAAAAGCGGTATATCCGACGAGGTCCACGACAGCCGCGCCGACGGCCACCAGGGCGTCGTTGCGGGTCCACGGCAACGTGTCGGCGTCCGGCGGGAAGAGGCGCCCGCGCAGCGCCTGACGCGTCGGCACGGTGCTGCGACGCGTCACCATTTTGGTCCTCTCTTGCTGTTCTCCGCTGTGGTGCCGGACGGTCCGCCCGGCACCGGGGTCTTCCGCCATTGTCCCTGCGCGCCGCAGCCCCTGGCTCCGCCCCAGGGCCGAAACCGGACCAGGACCAGGGTCCCGGTCCGGCGGATGGCCGGTCCCAGGGCCCTGTACGGCTTCTCGTCCCACGCTCGTACGATCTCCGCGCATTCCGGTGATGTGCTGTAAGGGAACTGCCCGAGATAGTTTTCGAACGGAAGTCCCTGTGATTCGCACCCTGGCCGGATTCTCCACGAGAAATCCATGGAAGGTCATCACCCTCTGGGTACTGCTGGGAATAGGACTGGCCATAGTGGGTCAGGCGCTGATGTACCGGGCCACCGAGAGCCAGCTCGGTGACTTCCTGCCCGAGAAGTACGATTCGGCAGCGGCGCTGAAGGTCGCCGAGGACAAGTTCGGGATCAAGCCGGACGCCAATGCGGTGACCATGCTGGTGAAGCGGGCCGACGGAAAGCCGCTCGGCGCGGCCGACCAGCAGCGCGCGGAGGCAGCGGCAGCGGCGCTCGGCAGGCAGCGGGTGACCATGCCGAAGCCCAAGGACACCCCCGACTTCCTGGCGAAGGACTATTCCCAGACGCCGAAGGTGACGCCCGGCACGGTCGCACCCCACCGCGCTTTCGTTCTCTTTTCCGTAGGCCTTTCCGGTAATTCGACCGACCCCGGCCTGCAGAACCTATTCAAGGAATTCCGGAATACCGCCTCCGACAGGTACGCGCAGGACGGACTGCGCACCGGATTCGCCGGCGGTCTGGCCGACCTCGTCGACAGCCACGAGGCGGAGAAGACCACGAGCACAGTGGCCGGGGCACTCACCATCGGTCTGATCGTGCTGCTGAACGTGCTGGTGTTCCGTAGTGCCTTGGCGGCGCTGCTGCCGCTGCTGGCGGTCAGCATCGTCGGCGGGGCCGCCGCGGGTGCGGTGGTCGGCACGGCGCTGCTCACCGGGATCAAACTGGACCCGAGCACACCGCAGCTGATCAACGTGGTGCTGCTCGGCATCGGGATCGACTACTTCCTGTTCCTGCTGTTCCGCTTCCGTGAGCGGCTGCGCGCGCAGCCCGAGCGGAGCGCCCGCGAGATCGCGGGTGAGGTGACGGGGCGGGTGGGCTCCGCGATCACCTCGGCGGCGCTCACCATCGTCGCCGCCTTCGCCACTCTCGGTGTCGCCAGCTTCGGGCAGTTCCGGGTGCTCGGCCCGGCCGTCGCGATCTCGGTCATGGTGATGCTGCTGGCCAGCCTGACCTTCATGCCCGCCCTGCTGGCGGTCACCGGACGCAGGATGTTCTGGCCCTCCCGCGCCCTGAAGCGCGCGCCGCGCGAGGGTTCGGCCGGACGCTTCGGCGACACCGTCGCCCGGCGACCGCTCGCCGTCACGGTCGGCGCCGTCGTCCTGCTGGGTGCGCTGGCCGCCGGGATGGCCGGCATGAAGATGGACTACAGCACCGGCAGCGGCAGCGGCGGTACACCGGCCGCGGCCACCGCCGCAGAGATCTCCCGCGCCCTGCCCGCGGGGGTGTCCGACCCAACCGAGGTCTACGTCACCAGCGGCGACGGCGGCGCTCTCGACCGGCACGGCGTCGACGTCCTGGTCAAGGCGCTCGGCCGCACGCAGGGCGTGGGCCAGGTGACTCCGGTCGTCTACGACAAGGCGGGCGGCGCCGCCCGGATCGGCCTCTACCTGACCGCCGACCCACAGAGCCAGGAGGCACGCGACCTGGTGTCCGGGCCGGTGCGGGCGACCGTCGCACGGCACACACCCACGGGCGTCGAGGCACACGTCGGCGGCACGGCGGCGATCTTCGCGGACATTTCCACCGCCGTCTCCGAGGATCTGGAGCTGGTCTTTCCCATCGCCGCCGCGCTCATCGCGCTGATCCTGCTCGTCCTGCTTCGCAGCCTGCTGGCACCGGTGGTGCTCATGCTCTCCGTCGGGCTCGGCTTCGCCGCCACGCTCGGCGCCTCCACCCTGGTGTTCCAGCACGTACGCGGCGAAGCGGGCGTCAACTTCACCCTGCCGCTGGTGCTCTTCCTGTTCGTGGTCGCCCTGGGCACGGACTACAACATCCTGATGAGCGACCGCATCAGGGAGGAGATGGAGCGCCCGGGCCCGGCCCGCTCGGCAGTGGCCCGCGCCGTACGGCACACGGCACCGGCCATCGCCACCGCCGGACTGGTGCTGGCCGGTTCCTTCGGCAGCCTCGCGGTGAACCCCGCCCCGTCCACCCAGCAGATCGGCTTCGCGACTGCCCTCGGCATCCTGCTGTCGGCGTTCGTTCTGTCCGTCGCGCTGGTCCCGGCGCTCGCCGCGCTGCTCGGCCGCTCCCTGTGGTGGCCCGTCCGGCCGCGCCGCGCCGCGAGGCAGCCCTTGCCGTACGAGCCCGGGCGGCAGCCCGGCGAGCCGGGTCCCACCCCGGTCCCGTACGACCGCATCGGCACAAACTGACCGCCGCACCGCCGCCTTCGGGCTCCCGCACGGCCGTCACCGCAAGGAACGCGCGGGCGAACACGGCGAGCCTGTGTGCCGATCGCGTCCGGGGAGGGCGTTCACCACCCGAACCGCCTGTAAACCTCCACCCGATCGAGCGCTCGGACGGCCACGCGCAGTGGCGGGTCCCGTGCGCCTTCTGGAATCCACACGCAAGTTGATCGAAGGGCAAGAACACATGGCTAGGCACACGAAGCGCATCACCCGCCGGCGGCTGCTGGCAACGGCGGCGATCGTGGCGGGGGCTGTCCTCACTCCGGTGGCGGTCCAGGCGGCCACCGTCGACAAGGTCGACACGACCAGGGGGAAGCAGAACCCGGTACACGGGCTGGAGCGGGCGGCCCACCCGCTGCGTGCGACCGAGCCCGGCGGAAACACGGCCGACCTGCGAGCCCTGTCCACGATGATCGGCGACGCCAAGGTGGTCGGCCTCGGCGAGGCCACCCACGGCTCCCACGAGTTCTTCACCATGAAGGAGCGGGTCTTCCGCCACCTGGTGGAAAAGAAGGGCTTCACCACCTTCGCCCTGGAGCTGAGCTGGTCCGCGGGACTCCAGATCGACGACTACCTCCAGACCGGCAAGGGCGACGCTCGCGAGATCGCCGAACAGACGCTGGCCAACTCTCCTTGGGAACGCGAAGAATTCGTGAGTCTCATCGAGTGGATGCGCGACTACAACCGCAACCACCCCGACCGTCCCGTGCACTTCATGGGCGACGACATCGGCGCCCCCTCGTTGAATGACGCGTTCTTCGAACGAGTGACCGGCTACGTGAAGAAGAACCACCCCGATGCGCTGCCGCGGCTCAACGTGCTCTACACCGGCCTGCGGCCCATCGACGACGTCTTCGCCTACCTGGCCAAGCCGCTCGCGGAGCGGCAGCAGCTCGCCGCCAAGGCGCAGCAGGCCCTGGAACTGGTCAGCAGCCAAAAGGGCTCCGGCGGAGACGCGTTCGACTGGGCCGAGCAGAACGCCCGCTCCATCGCCCAGACCGCCAAGTTCCTCACCTTGAACCCCGCCGACCCGGAGTCCCTGAACAGCCTTCAGCGCTTCCGCGACGAGGTCATGGCCCAGAACGTCACGTGGTGGCAGAAGCACACCGGCGACAAGATCCTGGTGTCGGCGCAGAACAACCACGTCGGCTACGTCTCCGACAACCCCGAGATGTACTCCAAGACGCAGGGGGCGTTCCTGCGCGACACCATAGGCAAGAACTACCTGCCCATCGGCTTCACCTTCAACCAGGGCTCGTTCCTGTCGAAGGACGCCGCCCTCGGCGGCGAGTGGAAGAAGTTCACCGTGGGCGCCGCCGAGCCCGGCCGGAATGAGCACACCCTCGACCAGGTCCGTTACCGGGACTTCTACCTCGACGTCCGCAAGGCCCCGGCCGCCGCGCGCGCCTGGCTGAACGTCGCCCGGCCCACGCTCAACATCGGCACGCAGTTCCCCGAGAAGCCCCGCGACGTCACGATCGCCAAGTCCTTCGACGTTCTCATCCACCTCCACGAAATCCGGGAGGCCGAAAAGATGAAGCCGTGACGCCCGCGACGCGCCCCGCCTGGACGAGCCGCGAGAAGAGGCGGGTCAACGACTCACCGTCCACAGCCCACAACGCTCCGTAGCAGGAGGGGCCGGCGCTCATCAGCGGGCCAGGTAGCCGCCGTCTACCGGGAGGATCGCGCCCGTGATGAAGGACGCTTCGGCCGAGGCCAGGAAGAGGATCGCCGCCGCCACCTCCTCCGGCGTGCCGAAGCGGGCCATGGGGTGGGCCCGGAGGACCTCGGAGAGGTACTCCGGGCCGCCGGGCTCCACGCGGGCCGCCGCGACCCGCTCCGTCTCGATCGTGCCCGGGGCCACCGCGTTCACCCGGATCCCGCGCTCCGCCCACTCCACCGCCAGGTGCTTGGTCAGCCCGCTCGCGACGAACTTCGCCGGACCGTAGACCGCCTGCCGTGCCTGCCCGGCGACCCCCGAGATCGACGACGTGCACACGATCGCCCCGCCGCCCGAGACGAGCATCGCCTCGATCGCGTACTTGCACGTCAGGAACATGCCCCGGCCGTCGACGGCCATGACCGCGTCGAAGTCCGCCCCATCCGCCTCGGTGATGTCGAGTAGCGGGATGACGCCCGCGTTGGCCACGAGCACGTCGAGCCGTCCGAAGCGCTCCACCGCCGTGTCGATCATCCGCCGTGCGTCCTCCGCCAGGGAGACGTCGCCGATCACGGGGACGACCCCCTCCAGCGTCGCGAGACCGTCCCCGTCGAGGTCCGCGGCCACGACCCGCGCGCCTTCGGAGAGGAAACGCTTCGTCGTCGCCCGGCCGATCCCGCTCGCCGCGCCCGTGATCACGCACACCCGGTCCGCCAGCCGTCCCGCGGCCCGTCCCGTCACCTGATTCGCCATGCTTCGCCAACGAGTGCGCGAGGCCGGAGTGTCGGTCCCCGCCAGTAGGGTGGGGAGTATGGCAGACCCCTCCAGCTACCGCCCCAAGCCGGGGCAGATCCCCGACTCGCCGGGGGTCTACAAATTCCGCGACGACCACCGCCGGGTGATCTACGTGGGGAAGGCGAAGTCCCTGCGTCAGCGGCTGGCGAACTACTTCCAGCCGCTCGTGAGCCTGCACCCGCGCACGGCCACCATGGTGACGACCGCCGCCTCCGTGGAGTGGACCGTCGTCTCGACCGAGGTCGAGGCGCTCCAGCTGGAGTACTCCTGGATCAAGGAGTTCGACCCCCGGTTCAACGTCAAGTACCGGGACGACAAGAGCTATCCGTACCTCGCGGTCACGCTCAACGAGGAGTTCCCGCGCGTCCAGGTCCTGCGCGGTCACAAGAAGAAGGGCGTGCGCTACTTCGGTCCGTACGCGCACGCGTGGGCGATCCGCGAGACCGTCGACCTGATGCTGCGGGTCTTTCCGGTGCGGACCTGCTCGGCGGGAGTGTTCCGGAACGCCGCTTCGGCCGGCCGCCCCTGCCTCCTCGGCTACATCGGCAAGTGCTCGGCGCCGTGCGTCGGCCGGGTCACGCCCGAGGAGCACCGCGAACTGGCCGAGGAGTTCTGCGACTTCATGGCCGGCCGCACCGGCACGTACATCCGCCGGCTGGAGAAGCAGATGATGCTCGCCGCCGCGGACATGGAGTACGAGAAGGCCGGCCGGCTCCGGGACGACATAGAGGCCCTGCGCCGGGCCATGGAGAAGAGCGCGGTCGTCCTCGCCGACGCCACCGACGCCGACCTGATCGCCCTCGCCGAGGACGAGCTTGAGGCCGCCGTCCAGATCTTCCACGTCCGCGGCGGGCGCGTGCGCGGCCAGCGCGGCTGGGTCACCGACAAGGTGGAGGCCGTCGACACGGCCGGGCTCGTCGAGCACGCGATCCAGCAGCTGTACGGGGAGGAGAGCGGCGACGCCGTCCCCAAGGAGGTCCTGGTCCCGGCGCTCCCGGAGGACGCCGAGGCCGTCACCGCCTGGCTCTCCGGCCGTCGCGGCTCCAACGTCTCGCTGCGGATCCCGCAGCGCGGCGACAAGAAGGACCTGATGGAGACGGTCGCGCGCAACGCGCAGCAGGCCCTCGTCCTGCACAAGACCAAGCGCGCCAGCGACCTGACCACCCGCTCCCGGGCCCTGGAGGAGATCGCCGAGGCCCTGGACCTGGACTCGGCGCCGCTGCGGATCGAATGCTTCGACATCTCCCACCTCCAGGGCGAGGACGTCGTCGCCTCGATGGTCGTCTTCGAGGACGGGCTGCCCAGGAAGAGCGAGTACCGCCGCTTCCAGATCAAGGGCTTCGAGGGACAGGACGACGTCCGCTCGATGCACGAGGTGATCAGCCGGCGCTTCAAGCGCTATCTCGCCGAGAAGGAGAAGACCGGCGAGTGGGTCGACGGGGACGTGCCGGAGGGCGAGGTCCCCGCGCAGGCCCCCGGCGAGGACGACGGCCGGCCCAAGCGCTTCGCGTACCCGCCCCAGCTCGTCGTCGTCGACGGCGGGCAGCCGCAGGTCGCCGCCGCCCGGCGCGCGCTCGACGAGCTCGGCATCGACGACATCGCGGTCTGCGGGCTCGCCAAGCGCCTGGAGGAGGTCTGGCTCCCCGGCGACGACGACCCGGTGGTGCTGCCCCGCTCCAGCGAGGGCCTCTACCTCCTCCAGCGCGTGCGTGACACGGCTCACGACTTCGCCATCCGCTACCAGCGCTCCAAGCGGACGAAACGCATCCGGACCAGCCCCCTTGACGCGGTCCCGGGTCTCGGCGAGACGCGGAAACAGGCGTTGATCAAGCATTTCGGCTCGGTGAAGCGGCTCCGGCAGGCGACAATCGAGCAGATCTGCGAGGTCCCCGGCATGGGCCGGAAGACCGCGGAGTCGGTGGTCGTGGCCCTCGCCCAGGCGGCCCCGGCCGCACCCGCCGTGAACACGGCGACAGGAGAGATCATGGAAGACGACGGGGGCGGCACGGCATGACCGCGCACGAGCAGCACGACGAGAACGAGCAGCACGAGCAGCACGACGAGAACGAGCAGCACGAGCAGCACGACGAGAACGAGCAGCAGGACCAGCAGGACCAGAGCGAAGAGCAAGACCAGCACGACCGAGAAGACGGAGCAGGACACGTGAGTACGGGCACGAAGGAGACCCCCGGCGACAACGGCGCCGAGGCGGCCATTCCCGAGCTGGTGATCATCTCCGGCATGTCCGGAGCCGGCCGGTCCACCGCGGCGAAGTGTCTGGAGGACCTCGGCTGGTTCGTCGTGGACAACCTGCCGCCCGCGCTGATCCCCACCATGGTGGAGCTCGGCGCCCGCTCCCAGGGCAACGTCGCCCGGATCGCCGTCGTCGTGGACGTCCGCGGCCGGCAGTTCTTCGACAACCTCAGGGACTCCCTCGCCGACCTCGACTCCAAGCAGGTCACCCGCCGGATCGTCTTCCTGGAGTCGTCCGACGACGCCCTGGTCCGGCGCTTCGAGTCGGTCCGCAGGCCGCACCCCCTCCAGGGCGACGGCCGGATCACCGACGGCATCGCCGCCGAGCGCGACCTGCTGCGCGAGCTGCGCGGCGACGCCGACCTGGTGATCGACACCTCCAGCCTCAACGTCCACGAGCTGCGCGCCAAGATGGACGCCCAGTTCGCCGGGGACGAGGAGCCCGAGCTCCGGGCGACCGTCATGTCCTTCGGCTTCAAGTACGGCCTGCCGGTCGACGCCGACCTCGTCGTCGACATGCGCTTCCTGCCGAACCCGCACTGGGTCCCCGAGCTGCGCCCCTTCACCGGCCTCAACGAGGAGGTGTCGAACTACGTCTACAACCAGCCCGGCGCCAAGGAGTTCCTGGACCGCTACACGGAGCTCCTCCAGCTGATCGCCGCGGGCTACCGCCGCGAGGGCAAGCGGTACGTGACCATCGCCGTGGGCTGCACGGGCGGCAAGCACCGCTCCGTCGCCACCGCCGAGAGGCTCGCCGCCCGCATCGCCGCCGAAGGGGTCGAGACCGTCGTCGTGCACCGGGACATGGGGCGCGAGTGAAGCCGTACCGCCGCCGCGCCTCCACCCTGACGGCGCGGCGCTCGCTCCGCAGACGAGGTGCCCAGCCCAAGGTCGTCGCCCTGGGCGGCGGCATGGGCCTGTCGGCCTCCCTGGCCGCCCTCCGCCGGATCACCGGTGACCTCACCGCCGTCGTCACCGTCGCCGACGACGGGGGCTCCAGCGGCCGGCTCCGGGAGGAGCTCGGCGTGCTGCCCCCGGGCGACCTGCGCAAGGCGCTCGCCGCGCTGTGCGGGGACGACGACTGGGGCCAGACCTGGGCCCGGGTGATCCAGCACCGCTTCCAGTCCAAGGGCGAGATGCACGGCCACGCCGTCGGCAATCTGCTGATCGTCGCCCTCTGGGAACAGCTCGGCGACCCCGTGCAGGCCCTGGACCTGGTGGGCAGGCTGCTCGGCGCCCAGGGCCGGGTGCTGCCCATGTCCGCCGTACCGCTGGAGCTCCAGGCCCTGGTCAAGGGCCACGACCCGGAGCGGCCGGAGGACGTGGACACCGTGCGCGGGCAGGCGACGGTGGCGCTCACCCCGGGTGAGGTGCAGTCCGTGCACCTCGTGCCGCACGACCCGCCGGCCGTGCCCGAGGCGGTCGCGGCCGTGCTCGACGCGGACTGGGTGGTCGTGGGTCCGGGCTCCTGGTTCTCCTCGGTGATCCCGCACCTTCTGGTCCCCGAAATCCTCGACGCGCTCGTGGAGACGAAGGCCCGGAAGGTGCTCTCGCTGAACCTCGCGCCGCAGCCCGGAGAAACAGAGGGCTTCTCTCCGCAGCGTCATTTGGAGGTTTTGGGACGACACGCCCCTAAACTCGCCCTGGACGTGGTGCTCGCCGACGAGGCAGCCGTGCCCGATCGCGAGTCCCTCGCCGATGCCGCCAAGCGGCTCGGTGCCGCGGTCGAGCTGGCGCCGGTGGCCGGGCCCGACGGCTCCGCGAAGCATGACCCGGAGCTGTTGGCCGCCGCGTACGACCGTATTTTTCGGATGCATGGAAGGATCGGCCCATGGCGATGACGGCAGCGGTGAAGGACGAGATCTCCCGGCTTCCCGTCACCCGGACCTGCTGCAGGAAGGCAGAGGTCTCGTCGATCCTGCGGTTCGCGGGCGGGCTGCACCTGGTGAGCGGCCGCATCGTGATCGAGGCGGAGCTGGACACGGCGATGGCGGCGCGCCGCCTGAAGCGGGACATTCTGGAGATCTTCGGACACAGCTCCGAACTGATCGTGATGGCCCCCGGCGGGCTGCGGCGCGGCTCGCGCTTCGTGGTGCGGGTGGTGGCCGGCGGCGACCAGCTGGCCCGCCAGACGGGCCTCGTGGATGGCAGGGGCCGCCCCATCCGGGGTCTCCCCCCGCAGGTGGTCTCCGGCGCGACCTGTGACGCGGAGGCGGCCTGGCGCGGCGCCTTCCTCGCCCACGGCTCGCTGACCGAGCCCGGCCGGTCCTCCTCCCTGGAGGTCACCTGCCCGGGACCGGAGGCGGCGCTCGCCCTGGTCGGCGCGGCCCGCCGGCTCTCCATCGCGGCGAAGGCCCGCGAGGTGCGGGGCGTGGACCGGGTCGTCGTCCGCGACGGCGACGCGATCGGCGCCCTGCTGACCCGGCTCGGCGCGCACGAGTCGGTGCTGGCCTGGGAGGAGCGGCGGATGCGGCGCGAGGTCCGCGCCACGGCCAACCGCCTGGCCAACTTCGACGACGCCAACCTGCGCCGCTCGGCGCGGGCCGCGGTCGCCGCGGGGGCCCGGGTGCAGCGCGCCCTGGAGATCCTCGCCGAGGAGGTGCCCGAGCACCTCGCCGCCGCGGGCCGCCTCCGCATGGAGCACAAGCAGGCCTCCCTGGAGGAGCTGGGCGCGCTCGCCGACCCGCCGCTGACCAAGGACGCGGTGGCCGGACGGATCCGCCGCCTCCTCGCGATGGCCGACAAGCGGGCGCAGGACCTGGGCATTCCCGGGACCGAGTCCAACCTGACCGAGGAGCTCGACGACAGCCTGGTCGGCTGACCGGCCCCCGTCGCCGCACGGAATCACGAACTCCACGCTGCCGGTGCCCTTCTGAGGCACCGGCAGCTTTTCCGTACCACCGCGAGGCACCCTTGACAGGCCCATGGGTGCCCATGAGCCTGGCGTCTGTTCACCTTCGTGGCAGGCAACAGCAAGGGGGGCTCATGAGACGCAGAGCGAGATCGATCCTCGCCGCGGCTTCACTGCTGATCGCGGGAGTGGCGGCGGCACCCGTCGCCGGAGCACAGCCGAACGACCGGGACGGCGGCGACGCCCTCTCCGTATGGCGCGCCAAGGTCACGCAGGAGCAGGTTCCGCTGCTCCTCGACGCCGGCGCCGACGCCCATGAGATGACCGAGCAGGTGCCCGACCAGGGCTCCGCGACGGTCGAGCTCTTCCTCACCGACCGGCAGGCGGGGCAGCTGCGCGGCCAGGGGGTCGAGCTCGCCGAGCACACCCTGACCGAGCGGGCCGAGCAGCGGAACGCCGCCGCCGGCGACGGCGTCTTCCGCCCGTACGGCGGTCCGAACGGCCTCAAGCAGGAGATCCTCGACACCGCCCGGGCCAACCCCGGCATCACCAAGGTCGTCTCCATCGGCAAGACCCTCAAGGGCCAGGACATCCTCGCCCTCAAGGTCAGCAAGGGCGCGCAGCGCGTCAAGGACGGCTCCAAGCCCGCCACGCTGTACATGTCCAACCAGCACGCGCGCGAGTGGATCACCCCCGAGATGACGCGGCGGCTGCTCCACCACTACCTCGACGGCTACGGCGAGGACGAGCGGCTCACCCGGATCGTCGACTCCACCGAACTGTGGTTCGTGCTCTCCGCCAACCCGGACGGCTACGACTTCACCCACGCCGACCCCGACAACCGGCAGTGGCGCAAGAACCTCCGCGACAACGACGGGGACGGGCGGATCACGTCGGGCGACGGTGTCGACCTCAACCGCAACTTCGCCTACAAGTGGGGCTACGACAACGAGGGTTCGTCCCCCGACCCGGCCGACGAGACCTTCCGCGGCACCGGCCCCGTGTCCGAGCCCGAGACCAAGGCCCTCGACGCCTTCCAGAAGCGGATCGGCTTCTCGTACGGCATCAACTACCACTCGGCCGCGCAGCTCCTGCTGTACGGCGTCGGCTGGCAGGTCGCCACCGACACCCCCGACGACGTGGCCCTCAAGGCCCTCGCCGGCACCCCGCAGAACTCGGCCGTGCCCGGCTACCGGCCGCAGGTCTCCTCGGAGCTGTACATCACCAACGGCGAGGCGGACGGACACGCCGCCAACGTCAACGGGATGCAGATGTTCACCCCGGAGATGTCGACCTGCGCCACCGCCTCCCGGGTCGACCCGAACGACGCCTGGAACCCGGCCGACTGCGCCTCCGTCTTCACCTTCCCGGACGACGAGAAGCTGATCCAGGCCGAGTTCGCCAAGAACATCCCGTTCGCGCTCGCCGTCGCCGAGACCGCCGCCCACCCGGACCGGCCCGTCTCCCCGGTCGGCATCGACGCCCCCGACCTCACCCCGGCCGCCTTCACCACCTCCTACGCCCGCGGCGGGGAGCAGGAGGTCGCCGTCACCGCGCGCAAGTCCCTGCGCGACAAGACCCTCACCTACCGGATCAACGGCGGCCGCACCCACCGCGAGGACCTCGACGCCTGGAAGGGCGGCGAGACCTACGGCGGCGAGGACAACCTCTACTTCGACGAGTACCGCGCCGAGGTCGACGGCGCCCGGCCCGGCGACTCCGTCGAGGTCCGCTTCACCGCCCGCACCCGCGAGGGCCGCGCCACCGCCTCCGCCCCCTTCACCTACAAGGTGGCCGAGCGGCCCCGCGGCGACGTCCTCGTCCTCGCCGACGAGGGCGGCACCACCGCCGCGAAGCACACCGCCGCGTACGTGAAGGCGCTCGCCGACAGCGGGCGCAAGGCCGCCGTCTGGGACGTCGCCACCCAGGGCACCCCGGACGCCCTCGGCGTCCTCTCCCACTTCCGCACCGTCGTCTGGTACACCGGCGCCGAGCGGCCCTCCGGGCCCACCCAGCTCGCCGTCCGCGCCTACCTCAACGAGGGCGGGAAGCTGATCAACGCCGGCGAGAAGTCCGGCGGACTCACCGAGGTCGGCCGGGCCGAGACCAACGACTTCGCCCAGTACTACCTCGGCGCCTACCACCGGGCCGGCCTCGGGCAGCCGCCCGCCTTCGCCGGCACCGGCGCCTTCGCCGGCGTCGGCGCGAGCCTCGGCGCCGCCGCCGACAACCCGCTGGACAACGCCGGCGCGTACACCGTCACCTCGGACACCCTGAAGCCGAAGGAGTTCCCGCAGTTCGCGAGCAGCGCCTCCGCCGGTGACTACCCGGGCGTCCGCACCCCCTTCGAGCCCGCCGAGGGCACGACCTTCGCGGCCGTCAAGCACGCCGACGGCACCTGGGCCCGGCTCGGCAGGACCGTCGACCTCACCGGCGTCCCCGCCGCGTCGAAGCCGCGCCTGGACTTCCAGGTCAGCTACGACACCGAGCCCGGCTACGACAACGTCATCGTCGAGGCCCACACCGTCGGCCAGGACGACTGGACGACCCTGCCCGACACCAACGGCGGCACCTCCACCGCGCCCCCGGCCGACTGCGGCGAGGGCTACTACGTCCGCGGCCACCCCTTCCTCGCCCGCTACCTCACCGTCGGCGAGGACGGCTGCGCGTCGACCGGCACCACCGGCTCCTGGAACGCCTTCACCGGCCCCTCCAACGGCTGGCGGCAGGCCTCCGTCGACCTGAGCGCCTGGGCGGGCAAGCAGGTCGAGCTCTCGATCTCGTACGTCTCCGACCCCGGTACGGGAGAGATGGGCGCCTTCGTCGACGACACCCGGCTCGTCACCGGCACCACCACGCAGGCGGAGGGCTTCGAGACCGGCCTCGGCGCCTGGTCGGTCCCGGGCGCACCGGAGGGCAGCCCCGGCAACGGCGCCGACTGGACGCGCTCCGCGGCGCTCTTCCACTCCCAGGCCGCCGTCACCACCCGGGACACCGTCCTCCTCGGCTACGGCCTGGAGCACGTGCCCGGTGCGACCGAGCGGGCGAGGCTCGTCGGCCGCGCCCTCGCGGTGCTCCGGCGCTGACGGAGAGTAGTGGGGACAAAGGTCCCACGACGGCCCGTACCCGTTGGTAGGTGCGGGCCGTCGGCCGTTTTTCCTCACTTTCCGGGCTCGTACGGTTGCGCTCGATGTCACTCCCAGGGTCCCGGAGAGGTAGGGTCGTAAGCGGTCGGGGACATCCCTAAAAACAAAAATCTCGCCGGCGTCGAGCACACCGGCGTACCTAACGAGGAGATCGGTTCGTGACGATCCGCGTAGGCATCAACGGCTTTGGCCGCATCGGCCGGAACTACTTCCGCGCGCTCCTTGATCAGGGTGCTGACATCGAGATCGTGGCCGTCAACGACCTGGGTGACACCGCGACCACCGCGCACCTTCTGAAGTACGACACCATCCTGGGGCGCCTCAAGGCCGAGGTCACCCACACCGCCGACACCATCACCGTCGACGGCCGCACCATCAAGGTGCTCTCCGAGCGCAACCCGGCCGACATCCCCTGGGGCGAGCTCGGCGTCGACATCGTCATCGAGTCGACCGGCATCTTCACCAAGAAGGCCGACGCCGAGAAGCACATCGCCGGCGGCGCCAAGAAGGTCCTCATCTCGGCTCCGGCCTCCGACGAGGACATCACCATCGTCATGGGCGTCAACCAGGACAAGTACGACGCGGCCAAGCACCACGTCATCTCGAACGCGTCCTGCACGACCAACTGTGTCGCGCCGATGGCCAAGGTTCTCGACGAGAACTTCGGCATCGTCAAGGGCCTGATGACCACGGTCCACGCGTACACCAACGACCAGCGCATCCTGGACTTCCCGCACAAGGACCTGCGCCGCGCCCGCGCCGCCGCGGAGAACATCATCCCGACCACGACGGGTGCCGCCAAGGCCACCGCCCTGGTCCTCCCGCAGCTCAAGGGCAAGCTCGACGGCATCGCGATGCGCGTCCCGGTCCCGACCGGTTCCGCCACCGACCTGGTCGTCACCCTGGACCGCGAGGTCACCAAGGACGAGGTCAACGCCGCGTTCAAGAAGGCCGCCGACGACGGCGACCTCAAGGGCATCCTGTACTACACCGAGGACCCGATCGTGTCCTCGGACATCGTGAGCGACCCGGCCTCCTGCACCTTCGACGCCTCCCTGACCATGGTTCAGGAAGGCACCACGGTGAAGATCCTGGGTTGGTACGACAACGAGTGGGGCTACTCCAACCGTCTCGTCGACCTCACCGTCTTCGTCGGCGGCCAGCTCTAAACTTCAGGGCAGGCTTTCGATGTGAGCAGGGCTCGGGCAGCGCAACGCCGCGCTGTCTGAGCCCTGTCTCGTGTGCTCCACCGCGTACCAAGGAGTCTGTGACAGATGAAGACGATCGACGAGCTTCTCGCCGAAGGCGTCTCCGGCAAGCGGGTGTTCGTCCGCGCCGACCTCAACGTGCCCCTCGACGGCACGACCATCACCGACGACGGCCGCATCCGCGCCGTCGTCCCCACGGTGAAGGCACTCGCCGACGCCGGCGCCCGTGTCGTGGTCGCCTCGCACCTGGGCCGCCCCAAGGGCGCCCCGGACCCGGCGTTCTCGCTCGCCCCGGCCGCCGCTCGCCTCGGTGAGCTGCTCGGCGCCGAGGTGGCCTTCGCGACCGACACGGTCGGCGATTCCGCCACCGCCACCGTCGCCGGCCTCGCCGACGGCGGGGTCGCCGTGATCGAGAACCTCCGGTTCAACGCCGGCGAGACCTCGAAGGACGACGCCGAGCGCGGCGCCTTCGCGGACCAGCTGGCCGCGCTCGCCGACCTGTACGTCGGCGACGGCTTCGGCGCCGTGCACCGCAAGCACGCCTCGGTCTTCGACCTCCCGGCGCGCCTCCCGCACGCCGCGGGCTACCTCATCGCCACCGAGGTCGGCGTCCTGAAGAAGCTCACGGACGACGTCCGGCGGCCGTACGTGGTCGCGCTCGGCGGCGCCAAGGTCTCCGACAAGCTCGGGGTCATCGACCACCTCCTGGAGAAGGCCGACCGCATCCTCATCGGCGGCGGCATGGCGTACACCTTCCTCAAGGCCCAGGGCCACGAGGTCGGCATCTCGCTGCTCCAGGAGGACCAGATCCCGGCGGTCAAGGAGTACCTGGAGCGCGCCGAGGCCCGCGGGGTGGAGTTCGTGCTCCCCGTCGACGTCCTCGTCTCGCCCGAGTTCCCGGACCTGAAGACCAAGGCTCCGGCCAACCCGACCACGGTCGCCGCGGACGCCATCCCGGCGGACGAGGAGGGCCTGGACATCGGCCCGGAGACCCGTAAGCTCTACGCCTCGAAGCTCGCCGACGCGGGAACCGTCTTCTGGAACGGTCCGATGGGCGTCTTCGAGCACCCCGACTACGCCGAGGGCACCAAGGCCGTCGCCCAGGCGCTCGTCGACTCCCCGGCCTTCACGGTGGTCGGTGGTGGCGACTCCGCCGCCGCCGTCCGCATCCTGGGCTTCGACGAGAAGGCATTCGGCCACATTTCGACCGGCGGCGGCGCCTCCCTCGAGTACCTCGAGGGCAAGACGCTTCCCGGCCTCGCCGCACTGGAGGACTGAACACCTTGAGCAGCACCCGCACCCCGCTGATGGCGGGCAACTGGAAGATGAACCTCAACCACCTTGAGGCCATCGCCCACGTCCAGAAGCTCGCCTTCGCCCTGACCGACAAGGACTACGACGCCTGTGAGGTCGCCGTCCTGGTCCCCTTCACCGACCTGCGGTCCGTCCAGACCCTGATCGACGGCGACAAGCTGAAGATCAAGTACGGCGCCCAGGACCTCTCGGCCCACGACTCCGGTGCCTACACCGGTGAGATCTCGGGCTCGATGCTGGCGAAGTTCAAGTGCGCCTACGTGGCCGTCGGCCACTCCGAGCGCCGCCAGTACCACGCCGAGAACGACGAGGTCTGCAACGCGAAGGTGAAGGCCGCCTTCAAGCACGGCGTGACCCCGATCCTCTGCGTCGGCGAAGGCCTGGACATCCGCAAGGCCGGCCAGCAGGTCGCGTACACGCTCGCCCAGCTCGACGGCGGCCTGAAGGACGTCCCGGCCGAGCAGGCCGAGACCATCGTGATCGCGTACGAGCCGGTGTGGGCCATCGGCACGGGCGAGGTCGCCACCCCCGAGGACGCGCAGGAGGTCTGCGGGGCGATCCGCGGCCGTCTCGCGGAGCTGTACTCGCAGGAGCTGGCCGACAAGGTCCGCATCCAGTACGGCGGCTCGGTCAAGTCCGGCAACGTGGCCGCGATCATGGCGCAGCCGGACGTCGACGGCGCCCTGGTGGGCGGCGCGGCGCTGGACGCCGACGAGTTCGTCAAGATCGCGCGCTTCCGCGACCAGTGAGTATGCGGTAGCTGAGTTACGTCGTACCCTTGCGGGGGTCGGGCAGGTGCCCGGCCCCCGTCCGTATAAGTCCGAGGAAGTTGGTTCAGCCGTGGTTATGGGGTTCTCGATCGCCCTGCTCGTCTTCAGCGCGCTGCTGATGCTGCTCGTACTGATGCACAAGGGGAAGGGCGGCGGCCTCTCCGACATGTTCGGTGGCGGCATGCAGTCGTCCGTCGGTGGCTCCTCGGTCGCCGAGCGCAACCTGGACCGGATCACGGTTGTGGTCGGTCTGCTCTGGTTCGCCTGCATTGTGGTACTTGGTCTGCTGATGAAGTTGGACGGGTAACTCCAATCACTGGACGCGCGTTGGGCCTTACGTAGACTGGGGCATCTTCGAGCACCATCACGCAGGGAGTTACGACCGTGGCAAGTGGCAACGCGATCCGGGGAAGCCGGGTCGGAGCGGGGCCGATGGGCGAGGCCGAGCGGGGCGAATCGGCGCCGCGCGCCCGCATCTCCTTCTGGTGCTCGAACGGGCACGAGACGCAGCCGAGCTTCGCCAGCGACGCGGCGATCCCGGAGACCTGGGACTGTCCTCGCTGCGGCTTCCCGGCCGGGCAGGACCGGGACAACCCGCCGGACCCGCCGCGCACGGAGCCGTACAAGACCCACCTCGCCTATGTGCGGGAGCGGCGCAGCGACGCGGACGGCGAGGCCATCCTCGCCGAGGCGCTGGCCAAGCTGCGCGGCGAGATCTGAGCGTGGTGTGACGATGTGACGAACGGGCCTTGCCTGCGAACGCTGTTCGCGGACAAGGCCCGTTCGCCGCTTCGCAGCCGCTATTCCGTCACGCTTCAGCGGTGGCCGTCGGCGATGTGCGCGGTGAGCGCGAGGGACGCCGTCGCCCTGCCGTACGTCAGCTGTGCCACGCGCGCGTAGAGGCAGTCCACGATCAGCAGGACCGAGTGGCGCGTTCCGAAGCCGCCGCGGCGGAAGCCGGTCTCGGCGGAGGTCGAGCCGAGATGGACGCCGGCCGCGCGGGCGACGGGGGAGCGGTGGTCGCCGGTGACCGCGATCGTGGCCGCGCCGCGCTCGGCGGCGAGCCGCAGCGGGCCGAGGACCTCCCGGGTGGCGCCCGAGTGGGAGAAGGCGACGACCGCGTCGGCCGGGGTCAGCAGGGCCGCCGAGGTCTCCGCCGCGTGCACCTCGGTCCGGGCGCGGGCGTCGCAGCCGATGCCGAAGAGCCGGGCCTCGGCCTCCAGGGCGATCACGCCGGAGCCGCCGACCCCGTAGACGTCGATCCGGCGGGCCGCGGCGAGCGTCCGGGCGGCCCGGTCCAGGGCGTCGAGGTCGAGACTCTCCGCGGTCCTGCGCAGCGCCTGGAGGTCGGCCCGCGCGACGACGGAGACGAGCCGGTCCAGCGGGTCGTCGGGGCCGATGTCCGGGCCGAGCGGCCGGGGTTCCGGCTCCTCGGAGTCCACCTGGCCCTGCTCCTTGGCGAGTTCGTACTGGAGGTCCCGGTACGACGGGAGGCCGAGGGCCTGGCAGAAGCGGGTGACGGTGGCCTGGGACGTCCCGGTCCGCTGCCCGACCTCGGATGCGGACGCCTTCGGGACGTCGGCGGGGCGCTCCAGGACCCAGAGGCCGACCTTCCGCAAGGAGCCGGACATCCTGGGCAGTTCGGAGCGGATCAGTGCGGTGATCATGCGGCGCGCCTTCGGTCCGTCGTGTCGTGTCTTCGCGTGGCGGGTCTTGTCGTGCGGTGAATCTATCAACCACCATGCGGACTGATGGACGAATCCAGTATTCACGCGGAGCGCTCATGGGTGGTCGGGATCGACGCGGGCGGTACGCGGATCAGGGCGCGGCTCGCGGACGCGGCGGGCGGTCCGGCCCTCGGTGAGGGGGCGGGCGGTCCGGGCAACGCGCTGAGCGTGGCGCCCGCCGCGCTCGCGCGCCACCTCACGGACGCGCTCCGGGAGGCGCTGCCGGAGGGCGGGGGGCGGCACGTCCGGGCCGTCGTGGCCGGGTTCGCCGGCGGGGGAGAGGGCGCGGGGCGGGAGCGCGCCCTGACGGCCCTCGCGCGGGCCCTCGACGCGGTGGGCGCGGCGCCCGGCGCGGTCGAGGTGTACGGGGACGCGGAGGTCGCCTTCGCCGCCGGGCCGGGCGCCCCGGCCGACGGGCTCGTCCTGATCGCGGGGACGGGCGCCGCCGCCGCACGGGTGGAGCGGCGCCGCGCCCTCCGGGTCGTGGACGGCGACGGCTGGCTCCTCGGGGACGCGGGCAGCGGCTTCTGGCTCGGCCGCGAGGCGGTCCGGACCGTGCTGCGCGCCCTGGACGGCCGCGGGCCGCGGACCGCGCTCGCCGGGCCGGTGGGCGAGGTGTGCGGCGGGCTCACCAAGGAGGCCGTCGTGCGGTACGCGTACGAGGGGCATCCGGTCCGGCTCGCGGCGCTGAGCCCGCTCGTGGTCGCCGCGGCGGCGGCCGGGGACGGCCCGGCGCGGGAGCTCCTGGACCGGGCGGGAGCCGAACTCCGCGCCACCGTGCGGGCGCTGGGGCCGCGCCCCGGCGAGCCCCTGGTGGTCACGGGCGGGCTCGTCGGCCCGGGCGGCCCGCTGCTCGGCCGGCTCGTGGAGGGGGTACGGGAGTGGGGCCTCGTCCCCGTGCCCGTACCGGACGGGGTGGCGGGCGCGGTGGCGCTCGCCCGCCTGGCCGGGTCCCTTGACGGCGCGTCACCCTGACTGGTTCATTGATTCGCGTCGATCAGAAGATATGGGTTCACTGAACCAGTGGAGGCTCCGTCATGTCCGCCGCCCTGCCTCGACCCGACCTCGGCGCCGCCCGGTTCGCCGACCACGCCCGCGGCGCCGTCGACCACGCCGTCGCCGCCAACGAGGACACCGTCCCGCTCGCCGCCCGCCTCCTCGCCGACTGCGTCGCCGCCGACGGGGTGATCCACGCCTTCGGCACCGGCCACTCCCAGGCCGCCGCCCTGGAGATCGCGGGCCGGGCCGGCGGCCTCGTCCCCACCAGCCGGATCTCCCTCGCCGATCTCGTCCTGCGCGGCGGCGAGGACCCCGCCGTCCTCGCCGACCCCCTCCTCGAACGCTCCCCGGGCCTCGCCGACCGGCTCTACGCCCTCGCCGACCCCCGCCCGCAGGACCTGTTCGTCGTCATCTCCAACTCCGGCGTCAACAACGCGATCGTCGACCTCGCCCTCAAGGTCACCGCGGCCGGACACCGGCTGATCGCCCTCACCTCGCTCGAACACACCCACGCCGTCCCCGCCCTCCACCCGAGCGGCAAGCGCCTCGCCGACCTCGCCGACGCCGTCCTCGACAACTGCGCCCCCACCGGCGACGCCGTCCTCCCGCTCCCCGGCGGCGGCGGACTGTGCGGGATCTCCACCCTCACCTCCTCGCTCCTCGTCCAGATGACCGTCGCCGAAGCCGTCGCCCTGCTCCTCGCCGAGGGCCACGAACCGCCCGTGTACGTCTCCGCCAACATCCCCGGCGGCCACGAGCGCAACGCCCTCCTCGAAGCCCGCTACGAGGGGCGGCTGCACCGCGGCGGGTACTGACACCGCCGACGCCCGCCGGACCGGCGTTGTCAGTGGCGTCCTCTACGGTCGATCGGGCAAGGGGATCATCGACGCAGGGGGGCGCCGTGACGGCGACCGAGACAGTGGCGGCCAGGGCCGTACCCGACTGGCGAGGCGGCTTCGGACGGTTGTGGACGGCCGCGGTCGTCTCCCGGTTCGGCGACTCGCTGCGTACCGCCGCCCTGCCCCTCCTCGCCGCCTCGCTCACCGACGACCCCCTCCTCATCGCCTCCGTCACTGCCTGCGGCTTCCTGCCCTGGCTGCTCTTCGGACTCCTCGGCGGAGCGGTCGCCGACCGGGTCGACCAGCGACGGGCCATGTGGGCGGTCGACCTCGTCCGCGGTGCGCTCATGGCCGCGTTCGCCGTGGCCGTCGCGCTCGGACACGCCACGATCGCCCTGCTGCTCGTCCTCGCCTTCGCCCTCACGACCCTGCAGACCCTCTTCGACAACGCGGCCACGGCCCTTCTCCCCGCCCTCGTCCCCACCGAGGCCCTCGCCGCGGCCAACGCCCGCCTGATGACCGGTCAGCAGTTCGCGGGCGGCCTCCTCGCCGCGCCCCTGGTGCCCGCCCTGCTCCTCGCAGGCGACGCCGTGCCGTACGTGGCCGACGCCGCCACCTACGTCCTCGCCGCGCTCCTCATCGCCTCCCTGCGGACCGGGGCACCCGAGAGACCGCCCCGCCCGGCCGGGTCCACCCTCCGCAAGGAGATGACCGAAGGGCTCGCCACGCTCCGCCGGGACCGGCCCCTGCGGTGGCTCTGCACGGCCACCACCCTCTGCAACATCGGCATGGGCGCCCTCATCGCCACCCTCGTCGTCCACGTGACGGACGGGCACCAGGCCGGCAGCGCCGGAAACGCCGCATACGCCGCCACCCTCACCGCCTACGCGGTGGGCGGCGTCATCGGCGGCTTCCTCGCCCGCCGCGTCGCCGAGCGGACCGGACGGATACGCGCCGTCGCCCTCGCCGGGACGGTCCAGACGGGCTGCCTGGTCCTGATGGGCGCCGTCCCCGCCCTCGCGGTATCGATCGCCGCCATGGCGGTGTTCGGCTTCATGGGGACGGTGTGGAACGTCAACCAGACGACCCTCATGCAGGAGCGCGCCCCCGAGGGGATGCTCGGCCGCATCGCCGCGGCCTTCCGCACCCTCGCCGTCGCGGGCGCTCCCCTCGGGGCCCTCCTCGGCGGCGCCGCGGCCGCCGGCTGGGGACCGCACACACCGGCCCTCCTCGCGGCGGCACTGTTCGCGCTCGCCGTAGCGTCGTTGGCCCCCCTGATCAATTAGGTTGGAGGGGCAGCGGGGCAGACATACGAGAAGAAGTGGGCGATGTCCGAGATGAACAACGAAGGCCGCACCAGGCTGAACCGGCTGCCCGAGTGGGCGGCCCTCGGCAAGCACCGTGAGCAGCTGGGCGACACCCACCTGCGCGAGCTCTTCGCCGCGGACCCGGCGCGCGGCACCGACCACACCCTGCGGGTCGGCGACCTCTACCTGGACTACTCCAAGCACCTCGTCACCGACGAGACGCTGACCCTGCTGCGCGAACTCGCCGCCGCCACCGGCGTGGCCGAGCTGCGCGACGCCATGTTCCGCGGCGAGAAGATCAACACCACCGAGGACCGGGCGGTCCTCCACACCGCGCTGCGCGCCCCGCGCGGGGCCGTCATCGAGGTCGACGGGGAGAACGTCGTCCCCGGCGTCCACGCCGTCCTCGACACGATGGGCGCGTTCTCCGACAAGGTCCGCGCGGGCGAGTGGACCGGCCACACCGGCAAGCCGGTCAAGAACATCGTGAACATCGGCATCGGCGGCTCCGACCTCGGCCCCGCCATGGCCTACGAGGTCCTGCGCTCCTTCACGCAGCGGGACCTGACGCTCCGTTTCGTCTCCAACGTGGACGGCGCCGACCTCCACGAGGCCGTCCGCGACCTCGACCCCGCCGAGACGCTGTTCATCGTCGCCTCGAAGACCTTCACCACCATCGAGACGATCACCAACGCCACCTCCGCGCGCGACTGGCTCCTCGGCGGCCTCGGCGCCGGCCAGGAGGCCGTCGCCAAGCACTTCGTGGCCCTCTCGACCAACGCCGAGAAGGTCGCCGAGTTCGGCATCGACACCACGAACATGTTCGAGTTCTGGGACTGGGTCGGCGGCCGCTACTCCTACGACTCCGCCATCGGCCTCTCCCTGATGATCGCCATCGGCCCGGAGCGCTTCCGCGAGATGCTCGACGGCTTCCACCTCGTCGACGAGCACTTCCGCACGGCCCCGCCCGAGGAGAACGCGCCGCTGCTGCTCGGCCTCCTCGGCGTCTGGTACGGCGCGTTCTTCGACGCGCAGTCGCACGCCGTCCTGCCGTACTCCCACTACCTCTCCAAGTTCACCGCCTACCTCCAGCAGCTCGACATGGAGTCCAACGGCAAGTCGGTGGACCGCGAGGGCAACCCGGTCGACTGGCAGACCGGCCCCGTCGTCTGGGGCACCCCCGGCACCAACGGGCAGCACGCCTACTACCAGTTGATCCACCAGGGCACCAAGGTCATCCCGGCCGACTTCATCGGCTTCGCCCGGCCCGTCGCCGACCTGCTCCCCGGCCTCGTCGCCCAGCACGACCTGCTGATGGCCAACTTCTTCGCCCAGACCCAGGCGCTCGCCTTCGGCAAGACGCCCGAGGAGGTACGGGCCGAGGGCGTCCCCGAGGAGCTCGTCCCGCACAAGACCTTCCAGGGCAACCACCCGACCACCACGATCCTCGCCGACGCGCTCACCCCGTCCGTCCTCGGCCAGCTGATCGCGCTCTACGAGCACAAGGTCTTCGTCCAGGGCGCGATCTGGAACATCGACTCCTTCGACCAGTGGGGCGTCGAACTCGGCAAGGTCCTCGCCAGGAAGATCGAGCCGGTCCTGACGGAGGGCGAGGGCGGCGAGCACCTCGACAGCTCGACCGCCGGGCTCGTCTCGGCCTACCGCGCGCTGCGCGACCGGGGCTGATCGCATGACGGGGGAGAACGCGGTGCGGCTGCGGCCGCCCAGGAACGCCGTCGACGAGCGGGCCGTCGCCTGGTGGCGGAGCCAGCTCCTGGTGACCACCGCCGTGCCGGTGGTGATCCTCGCCGTCCTCGGCGCGCTCATCGGGCCCGCCCGGTTCTGGCTGCTGCTCGCGGCCGGGACCGTCGCGGCCCTCGGCCTCGCCTGCGCCGCGTTCTTCCCCGCCTGGTGGTTCCGGGTGCACCGCTGGGAGGTGACCGACGAGGCCGTCTACGTCCGCACCGGGGCCCTGTGGCAGGAGTGGCGGATCGCCCCGATGTCCCGGATCCAGACGGTCGACACCGTACGCGGCCCGCTGGAGCAGCTCTTCCGGCTCGGCACCGTCACGGTGACCACCGCCTCCTCGAAGGGCGCGCTCCGGATCGAGGGCCTCGACCACGAGCTCGCCGCCGAGCTCGGCGAGCGGCTCACGGCCCTCACCCAGGCCACCCCCGGGGACGCCACATGAGCGAGGAGGGGCCCGTCGGGGGAGTACCCGGCGGGGAAGGCCACGACGAGGAGTGGCGGCGCCTGGAGCGGCGCATGCTCCTGGCCACCGCCGCCGTCCTGTGCGGCGTGGCGGGCGGCGCCGGACTGCCCACGGTGGTCGGCCTCGCCGGATCCAGGCCGCTGTGGCAGGCCCTCTCCTGGGTCCTCGCCGGAGCCTTCCTCCTCGTCCTCGGCGGCACCCTCGTCGACTACGTCCGCTTGCGCCGTACCCGCTACCGGATCGGCCCCGAGCGGGTCGAACTCCACACCGGGCTCCTGCTGATCAAACGCCGCTCCCTGGCCCGTGAGCGCGTCCGCAGCGTCGACCTCACCGCCAACCCCCTCCAGCGCGTCCTCGGGCTCGTCAAGGTCCGCATCGGCACCGGAGAGAGCACCGGCGGCAGCGAGTCCACGCTCGAACTCGACCTGGTCACCCGCGCCGAGGGCGAGCGCCTCCGCCACGACCTCCTCGCCCGCACCACCACCGACCCCGCCGGCGTTCCCGACGAGGGCGCCCTCGCCACCGTCGACCCGCGCTGGATCCGCTACGCCCCGGTCTCCTTCCTCGCCCCGGCCCTCGGCGGCGCGGCGGCCGGGGCCGTCATGCAGGTCAGCGAGTGGTTCGGCGCCCAGGCCGAGGTCATCGGCTGGATAGGGGACCGCTTCCGGGACGTCTCCCTCACCTGGATGATCGTCGACCTGATCCTCATCGCCACCGTCGTCGGTGCCGTCGGCTCCCTCGGGCTGTGGGTCGAGATGTGGTGGAACCACCGCCTGGAGCGCGAGCCCGGCGGCACCCTGCGCGTCCGCCGCGGCCTCCTCACCGCCCGCTCCGTCTCCATCGAGGAGCGCCGGCTGCGCGGGATCGAGGTCGTCGAGCCGCTGGGCGTACGCCTGGTCGGGGCCGCCCGGGTCGACGCCGTCGCCACCGGCCTCGCCAAGGACGACGGGGACAAGCACGCCGACCTCAAGACCCTGCTGCCGGCCGCGCCCCGGGAGACGGCCGACCGCGTCGCCGCCCAGGTCCTGCGCGAGCCGGAACCGCCCACCGGGGCGCCGCTCGCCGCCCATCCCCGCGCCGCCCGCACCCGCCGGCTGCGCTGGGCCCTCTGGTCCGTCGCCGCCCCGGCCGCCCTCCTCGCCGTCCTCGGGCTGCTCCTCACCCCGGTCCTGCTGTACGTGGCGGCGGGCTGCGTCGTCGTCCTCACCCCGCTCGCGGTGCTCCTCGCCCTCGACGCGTACCGCAGTCTCGGACACGGCGTCAGCGGCGCCTATCTGGTGACCCGTTCGGGCACGGTCCGGCGCGCCACGGTCGCCCTCCAGCGCTCCGGCGTCATCGGCTGGACCGTCAAGCAGTCGTACTTCCAGCGCCGCGCGGGCGTCCTCACGCTGACCGCCACGACGGCGGCCGGCGAGGGCGCGTACGACATCCACGACGCGGGCGAGAGCCAGGGCCTGACCTTCGCCGCCGAGGCCGTACCGGACCTCCTCGCGCCCTTCCTGGAGCCCGTACCGACGCCGGAGGCCCGGTCCACCTCCCGCCGGACGAAGTCCAGGGGGAGGTGAACCGGGCCTCCAGGTCGTGGAATCAGGCCGAAGCCGGCGGATACAGGCTCCGCGGCAGCTCCGAGGCGGCCGCCGCGTCGAGCAGCCACAGCGTGCGCGAGCGGCCGTAGGCGCCCGCCGCCGGGGCCTGCACCTCGCCCGCACCGGACAGCGCGATCGCCGCGGCCTTCGCCTTGTCCTCGCCGGCCGCGAGCAGCCAGACCTCCTTGGCCGCCCTGATCGCCGGAAGCGTCAGCGAGACCCGGACCGGCGGCGGCTTGGGAGCGCCGTGCACCCCGACCACCGTCCGCTCGGTCTCGCGGACCGCCGGCAGCTCCGGGAAGAGCGACGCCACATGCGTGTCCGGGCCGACGCCCAGCATCAGCACGTCGAAGGTCGGCACCCCGCCATGGTCACCGGGACCCGCGGCGGCGGCCAGCTCCGCCGCGTACGCGGCGGCGGCGGCGTCGACATCGCTGCCGTACGGACCGTCCGAGGCCGGCATCGCGTGCACCCGTGCCGGGTCGAGAGGCACCCGGTCGAGCAGCGCCTCACGGGCCTGGGTGACGTTCCGCTCGGGATCGCCCTCCGGCAGGAAACGCTCGTCGCCCCACCACAGGTCGAGCCGCGACCAGTCGACTGCGTCCCGCGCGGGCGCCGAACCCAGCGCCGCGAGCAGGCCGTTGCCGTTGCGCCCGCCGGTCAGTACGACCGAGGCGGAGCCGCGGGTGGCCTGGGCGTCCACGATCCGGGTGATCAGCCGGGCCGCGGCGGCCTGCGCCATCAGCTCCTTGTCGCGGTGGACGACCAGCTGAGGGGTGCTCACTTGGCCGCCGCCTTCTTGGCCGGAGCCTTCTTCGCGGCGGGCTTCGCGGGGGCCGGGGCCGACTCCACGACCACGGCCGCCTCGGCGACGGGCTCGTCGACAGGCACGGGAGCGACGGTCGCCGCCTCCTCGTCGAGCCGCTCAAGACCGAACTTGAGCGCCGTCGCGTAGGTGTCGTCCGGGTCGAGCCGGCGCAGCTCCTCCGCGATCAGCTCGGCCGTGTCCCGGCGCTTGAGCGCCACGCCGCGGTCCGGCTGCCCCTGGATGGAGAGCGTCGCGAGCGAGCCGTCCGGCCGGTCCAGCACGATCGGCCCGGAGCTGGTCTCCATCCGTACGGAGGTGAGCCCCGGCCCGGTCGACTTCGCGCGCCGCACCGGCACCTTCAGCCGCTCGGCGAGCCACATCGCGAGCAGCTCGACGCTCGGGTTGAACTCCTCGCCCTCGACCTCGGCCGAGGTGACCTCGCACGCGACCTGGTCGAGCGCGGCGGCGAGCATCGAGCGCCACGGGGTGATCCGGGTCCACGAGAGGTCCGTGTCGCCCGGGGTGTACGTGTCCGCCCGCGCCGTCAGCTCCTGGATGGGCTGCTCGGCGGCGTACGTGTCGGTCACCCGGCGCTGGGCGAGCGCGCCCAGCGGGTCGTTCGCCGGGTCGGTCGGCGCGTTCACCGGCCACCAGACGACGACGGGGGCGTCCGGGAGGAGCAGCGGCAGCACCACCGACTGGGCGTGGTCGACGACCTCGCCGTACAGCCGGAGCACAACCGTTTCGCCGGTGCTGGCGTCGGCGCCGAGGCGGACCTCGGCGTCGAGCCGCGCCTTGGCGCGGTCCCGCGGGGAGCGCGAGACCCGCTTGATGACGACGAGGGTCCGCGAGGGGTGCTCGCGGGACGCCTCGTTGGCCGCCTTCAGCGCGTCGTAGGCGTTCTCCTCGTCGGTGACGATGACGAGGGTGAGCACCATGCCGACGGCCGGGGTGCCGATCGCCCGCCGCCCGAGCACCAGCGCCTTGTTGATCTTGGAGGACGTGGTGTCCGTCAGGTCGGTCTTCATGGCCGGCGCCAGCTCCGTCCGTCTCGTGCGAGCATCTCGTCCGCCTCGACCGGACCCCAGGTCCCGGACTGGTACTGCGCGGGCGTGCCGTGCGTGTCCCAGAACTGCTCGATCGGGTCGAGGATCTTCCAGGACAGCTCGACCTCCTCCACGCGCGGGAAGAGGTTCGAGTCGCCGAGCAGGACGTCGAGGATGAGCCGCTCGTACGCCTCGGGGCTGGACTCCGTGAAGGACTCGCCGTAGGCGAAGTCCATCGACACGTCCCGGATCTCCATCTGGGTGCCGGGCACCTTGGAGCCGAACCGCACCGTCACGCCCTCGTCCGGCTGGACCCGGATCACGATGGCGTTGCGGCCGAGCTCCTCGGTCGCGGTGTGGTCGAAGGGGGAGTGCGGGGCGCGCTGGAAGACGACCGCGATCTCGGTGACGCGGCGGCCCAGGCGCTTGCCCGTACGGAGGTAGAAGGGGACGCCCGCCCAGCGGCGGTTGTCGATCTCCAGCTTCACGGCCGCGTAGGTGTCGGTCTTCGACTGGGGGTCGATGCCGTCTTCCTGGAGGTAGCCGACGGCCTTCTCGCCGCCCTGCCACCCGGCCGCGTACTGACCCCGGACCGTGGTCTTCCCCGGGTCCGTCGGCAGCTTCACCGCGCCGAGGACCTTGGTCTTCTCGGCGGCGAGCGCGTCGGCGTCGAAGGAGGCGGGCTCCTCCATCGCGGTCAGCGCCAGCAGCTGGAGCAGGTGGTTCTGGATGACGTCACGGGCGGCGCCGATGCCGTCGTAGTACCCGGCCCGGCCGCCGATGCCGATGTCCTCGGCCATGGTGATCTGGACGTGGTCGACGTACGACCTGTTCCAGATCGGCTCGAAGAGGGTGTTGGCGAAGCGGAGCGCCAGGATGTTCTGGACGGTCTCCTTGCCGAGGTAGTGGTCGATGCGGAAGACCGCGTCGGGCGGGAAGACCTCGTGGACGACCTCGTTGAGCTCCTTGGCGGAGGTCAGGTCGTGACCGAAGGGCTTCTCGATGACCGCGCGGCGCCAGGAGCCGTCCTTCTGGTCGGCCAGGCCGTGCTTCTTGAGCTGCCGGACCACCAGGGGGAAGAACTTCGGCGGCACGGAGAGGTAGAAGGCGAAGTTGCCGCCCGTACCCTGCGCCTTGTCCAGCTCCTCGACGGTGGACTTCAGCTTCTCGAAGGCCTCGTCGTCGTCGAAGTCGCCCTGGACGAACCGCATGCCCTGGATCAGCTGCTGCCACACCTCCTCGCGGAACGGGGTGCGCGCGTGCTGCTTGACCGCCTCGTAGACCTCCTGCGCGAAGTCCTCGTCCTGCCATTCGCGGCGGGCGAAGCCGACGAGCGAGAAGCCCGGCGGCAGCAGACCGCGGTTGGCCAGGTCGTAGACGGCAGGCATCAGCTTCTTGCGGGACAAATCGCCCGTGACGCCGAAGATCACCAGGCCCGACGGCCCCGCGATGCGCGGGAGCCGTCGGTCGGCGGCGTCACGGAGCGGGTTGGCTCCGTCGACTGCGCTCAAAGTGCTTACGCCTCCGCAGGTACGCGGCGCGCGAGCTCCGCCTCGGTGGACTTGAGCAGGTCGTTCCAGGACGCCTCGAACTTGTCGACGCCCTCGTCCTCCAGGAGCTGCACGACCTCGTCGTAGCTGATGCCCAGCTTTGCGATGGCCGCCAGCTCCGCGCGGGACTGGTCGTACGTGCCGCGCACGGTGTCACCGGTGACCTCGCCGTGGTCGGCGGTGGCCTCCAGGGTGCCTTCCGGCATGGTGTTGACCGTGCCCGGGGCGACCAGGTCCACGACGTACAGCGTGTCCTTGTACGCCGGGTCCTTGACGCCGGTCGAGGCCCACAGCGGACGCTGCTTGTTGGCCTGCGCCTTGTCGAGGGCGGCCCAGCGGTCCGAGGAGAAGACCTCCTCGAACGCCTCGTAGGCCAGGCGGGCGTTGGCCAGAGCGGCCTTGCCCTTGAGCGCCTTGGCCTCGTCGGTGCCGATGCCGTCCAGGCGCTTGTCGATCTCCGAGTCCACACGGGACACGAAGAAGGACGCCACCGAGTGGATCTTCGAGAGGTCGAGGCCGCGCTCGCGGGCCTTCTCCAGGCCCGCCAGGTAGGCGTCCATGACCGCGCGGTAGCGCTCCAGCGAGAAGATCAGCGTGACGTTGACGCTGATGCCGAGGCCGATGACCTCGGTGATCGCCGGCAGACCCGCCTTGGTGGCCGGAATCTTGATGAGCGTGTTGGGGCGGTCCACCAGCCAGGCCAGCTGCTTGGCCTCGGCGATGGTGGCGACCGTCTCGTGGGCGAGACGGGGGTCGACCTCGATGGAGACCCGGCCGTCCTGGCCGTCGGTCGCCTCGAAGACCGGCCGCAGGATGTCGGCGGCGTCGCGCACGTCCGCCGTCGTGATCATGCGGATGGCCTCGTCGACGGTCACCTTGCGGGCGGCGAGGTCGGCGAGCTGCTGCTCGTAACCGTCACCCGAGGTGATGGCCTTCTGGAAGATCGACGGGTTCGTGGTCACGCCGACCACGTGGCTCTGGTCGATGAGCTCGGCCAGGTTGCCGGACGTGATCCGCTTGCGCGAGAGGTCGTCCAGCCAGATCGCGACGCCTTCGTCGGAGAGGCGCTTGAGAGCGTCTGTCATGAGAATTGCATCTCCATTAAGTCGTACGTATGGGCGTCAGCGCGCGGCGGCGGCGAGAGATTCCCGGGCGGCGGCGACGATCGCATCCGGCGTGAACCCGAACTCGCGGAAGAGGACCTTCGCGTCCGCCGAGGCACCGAAGTGCTCCAGCGAGACGATCCGGCCGGCGTCCCCGACGTACCGGTGCCAGGTGAGACCGATGCCGGCCTCGACCGCGACGCGGGCCTTGACCGACGGCGGCAGGACGGAGTCCTTGTACGCCTGGTCCTGCTCCTCGAACCACTCGACGGACGGCATCGAGACCACCCGGGTCGGGACGCCGGCGGCCTGGAGCTGCTCGCGGGCGTCGACGGCCAGGTGGACCTCGGAACCGGTCGCGATCAGCACGAGCTGCGCGTCGCCACCGTCGGCGTCGAACAGCACGTAGCCGCCCTTGGCCGCGTCCTCGTTCGGCGCGTAGGTCGGCACGCCCTGACGGGTGAGGGCCAGACCGTGCGGGGCACCCTTGCCGAAGACCTTGGTGTGCCGCTTCATGATCTCGCGCCAGGCGATCGTCGTCTCGTTGGCGTCGGCCGGACGGACCACGTTCAGACCCGGGATCGCGCGCAGCGAGGCGAGGTGCTCCACCGGCTGGTGCGTCGGGCCGTCCTCGCCCAGACCGATCGAGTCGTGCGTCCAGACGTACGTCACCGGCAGGTGCATCAGGGCCGACAGACGCACCGCGTTGCGCATGTAGTCGGAGAACACCAGGAAGGTGCCGCCGTAGATGCGCGTGTTGCCGTGGAGCGCGATGCCGTTCATCTCGGCGGCCATCGAGTGCTCGCGGATGCCGAAGTGGATCGTGCGGCCGTACTTGTCGGCCTCCGGCAGCGGGTTGCCCTCGGGCAGGAACGACGAGGTCTTGTCGATCGTCGTGTTGTTCGAGCCGGCCAGGTCGGCCGAGCCGCCCCACAGCTCCGGGATGATCGCGCCGAGCGCCTGGAGGACCTTGCCCGAGGCCGCGCGGGTGGCGACACCCTTGCCCGGCTCGAAGACGGGGAGCTTCTCCTCCCAGCCGGCCGGCAGCTCGTTCGCCTGGATGCGGTCGAACTCCGCCGCCCGCTCCGGGTTGGCCGTGCGCCACTCCGCGAGGGACTTCTCCCACGCGGCACGCGCCTCACGGCCCCGGTCGCCGAGCGAACGGGTGTGCGTGATGACCTCGTCGGTGACCTCGAAGGTCTGCTCCGGGTCGAAGCCCAGGACGCGCTTGGTGGCCGCGATCTCCTCGTCGCCGAGCGCCGAGCCGTGCGAGGCCTCGGTGTTCTGCGCGTTCGGCGCGGGCCAGGCGATGATCGAGCGCATCGCGATGAACGACGGACGCTCGGTCTCGGCCTCGGCGGCCCTGACCGCCGCGTACAGCGCCGCCGGGTCCAGGTCGCCGTTGGCCTTCGACTCGACGCGCTGGACGTGCCAGCCGTACGCCTCGTACCGCTTCATCGTGTCCTCGGACACGGCCGTCTCGGTGTCGCCCTCGATCGAGATGTGGTTGTCGTCCCACAGCAGGATCAGGTTGCCGAGCTTCTGGTGACCGGCGAGCGAGGACGCCTCGGCGGAGATGCCCTCCTGGAGGCAGCCGTCACCGGCGATCGCGTAGATGCGGTGGTCGAACGGGGAGGTGCCGGGGGCCGCCTCCGGGTCGAACAGACCGCGCTCGAAGCGGGCGGCCATCGCCATGCCCACGGCGTTGGCGACACCCTGGCCCAGCGGGCCGGTGGTCGTCTCGACGGCGGCCGTGTGGCCGTACTCCGGGTGACCGGGGGTCTTCGAACCCCAGGTGCGGAAGGCCTTCAGGTCGTCCAGCTCAAGACCGAAGCCACCCAGGTACAGCTGGGTGTAGAGGGTCAGGGACGAGTGGCCCGCGGAGAGGACGAACCGGTCGCGCCCGACCCACTCGGGGTCGGCCGGGTCGTGCCGCATCACCTTCTGGAAGAGGGTGTACGCGGCGGGCGCCAGGCTCATCGCCGTACCGGGATGGCCGTTGCCGACCTTCTGTACGGCGTCCGCGGCCAGGATGCGGGCGGTATCGACAGCCCGCTGGTCCAATTCGGTCCACTCGAGGTCTGTGGTGGTCGGCTTAGTGCTCACCCTGGGTCAGGGCTCCTCTCCACATGTTCTGAAGCCGGTGACTGAGGGTGTACCGGCGGTGTCGAGCCTACCCCCGACAGGGCCCCCTCTTTTCGTGTGCGGGCCCCTCAAATGAGCGGACACAGCAAGACTGCCGGTGGCCGTGTCGGTTCGCCTCCCGAGCGGTGTCCACGCCTTGGGACACACCCCTCCAACACGACCCCACCCCCGCGAAGATCGGCGTCTGGGCAACGTCTACAGTGGCGTGGTACGCGCAAGCTTCACCCCGTCTTCATCAGGGGAGCTTGCTGGGAATTTCTCTGTCAGGGGTGTGCGTGACGGCCGTCGAGTCCCGACCCGCAGGGGTCGTCTTGACTCCCAGCCCGGGGGCCCATCGGCCGTTCGGGGCCCGCGTCAAGGCATACGTGGCGCTGACCAAGCCGCGGATCATCGAGCTGCTGCTCATCACGACCGTTCCGGTGATGTTCCTCGCCGAACAGGGCGTGCCGAACCTGTGGCTGGTGCTCGCCACCTGCTTCGGCGGCTACCTGTCGGCGGGCGGCGCCAACGCGCTGAACATGTACATCGACCGCGACATCGACGCCCTGATGGACCGCACCTCCCAGCGCCCGCTGGTCACCGGTGTGCTCACGCCGCGTGAGGGCCTCGTCTTCGGCCTCAGCCTCGCCGTGATCTCCACGCTCTGGTTCGGCCTGCTGGTCAACTGGCTCTCCGCCGCGCTCTCGCTCGGCGCGCTCCTCTTCTACGTGGTCGTCTACACGATGATCCTGAAGCGGCGCACCGCGCAGAACATCGTCTGGGGCGGCATCGCCGGCTGCCTGCCGGTGCTCATCGGCTGGTCGGCCGTGACGAACTCGATGTCGTGGGCCGCGATCATCCTCTTCCTCGTCATCTTCTTCTGGACGCCGCCGCACTACTGGCCGCTCTCGATGAAGGTCAAGGACGACTACGCCCGCGCCGGCGTGCCGATGCTCCCCGTCCTCGCCTCCAACAAGGTCGTGGCCAAGCAGATCGTCGCCTACAGCTGGGTGATGGTCGCCGTCTCCCTGCTGCTGACCCCGCTCGGCTACACCGGCTGGTTCTACACGGCCGTGGCGCTGATCACCGGCGGCTGGTGGCTGTGGGAGGCCCACGGGCTGCTCAACCGCGCGAAGGCGGGCGCGACCGGCGCGAAGCTCAAGGAGATGCGCCTCTTCCACTGGTCCATCACCTACGTCTCGCTGCTCTTCGTGGCGGTCGCGGTGGACCCCTTCCTCCGCTAGTTCCTCCAGCGGGCGCGAAGCGCTCAGATGATTCGCTCGGCCGACGGCCGGGTCACGTGGGATAGACCACGTGGCCCGGCCGTCGCCAGTCGATCTACCCCTCGGTAGCATCCTTGACATGGCAGAAACGAAGCAGGAAGAGCGCAGGGCGGCCAGGCTCGCGAAGCAGATCCGGGCGTTCTCCGCGGAGCACGGCGGCGCCGAGGGCCAGCTCGCCCACATCGGCCAGGCGGGCACCCGGATCGTCCTCGTCGGCACGGACGGCGGCTGGGGCGACCTGGTGGCCCCCACGTACCCGATCGCGCAGCAGGCCGCCGAGAAGGCCGGTCTGACGCTCCACGACGAGTTCGACGGCGAGTTCGCCGCGAAGGTCGTCACCGGCCCGTACGAGTGGAGCCGGATGGCCGGTATCCAGATCGGCGGCCCCTCCAACAGCTGAGGCAACAACCTCGCGCGGGGCTCACCCGTTAGGACGTGTGGAGACACGTCCACACAGGGAGCCCCCCGAGATGATCGACACGCCGAGCCTGGTGGACCAGTACTGCCACGGAGTGCTCCGTACGGAGCTCGGCCTCGGCACCTTCGAGACCCGCCTCGGCGCGCACCTCGGCGACCGGGGCGACGGTCCGCCCGGCCTGCCCGCCGCCGGGACGACCTTCTTCGACACCCAGACCGGATTCGCGGTACGGCGCTGGTGTCCGCCGCTCCTCGGCCTCGAACCGCACTGCCCGCCGGCCCGCTACCTCGCCCGCCGTCGCGAACTCGGCGTCGTCGAGGCCGGCCGCCGGCTCCTGAGGGCCTCCGGGATCTCCACCTACCTGGTGGACACGGGGCTCCCCGGCGATCTGACCGGGCCCGCCGAGATCGCCGCCGCGGGCGACGCCGAGGCCCACGAGATCGTCCGCCTCGAACCCCTCGCCGAACAGGTCGCCGACACCTCTGGGACCGTCGAGGCGTTCCTCGCCAACCTCGCCGAGGCCGTCCACGGGGCCGCCGCGAACGCCGTCGCCTTCACCTCGGTGGAGGGCGTACGCCGAGGGCTCGCGACGGCGCCCGAGCCACCGGGACCGGGGGAGGTGCGCGGGGCGGCGGGGCGCTGGCTGGCCGGACGCCCGGCGGGCGGGCGGCTCACCGACCCCGTCCTGCTGCGGCATCTCCTCTGGATCGCCGTCACCGCGGGGCGCCCGCTCCAGCTGCACACGGGGGCCCGCGACCCGGCCGTCCTCGGCGGCTTCGCCGCCGCCACGACGGGGCTCGGCGCCGACCTCGTCCTGCTGCACGCCTACCCGCACCACCGCGCGGCGGCGCACCTGACGGTCGTCCACCCGCACGTGTACGCGGACCTCGGCCCCGTCCTCGCCCACACCGGGGCCCGGGCGGCGGCCGTCCTCGCCGAGGTCCTGGAACGGGCGCCGTTCGGCAAGCTGCTGTTCTCCAGTGGCGCCCAGGGGCTGCCCGAGCTCCACGTGGTCGCCGCCGGCGCCTTCCGCTCGGCGCTCACGCGGGTGCTCGGCGAGTGGGTGTCGGAGGGCGCCTGGTCCCACGCGGACGCCCAGCGCGTCGCCACGATGCTCGCGGCGGGCAACGCCCGGCGGGTCTACCGACTGGCCTGAGGCCCGTCGGTGGACCCCGGACCGGTGGATCAGACGGTCGCCGTGAGCTCCGGGTCGGCCTGGGCCGGGATCTCCGCCGTCGCCACCGGGCGCTCGCGCAGGCTCAGGGCCAGCCGCAGCACCGCGATCCACATCAGCGAGGAGCCGAGCATGTGGACGGCGACCAGGACCTCGGGGACCCCGGTGAAGTACTGGACGTAGCCGATCCCGCCCTGCGCGAGCAGCACGATCAGGAGGTCACGGGCCCGGGCCCGGGTGTCGTCCGGGGCGTCCACCACGCGCAGCACCAGCCACATGGCGAGCGCGAGCGCGCAGACGACCCAGGCGGCGATGGCGTGGAGGTGGGCGGCGTTCGTCCAGTCCCACGGCATGCGCGGGACCTCGCTGCTGTCACCGGCGTGCTTGCCGGCGCCGGTCACCGTCGTACCGAGCACGATGAGCAGACCCGAGGCGATCGTGATCGCCCACGACAGCTTGCGGACCGGGCGCGGCGCGCGCGGCCGGGGGGCGGTGTCGCCCTCGCCGGTCCGGTGCCAGGTGATGACCGCGACCGTGAGCAGGGCGTTCGCGGCCAGGAAGTGGCCGGCGACCGTCCACGGGTTGAGGCCCATCCACACCGTGATGCCGCCGATGACGGCGTTGCTCATCACGATCCAGAACTGCGCCCACGCCCAGCGGGTGAGGTTCCGGCGCCACGGCTTGGTCGACCGGGCGGCGATGATCGCCCACCCGACGGCCGCCGACAGGACGTACGTCAGCATCCGGTTGCCGAACTCGATCATGCCGCGGTAGCCCTGCTCCGGCGTCACGATGAGGCTGTCGTCCGTGCACTTCGGCCACGTGTCGCAGCCGAGACCGGAACCGGTCAGCCGGACCGCGCCACCCGTGACGATGATGAACACGCTCATCACGACGGCGGAGAGCGCGGCGCGCCGGAGAGTCCGGGGGGACGGGGTCCAGCGCTGGGCGATGAAGGCGAGGGGGGTCAGCACGGGCCCCATCGTAGGACGGGGCTTGTGCACGCTTTCACGAGGGGGGTGGCTTGTCGGGATGCGTCACCCTCTGAGTCTTATCGACTACAGCGTTCAGCCGTTGATGCGCTGGGTTTGCGCTGACCGAACCCGCGGTGACGCCTCGAATGAATGTTCTTGTGTCGGATGGTGGGGCGATGGTCGTACGTTGAGCGTCGTGCAGCTTCGGTACTCGTTTCGCGTGTACCCGAACGGTTCGCAGCGTGCGGCGTTGGCGAGGGCGTTCGGGTGTGCGCGGGTGGTCTACAACGACGCGCTCCGCGCTCGCGAGATCGCCCTCGCTGAGGGGCTGCCGTTCCCGAAGACCGGGGATCTGTCCAAGGCCTTGATCACCGAGGCGAAGAGGACCGCCGAGCGTGCCTGGCTGGCCGAGGTTTCGGCTGTGGTGCTTCAGCAGTCGTTGCGGGATCTGGACACCGCGTACCGGAACTTCTTCGACGGTCTGAAGGGCAAACGTCCGCGGATGGGCGCGCCCCGGTTCAAGTCGAAGCGGGACGGTCGGCAGGCGGTCCGGTTCACCGCGAACGCGCGATGGAAGATCACTCCGGGTGGCGACCTGTCGCTGCCGAAGATCGGGGACGTGAGGGTGAAGTGGTCCCGCGCCCTGCCGTCCGTGCCGGCGACGGTGACCGTGATCAAGGACGCGGCCGGCCGGTACTTCGCGTCGTTCGTGGTGGAGACCGATCCGGCCGTGCTGCCCGAGGTGGAACCGGTCGTCGGCATCGACCTGGGCCTCGGGCACTTCGCAGTGCTCTCCGACGGCACGAAGATCGATGCCCCGCGCTTCCTGCGCCGGGCGGAGAAGAAGCTCAAGAAGGCCCAGCGGAATCTGAGCCGTAAGGCCAAGGGCAGCAACAACCGGGACAAGGCCCGCGTCAAGGTCGCCCGTGCGCACGCGCGGGTGGCCGACGCGCGGCGCGAGTTCCACCATCAGCTCTCCACGAAGGTCATCCGCGAGAACCAAGCGGTGGCCGTGGAGAACCTGGCGGTGAAAGGGCTCGCCCGTACGCGCCTGGCCAAGTCCGTCCACGATGCCGGCTGGACGTCGTTCGTCGCGATGCTGGAGTACAAGGCCGCCCTGTACGGCCGGACCTTCCTCCGCATCGGACGATTCGAGCCCACCAGCCAAGTCTGCTGCGTATGCGGGACCAAGGACGGCCCCAAACCCCTGCACATCCGCCTGTGGGAGTGCCAGGGCTGCGGGACCGTCCTCGACCGTGACATCAACGCGGCCGTCAACATCGCCAAGGCCGCCGGACTGGCGGTGTCAGCCTGTCGAGCGCAGGTAAGCCGGGGACTCGTCCCCGCACAGCGCGAAGAAGCAGGAACCCGCCCGACACCTTGGCCCTCGACGGCACGGTAAGCGGGGATCGCCGCCTCTCAAGGCGGCGAGGAGGTCAATCCCAGCGGAAGAACTTCGCCGCCGCGCCGAGGCCGAGGACCGCCCAGATCGTCAGGATCAGCGCGTTGCCCCAGGGCATCGACGCACCGTTCTGGAGGACGTCCCGGAGGCCGTCGGAGAGGGCGGAGATCGGGAGGAGTTCCAGGAGGGAGCGGGCCGGTTCGGGGAACTTGTCCAGGGGCACGATGACCCCGCCGCCCACCAGGAGCAGCAGGAAGACCAGGTTGGCGGCGGCCAGGGTGGCCTCCGCCTTGAGGGTGCCCGCCATCAGGAGGCCGAGGCCGGAGAAGGCGGCCGTGCCGAGGATCAGGAGGAGGGCGACGGAGGCGGGGTTGCCGTTCGGGGACCAGCCGAGGGCCAGGGCGATCGCCGTGAGGAGCGCGACCTGGAGCACCTCGGTGACGAGGACGGCGAGCGTCTTGGCGGTCATGAGCGCCCAGCGGGGGAGCGGTGAGGCGCCGAGTCGCTTGAGCACCCCGTAGCGCCGCTCGAAACCGGTCGCGATGGCCTGGCCGGTGAAGGCGGTGGAGAGGACGGCGAGGGCGAGGACGCCGGGGGCGAGGAAGTCGACGGCCTTGTCGGCTCCCGTGTCGACGATGTCGACCGTGGAGAACAGGACGAGGAGGAGGGAGGGGATGATCACCGTCAGGAGGAGCTGCTCGCCGTTGCGCAGCAGCATCCGGGTCTCCAGGGCCGTCTGCGCCGCGATCATCCGGCCGACGGGGGCCGCGCCCGGCTTGGGGGAGTAGGTGCCCGTGCTCATGACCGCAGTTCCTTGCCCGTGAGTTCCAGGAAGACGTCTTCCAGGGTGTGGCGTTCGACGGAGATGCCCTCGGGCATGACGCCGTGCTGGGCGCACCAGGTGGTGACCGTGGCGAGCAGCTGGGGGTCGATGGCGCCGGTGATCCGGTACGTGCCCGGGAGGGGTTCCGCGGCGGCCGTGCCGTCCGGGAGCGCCTTGAGCAGGGAGCCGAGGTCGAGCCCGGGGCGTCCGGTGAAGCGCAGGGTGTTCTCGGCGCCGCCGCGGCAGAGCTGCTCGGGGCTGCCCTGGGCGGCGACCCGGCCGGCGTCGACGATGGCGACGTCGTCGGCGAGCTCCTCGGCCTCCTGCATGAAGTGGGTGGTGAGGACGACGGTCACGCCGTCGGCGCGCAGCTCGCGCACGAGGTCCCAGGTGGCGCGGCGGGCCTGCGGGTCGAGTCCGGCGGTGGGCTCGTCGAGGAAGACGAGCTCGGGGCGGCCGACGACGGCCATGGCGAGCGCGAGGCGCTGCTGCTGGCCGCCGGAGAGCCGGCGGTAGGTGGTGCGGCCGCAGGAGCCGAGGCCGAGGCGCTCGATCAGGGCGTCCACGTCGAGGGGGTGGGCGTGCAGCTTCGCCATGTGGCGGAGCATCTCGTCGGCGCGGGCGCCGGAGTAGACGCCGCCGGACTGGAGCATCACGCCGATCCGGGGGCGCAGGGCGGCCGCGTCGGCAATCGGGTCGAGGCCGAGGACGCGGACGGTGCCGCCGTCGGGTCTGCGGTAGCCCTCGCAGGTCTCGATGGTGGTGGTCTTGCCGGCCCCGTTGGGGCCGAGGACGGCGGTGACGGTGTGTGCCCGCACGTCGAGGTCGAGGCCGTCGACGGCGGTCTTGCTTCCGTACCGCTTGACGAGGCCGTGTACGCGGACGGCGCTGTCGACGGACTCATTTCCCATGGGCGGAAGTCTAGAGAGGGGGCGAAGGTCCTTCCGGCGCGGGGCCCGGGTCCCTTGAATCGGGACTTTTACGTGCGGTTCACCCGGGTGGGCGGGCATAGCGTCGGCGGTGTGATCAGCGTGGCGGAGAACCTGCGGGAGACGGCCGGACAGGCCGAGCACAAGGCGCACGACCTGGCCCGGCCCGGCCGCTACGCGGTCTCGGCGATGCTGGCCGGGGCGTACATCGGGATCGGCGGGGTGGCGGAGCGCTTGTGGCCTGCACGTATTGGTTCACCGGACGGCCGGACGCCGACGTGGTGCGGGCCCGTGATTCGTCCTACGAATGATCATTTCCGCAGGTCAGGTAAGCCTTACCTGAGTGACGCACCGCACCGCCGCCGCCGTGGACGCGGCTTGTCAGTCCTCGATTAATTACGCAACAATGGCGTTGTGAAAAACGTTGGCGCGGCTCCCGTGGAGGAACTCGCGACCCGTGAGCGCTCGACGCGCAACCGGGTCGCGCGGTCGATCCTGGACCACGGTCCCTCGACCGTCGCCGATCTGGCCGAGCGACTGCGCCTCACCCAGGCCGCCGTCCGCCGCCACCTCGACTCGCTGGTCGCGGACAACGTCGTCGAGGCCCGCGAGAAGCGCGTCTACGGCGCCCGCGCCCGAGGCCGCCCCGCGAAGATCTTCGCGCTCACCGACTGCGGCCGGGACGAGTTCGACCAGTCGTACGACTCCCTGGCCGTCGAGGCGCTCCGCTGGATCGAGCGCAACGCCGGCGGGGAAGCGGCCGTCGCCGCCTTCGCCCGCGACCGGATCGAGGCCCAGGGCGACACGTACAGGGAAGCCGTCGAGACGGCCGACCCCGCCCGGCGGACCGAGGCACTTGCCAAGGCCCTGACAGCGGACGGGTACGCTGCCACTGCGCGGAACGCGCCGGTCGGCGAGCAGCTCTGCCAGCACCACTGCCCGGTCGCCCACGTCGCCGAGCAGTATCCGCAGCTGTGCGAGGCGGAGACGGAGTTCTTCTCCCGCCTCCTGGGAACGCACGTCCAGCGTCTGGCCACCATCGCGCATGGTGACGGCGTCTGCACGACGTTCATCCCGCACAGCGCCCCACAGACCAGTTCATCAGCATCCGTCAGCACGGCCGGGAGGAACCCCGCATGACCACCGAGATCAGCCACCCCGAGCTTGAGGGCCTGGGTCGGTACGAGTACGGCTGGGCCGACTCCGACACGGCCGGTGCCACGGCCAAGCGCGGTCTGAACGAGGACGTCGTCCGCGACATCTCCTCGAAGAAGAACGAGCCCGAGTGGATGCTGAAGCTGCGTCTCAAGGGTCTGCGGCTCTTCGGCAAGAAGCCCATGCCCACCTGGGGCTCCGACCTCTCCGGCATCGACTTCGACAACATCAAGTACTTCGTGCGGTCCACCGAGAAGCAGGCCGAGTCCTGGGAGGACCTGCCGGAGGACATCAAGAACACGTACGACAAGCTCGGCATCCCGGAGGCGGAGAAGCAGCGCCTCGTCGCCGGTGTCGCCGCCCAGTACGAGTCCGAGGTCGTCTACCACCAGATCCGCGAGGACCTGGAGGAGCAGGGCGTCATCTTCGTCGACACCGACACCGCGCTGAAGGAGCACGAGGAACTCTTCAAGGAGTACTTCGGCACCGTCATCCCGGTCGGCGACAACAAGTTCGCCTCGCTGAACACGGCCGTGTGGTCCGGCGGCTCGTTCATCTACGTGCCGAAGGGCGTCCAGGTCGAGATCCCGCTCCAGGCCTACTTCCGTATCAACACGGAGAACATGGGCCAGTTCGAGCGGACGCTGATCATCGTCGACGAGGACGCCTACGTCCACTACGTCGAGGGCTGCACCGCCCCGATCTACTCCTCGGACTCGCTGCACAGCGCCGTCGTCGAGATCATCGTGAAGAAGGGCGGCCGCTGCCGCTACACGACCATCCAGAACTGGTCGAACAACGTCTACAACCTGGTGACCAAGCGCGCCGTCGCCTACGAGGGCGCCACCATGGAGTGGGTCGACGGCAACATCGGCTCCAAGGTCACCATGAAGTACCCGGCCGTCTACCTCATGGGCGAGCACGCCAAGGGCGAGACGCTGTCCATCGCCTTCGCGGGCGAGGGCCAGCACCAGGACGCCGGCGCCAAGATGGTGCACATGGCCCCGAACACCTCCTCGAACATCGTCTCCAAGTCGGTGGCGCGAGGCGGCGGCCGCACCTCCTACCGCGGTCTCATCGAGATCGGCGAGGGCGCCCCGGGCTCCAAGTCCAACGTGCTCTGCGACGCGCTGCTCGTCGACACGATCTCCCGCTCGGACACGTACCCCTACGTGGACGTGCGCGAGGACGACGTCTCCATGGGCCACGAGGCCACCGTCTCCAAGGTCTCCGAGGACCAGCTCTTCTACCTGATGAGCCGCGGCCTCACCGAGTTCGAGGCCATGGCGATGATCGTCCGCGGCTTCGTCGAGCCCATCGCCAAGGAGCTCCCGATGGAGTACGCCCTGGAGCTCAACCGGCTGATCGAGCTGCAGATGGAAGGCTCGGTCGGCTAAAGCCGCCCCGCAGCCCTTCGCCCCGCAGCGACCGACTTCGTACGTACGCAGGAAGAGAGCAAGACGACAGCCATGGCTGAGGCTCAGAACATCCCGGCGGGCTCCACCACCGCCGGCTCGATCGCGGTGGCCGCCGAGTCCACCGTCGCCACGCGCATGAGCGCGCCCCCGTCCTTCGACGTCGCGGACTTCCCCGTCCCGCACGGCCGTGAGGAGGAGTGGCGGTTCACGCCGCTGGCGCGACTGCGCGGCCTTCACGACGGCACCGCCGTCGCGTCCGGCGAGGGCGTCAAGGTCGAGATCGAGGCCCCCGAGGGCGTCACCGTGGAGACCGTCGGCCGCGAGGACGAGCGGCTCGGCAAGGCGGGCAAGCCCGTCGACCGCGTCGCCGCCCAGGCGTACTCCTCCTTCGAGAAGGCCTCGGTCGTCACCGTCGCCAAGGAGGCCGTCCTCACCGAGCCGATCCGCATCGCCGTGCGCGGCGAGGGCGGGGTCGCCTTCGGCCACCAGGTGATCGAGCTCGGCGCCTTCGCCGAGGCCGTCGTGGTCATCGACCACACCGGTGACGCGGTGCTCGCCGCCAACGTCGACTACGTCCTCGGTGACGGCGCCAAGCTGACCGTCGTCTCCGTCCAGGACTGGGACGAGAAGGCCGTCCACGTCGCCCAGCACAACGCGCTGGTCGGCCGCGACGCCTCCTTCAAGTCGGTGATCGTCACCTTCGGCGGCGATGTCGTCCGCATCCACCCCCGCGTGTCGTACGCGGCCCCCGGCGGCGAGGCCGAGCTCTTCGGCCTGTACTTCACCGACGCCGGCCAGCACCAGGAGCACCGCCTCCTGGTCGACCACAACACCCCGCACTGCAAGTCCAACGTGGCCTACAAGGGCGCGCTGCAGGGCCAGGACGCGCACGCCGTCTGGATCGGCGACGTGCTCATCCAGGCCGCCGCCGAGGGCACCGACACGTACGAGCTCAACCGGAACCTGGTCCTCACGGACGGCGCCCGGGTCGACTCCGTGCCGAACCTGGAGATCGAGACCGGCGAGATCGCCGGTGCCGGTCACGCCTCGGCCACCGGCCGCTTCGACGACGAGCAGCTCTTCTACCTGATGTCCCGCGGCATCTCGCAGGCCGAGGCCCGCCGCCTCGTCGTCCGCGGCTTCTTCGCGGAGCTGGTCCAGCAGATCGGTCTGCCGGACGTCCAGGAGCGCCTCCTCGCCAAGATCGAGGCCGAGCTGGAGGCCTCCGTCTGATGGCCTTCGTCCGAGTCTGCGCACTGAGCGAGCTGGAGGCCGACACCCCGAAGCGGGTCGAGGTCGACGGCACGCCGGTGTCGGTCGTGCACACCGAGGGCGAGGTGTTCGCGATCAACGACATCTGCTCGCACGCGAACGTCTCCCTCTCGGAGGGCGAGGTCGAGGACTGCGCCATCGAGTGCTGGCTGCACGGGTCGAGCTTCGACCTCCGCACGGGCAAGCCCTCCGGCCTTCCCGCGACGCGCCCCGTGCCCGTTTACCCCGTCAAGATCGAAGGGGACGATGTGCTCGTCTCCGTCACCCAGGAGTCCTGAGTCACCCATGGCAACGCTTGAAATCCGCAACCTGCACGTCTCCGTCGAGGCCGAGAACGGCCCCCGCGAGATCCTCAAGGGTGTCGACCTGACCATCAAGCAGGGCGAGACCCACGCCGTCATGGGCCCCAACGGCTCCGGCAAGTCGACCCTGGCGTACTCGCTCGCCGGCCACCCGAAGTACACGGTCACCGGCGGCACCGTCACCCTCGACGGCGAGGACGTCCTGGAGATGTCGGTCGACGAGCGCGCCCGCGCCGGCGTCTTCCTGGCCATGCAGTACCCGGTCGAGGTCCCCGGTGTCTCGGTCTCCAACTTCCTGCGCACCTCCGCCACCGCCATCCGCGGCGAGGCCCCCAAGCTGCGCACCTGGGTGAAGGAGGTCAAGTCCGCGATGGAGCAGCTCCAGATGGACCCGGCCTTCGCCGAGCGCAACGTCAACGAGGGCTTCTCCGGCGGTGAGAAGAAGCGCCACGAGATCCTCCAGCTGGAGCTCCTCAAGCCGAAGATCGCGATCCTCGACGAGACCGACTCGGGCCTCGACGTCGACGCGCTGCGCCAGGTCTCCGAGGGCGTCAACCGCGTCCGCGAGACCGGCGAGGTCGGCACCCTGCTGATCACGCACTACACGCGCATCCTGCGCTACATCAAGCCCGACTTCGTTCACGTCTTCTCCGAGGGCCGCATCGTCGAGTCCGGTGGCGCCGAGCTTGCCGACAAGCTGGAGAACGAGGGCTACGAGGCCTACAGCACGAAGGGTGGCGCATCCGCGTGACATCTGCCCATCAGGGGCTCTCCGGCCTCCTCGACACCGAGGCGATCCGCAAGGACTTCCCGCTCCTGGATCGCGTGGTCCACGACGGCAAGAAGATCGTGTACCTGGACTCCGCGGCGACCTCGCAGAAGCCGCGCCAGGTCCTCGACGCGCTGAACGAGTACTACGAGCAGCACAACGCCAACGTGCACCGTGGCGTGTACCTGGTCGCCGAGGAGGCGACGGCGCTGTACGAGGGCGCCCGCGACAAGGTCGCGGCGTTCATCAACGCGCCGAGCCGCGACGAGGTGATCTTCACCAAGAACGCCTCGGAGTCGCTCAACCTCGTGGCCAACATGCTGGGCTGGGCCGACGAGCCCTACCGCGTGGACCACGAGACCGAGATCGCCATCACGGAGATGGAGCACCACTCCAACATCGTGCCGTGGCAGCTGCTCTCGCAGCGCACGGGCGCGAAGCTGAAGTGGTTCGGCCTCACCGACGACGGCCGTCTCGACCTCTCGAACATCGAAGAGGTCATCACCGAGAAGACCAAGATCGTCTCGTTCACGCTGGTCTCGAACCTGCTGGGCACGATCAACCCGGTCGAGACGATCATCCGTCGCGCCCAGGAGGTCGGTGCGCTCGTCTGCATCGACGCCTCGCAGGCGGCCCCGCACATGGTCCTGGACGTGCAGGCGCTCCAGGCCGACTTCGTGGCCTTCACCGGCCACAAGATGTGCGGTCCGACGGGCATCGGCGTCCTGTGGGGACGGCAGGAGCTCCTGGAGGACCTCCCGCCCTTCCTCGGCGGCGGCGAGATGATCGAGACCGTGTCGATGCACTCCTCGACCTACGCTCCGGCCCCGCACAAGTTCGAGGCGGGTACGCCCCCGATCGCCCAGGCCGTCGGCCTCGGTGCGGCCGTGGACTACCTGTCGGCGATCGGCATGGAGAACATCGCGCGCCACGAGCACGCGATCACCGAGTACGCCGTTCGGCGCCTCCAGGAGGTCCCGGACCTGCGGATCATCGGCCCCACCACGGCCGAGGACCGCGGCGCGGCGATCTCCTTCACGCTCGGCGACATCCACCCGCACGACGTGGGTCAGGTGCTCGACGAGGAGGGCATCGCGGTCCGGGTCGGCCACCACTGCGCGCGGCCGGTCTGCCTGCGGTACGGAATTCCTGCGACCACGCGGGCGTCGTTCTATCTGTACTCCACCCCGGCCGAGGTCGACGCCCTCGTCGCGGGTCTGGAGCACGTACGGAACTTCTTCGGGTAGGGGTTGGGTCGTGAAGCTGGATTCGATGTACCAGGACGTCATCCTGGACCACTACAAGCACCCGCACGGGCGCGGTCTTCGGGACGGCGATGCCGAGGTGCACCACGTCAATCCGACGTGCGGCGACGAGATCACGCTCCGCGTGAAGTACGAGGGCTCGCGCATCGCGGACGTCTCGTACGAAGGTCAGGGCTGCTCGATCAGCCAGGCTTCGGCCTCGGTGCTGAACGAGTTGCTCGTCGGCAAGGAGCTGGCAGAGGCGCAGAAGATCCAGGGCACCTTCCTGGAGCTGATGCAGTCGAAGGGCCAGATCGAGCCCGACGACGCGATGGAGGAGATCCTGGAGGACGCGGTCGCGTTCGCGGGCGTCTCCAAGTACCCGGCCCGTGTGAAGTGCGCGCTGCTCAGCTGGATGGCGTGGAAGGACGCGACCGCCCAGGCGCTGGGTGACGCGGAGAGGAAGTCGGCATGACCGAGAACGCTGGGGCCACGATGAAGCCGGCCTCCGAGGAAGAAGTCCGCGAGGCGCTGTACGACGTCGTCGACCCCGAGCTGGGTATCGACGTGGTCAACCTCGGGCTGATCTACGGCATCCACATCGACGACTCGAACGTCGCGACGCTGGACATGACCCTGACGTCGGCGGCCTGCCCGCTGACCGATGTGATCGAGGACCAGGCGAAGTCCGCGACGGACGGCATCGTCAACGAGCTGAAGATCAACTGGGTCTGGATGCCGCCGTGGGGTCCGGACAAGATCACGGACGACGGTCGCGAGCAGCTGCGCGCGCTCGGCTTCAACGTCTGAGACGCGGATGTGCGAGAACGGCCGTGCCCTTCGGGGCACGGCCGTTTCGCGTGTCCGACCCGGCCGAGGGGATCCGGGAAGCCGTTAGTACAGGCCGGCGGAGCGGGCCAGGTCCGGGGCCAGGTTCTCCTTGCGGATGCGCAGGTCGACGTAGAGCAGGGCCGTCACCATCGGGGGAAAGACGGAGACGACCAGCTGGCTGACGATCTGTCCGGCGAGCAGGAACGCGATGACCACGGCGGAGGCGGCGATCATCGCGCTCGGGTCGTCGCCGGAGAAGTCGATGGCCGCCATCGGCGCCGACGCCACCAGCGAGAGGATCTGCTGGATGATCCAGCCGACGAAGCTGGTCGCCACCGCCACGAGCAGCAGGATGCCGAAGGCGCGCCACCAGGTACCGCGGACGAGGGCCGAGGAACGGCGCATCGAGGCGATCGCGCCCTGGCCCTCCATGACCGCGGCCGCCGGGGCCAGGCTGAACTTCACCCAGATCCAGAGCGCGAGCGGGGTGACGAGCAGCGCCAGGAGGAAGGCCAGGGCGGGCACGAGGATCCAGTTGCCGTCCGCGAGGCCGCTCGAGGTGTTCGAGGCCGCGAACAGAGCCAGGAGCATGCCGACGAAGCCCACGACGAGGAGCGCGAAGGGGATCACCAGGGCGAGGCTCGTCAGGAACACGGTGCCGAGGACGGCCGGCATCCGGGACCAGGCGCGGCGCCAGAGCGCGCGGAAGGTGACCGGGCGGCCGAGGACGGCTTCCTGGATCACGGCGGGGCAGGCCGCCGCCATCAGGGCGTTGGCGCAGAGGAGCGCGAGCAGGGCGGCGATCCAGACGCAGACGAAGGCGACGATCATCGGCCGGACGTCGTCCCACGCCGGTTCCTGACCCGTGGGCAGGTCGAACACGGCGTCGAAGAGGTCGCCCACGGCGGCGAACGCGATGCCGATCGCCGCGACGACGAACAGGAGCGTCGTGCCGTAGACGGCGGCGGTGAAACCGAGCAGCTGCTTCCAGTGGCGCCCGAAGGCGGAGAAGGTGCCGGAGAGGATCGCGCCGAGGGTGAGTGGTGCCAGGGGTATGACCCCGGGTCTCGGGGGCGGAGGCGGGTAGCCGTAGCCGTAAGGCGGCGCTGGGGGAAACGTCATGCCGGATACCGTAGCGGTCGCCGATGTGTACGCCCGTACGCATGATGTGTACTCTCGTACACATGGGTTACGGACTGCTGGCGGGCGCCATCGTGGCGGAAATCCTCGCCACCACCTCGATGAAGTACAGCGACGGCTTCTCCAAGCTCTGGCCCTCGCTGATCACCGGCGCGGGCTACCTGATCGCCTTCGCGCTCCTCGCGCAGGCCCTCAAGACCCTCCAGGTCGGCACCGCGTACGCCATCTGGTCCGGGGTCGGCACCGCCGCCGTCGCCACGATCGGCATCCTCTTCCTCGGCGAGACCCTCAGCCTCGCCAAGATCGCCGGGATCGTCCTCATCGTCGCCGGGGTCGCCGTCCTCCAGCTCGGCGGCGCGCACTGATGGCCCGCGCCCGCCGCCACGACCCCGAGCGGCGCGAGCGGATCGTCGACGCGGCCCTCCGGGTCGTCGGGCGGTCCGGCATCGCCGGGCTGAGCCACCGCACGGTGGCGGCCGAGGCGGACGTGCCGCTCGGCTCCACCACGTACCACTTCGCCTCCCTCGACGAACTCCTCGTCGCCGCGCTCCGCCAGGCCAACGAGGGCTTCGGGCGGCAGCTCCGCGAAAGCCCCGCCCTGGCCGAGCCCGACGCCCCCCTCGCCGCCCCCCTCGCCCGGCTCCTCGGGGAGTGGATGGGCGGCGAACGCACCGGCGTGGAGCTGGAGTACGAGCTCTACCTCGCGGCCCTGCGCCGCCCCGCCCTGCGCCCGGTCGCCGCCGAATGGACCGAGGCCGTCGTCGCCACGCTCGCCGCCCGGACCGATCCCGCCACCGCGCGCGCCGTGGTCGCCCTCATGGACGGCATCTGCCTCCAGGTGCTGCTCACCGACGGCACGTACGACGAGGAACACGCGCGCGAGATGCTGGCGCGGGTCCTGAACGAAGCACCCAAGGCACCGGTCCGGGACTCGTCGGAACCGCCGACGCGCTCGACCGACACCTGAGACCGGTTGGCCCGCGCGGGGGCCCGACCGTTAGGTTTTCCGTCATGACCACTGCTCCTCGCACCACCGGCGCCGTCGCCGCCGGCCTCGCCACCATCGCCGGTGACGGCTCCGTTCTCGACACCTGGTTCCCCGCCCCCGAGCTGACCGACGCGCCCGGCCCCGCCGGCACCGAGCGGCTCACCCCCGAAGAGGCCGTGAACGCCCTCGGCGACGGGGCCGCCAAGGCCCTCGGCGTGGACGCCCGCCGCGGCGTCGAGGTGGTCGCCGTCCGTACCGTCATCTCCTCGCTCGACGACAAGCCGCTCGACGCGCACGACGCCTACCTGCGCCTGCACCTGCTCAGCCACCGGCTCGTCAAGCCGCACGGCCAGAGCCTGGACGGCGTCTTCGGCCTCCTCGCCAACGTCGCCTGGACCTCGCTCGGCCCGGTCGCCGTGGACGACATCGAGAAGGTGCGGCTCAACGCCCGCGCCGAGGGCCTGCACCTCGCCGTGACCAGCATCGACAAGTTCCCGCGCATGACCGACTACGTCGTGCCCGCCGGGGTCCGCATCGCCGACGCCGACCGTGTGCGCCTCGGCGCCCACCTCGCCGCCGGTACCACCGTCATGCACGAGGGCTTCGTCAACTTCAACGCCGGCACCCTCGGCACCTCGATGGTCGAGGGCCGGATCTCCGCCGGCGTCGTCGTCGGCAACGGCTCCGACATCGGCGGCGGCGCCTCCACCATGGGCACCCTCTCCGGCGGCGGCAACGTCGTCATCTCGATCGGCGAGCGCTGCCTGATCGGTGCCGAGGCGGGCGTCGGCATCGCCCTCGGTGACGAGTGCGTCGTCGAGGCCGGCCTGTACGTCACGGCCGGCACCCGGGTCACCATGCCCGACGGCCAGGTCGTCAAGGCCCGTGAGCTCTCCGGCGGCTCGAACATCCTCTTCCGCCGCAACTCGGTCACCGGCGCCGTCGAGGCCCGCCCGAACAACGCGGTCTGGGGCGGACTGAACGAGATCCTCCACAGCCACAACTGATGTGGTGACTCTGCGTTAACAGGGCGCGCGCCCGGCAGGGCGCGGAGTCACTGGACGCAGACAAGGCGAGGAGTCGACATGAGGACGAAGCCCACGGTCGCCGGAGTGCTCACGGCGGTGGCGGTGCTGCTGCCGGCCGGCACGGCCCAGGCGGACGAGACGCACACGCACAACGGCCCGACCGTCACGAACGGCCCCAGCCTCTCGCTCCACACCGGGCAGATCGACGACCCGCTGGAGGACGTCCTGGAGCACGCCGCGATCCTCGGCCGGACCTACACGACCGACTCCGCCTGAGCTCCTCGCAGCAGCGCTTCGAGCGCACCCCGCAGCCCGTCGACCGTCTCCCGGTCGGCGGGCTGCAGCGGTTCCCGCACCGGTCCGCCGAGCAGCGCCTTGGCGGTCACCGTGCCGGGCAGCCCCGAGGCCATCATCAGCTCGGCGAGCGGCAGCGTCAGGGCGTTGAGGCGGGCGGCCTCGGCGGTGTCCCCGGCGTCGAAGGCGTCGAGGACCGCGCGCAGCTGACGGGGGGCCACGTTCGCCACCGTACTGACGTAGCCGGCGCCGCCGACCGCGTACAGCGGGAGGTTCAGCTCCTCGCAGCCCGAGTAGTACGCCAGCCCGGTCTCCGCGATCAGCCGGGCCGCGGCCAGGAAGTCGTACGAGCAGTCCTTCACCGCGACGATCCGCGGGTGCTCGGCGAGCCGCCGCATCGTCGCCGGTTCGACGCGCGTGCCGGTGCGGCCGGGGATGTCGTAGACCATCACCGGCAGCTCCGTCGCGTCCGCGACCTTCAGGAAGTGCGCCTCGACGGCCGCCTGCGGAGGGCGGCTGTAGTACGGGGTGACGACGAGCAGTCCGTCGGCGCCCGCTTTCTCGGCCTGGCGGGCCAGCTCCGCGGTGTGCCGGGTGTCGGCGGTGCCGATGCCCGTGAGGACCGACGGGACCGGGCCGATCGCCGCCCGGACGGCGGAGACGAGCGCGGCCTTCTCGGCGTCGGTGGTGGTCGGCGACTCGCCGGTGGTGCCGTTGAGGACCAGGCCGTCGCAGCCCTCCGCGACGAGACGGGCGGCCAGCTCGCCCGCCCGGTCGAGGTCGAGCGTGCCGGCGGGGGAGAAGGGCGTGACCATCGCGCAGAGCGCGCGGCCGAAAGGACGTTCAGTGCTCATCAGGGAAGTCTGTGCGCAACGGACGGTGAAGGTCCACTTAGATCTGCTTGGTTCGAGGGATAAGCGCTACTGAAGGGTGGCGCCGGTCTGACATGATCGGCGGGCGCGACAGGGGGACATGGAGAACACCACAGCATGAGCTCACACCGCACGACCGAAGAGCGCGTCGTGACCCAAGAGCGCGCCGTGACCGAAGAGCGCGTCGCACTCGTCACCGGCTCGTCCTCGGGCATCGGGGCCGCCGTCGCCCGCCGCCTCGCCGAGGCCGGCATCCGGGTCGTCGTCAACTCCGCCCGGTCCGTCGAGGCCGGGGAACGCCTCGCCGCCGAACTGCCCGGCGCCGTCTACCTCCGGGCGGACGTCTCCGACGAGACCCAGGCCAAGGAGCTCGTCGAGCGGACCGTGGAGCGCCTCGGTCGCCTCGACCTCCTCGTCAACTGCGCGGGCACCACCCGCTTCATCCCGCACGACGACCTCGAAGCCGCCTCGCCCGACGTGTGGCGGCACCTCTACGACGTCAACGTCATCGGCGTCTGGCAGACCGTCACCGCCGCCGTCCCGCACCTGCGGAAGACCCGCGGCAGCGTCGTGACGATCTCCTCCCAGGCCGGCGTCCGGCCGGGCGGCAGCTCCATCCCGTACGCGGTCTCCAAGGCCGCCGTCAACCACATGACGAAGCTCCTCGCCAAGACCCTCGGCCCCGACGTCCGGGTCAACGCGGTCGCGCCCGGCCTCATCGACACCCCTTGGTTCGACGGGGTCGACGGCGCGGACGAGGCCAAGGAGCACGTCGCGGGCGTCGTCCCGCTGCGCCGCGTCGGCCGCCCCGAGGACATCGCGCAGGCCGTCTTCGACCTGGCCCACGCCTCGTACATCACGGGCGAGGTGCTCCTCGTGGACGGCGGCGGGCACCTGCTCGGCTAGTCGGGCTCCGCGCGGTCGACGTCAGAAGCGCAGCTTGAACCCGTCGTGGCTGCGCGCGAAACCCAGCGAGGCGTAGAAGCGGTGGGCCTCCGTCCGCCGCTTGTCGCTGGTCAGCTGGACGAGCGCGCAGCCGCGTGCGCGGGCCCGCGCCACGGCCCCCTCCATCAGCCCCCGCCCGAGACCGCCGCCCCGCCGGTCGGCCCTGATCCGTACCGCCTCGATCAGGGCCCGCTCGGCGCCGCCCTTGCCGAGCCCGGGGATGTACGTGATCTGGAGGCAGCCCACGACGAGTTCGCCGTCCACGAGGACCAGCATCTCGTTGCGCGCATCGGCCTCGATGTCGGCGAAGGCCCGCTCGTACGCCTCGGTGACGACGACCGAGGCGGGGTCCACGACCGTGTCCTCGTCGGCCAGGAGCGCGAGGACGGCGGGAAGTTCGGCACGGGTCGCGGGGCGCAGGGTCAGGTCGCGAAGAATCATGGCGCGAAGTCTCGCACGGGAACGGGGGTTGACCTCAACCAAGGTTGAGGGACGACGGTGGAGTCATCCGAGGAACCCCCGAGGAACAGGAGACCCCCATGAACGCCGTCGCCCACCCCGATGCCCGCCCCGACCTCCACCGCCCCGGAGTCGGCGCCGTCCTCGTCAGCACCTGGCGGGTCGGCACCCCCGAGCGCCAGCGCGCGGCCGTCGACGCCATCCGCAGGACCTGGGAGAGCAGGGAATGGCCCGACCTCGGGCTGCTCTCGTACAGCGTCTACGCCGGGACCGACGGGGACACGCTGCTGCACTACTCGCAGTGGACCGCCGAGCAGGCCTACGAGGACTTCCTCCGCACCTACCGCGACGACCGGAACGCCGAGATCGACGCCGCCGTGCCCGGCATCGAGCGGGTGGAGCTCCGCCGTTACGCGCCGATCCACCGCTCCGCCGTCCGCGACGGGTCGGGCACGGGGGAGCTGCCCGGGATCGTCGTGGTCGTCGAGGCCGACTTCGGAGGGCCCGAGGCGGGGAGCCGGGAGGACTGGGTGGACACCGTGTTCACCGCCATGGACGAGGACACGACGATGCGGCCGGGGTCCGGCGGAACCAGCGTCCAGTTCCATCTGTCCACCGACGGCGGCCGGGTCCTGAACTACGCCGAGTGGGAGAGCGAGCGGGCCCATGTGGAGTGGCTGGCGGACGACGCCCGGCTGGGCGAGGCCTGGACGCGGGTGCGCCACTACCCGGCGCTCGTGGGCGGCCGGGTGAAGCGGTACACGCCCGCGCTCAGCCTGAGCGCGGGCGTGTGACACGGCCGGACGGCCCGGAGCGGCTCGTCGCCGCCCCCGGGCCACCCCGGGTGACTACGGGCGGAAGCGGACGACCTGCGGGTCGTGGTCGCTGTCCTGGTCGGCGAACTCCGCGTTGATGTGGACGCTGTCGTACGCGAAGTGGTGCACGCCCGGGCTCGTCAGGATCTGGTCGAGGACCTGGCTGTTGCCCTGGTACACGTACGAGTACCGCTCGGAGCGCGGCAGCGACTTCACGGCCGGGTACAGCGCGCCGCCGTCCGTCAGCGCCTGCGTCGTGCCGGAGAACTCGAAGTCGTTGATGTCGCCGACGACGAGGACGTCCGCCTGCTTCTCCAGGGCGACGATGTCCTTCACGAAGGCGTTGACGGCCTGCGCCTGGAGCAGTCGCTTCGCCTCGGAGGAACGGTTCGGCGGCTGGTGGTGCGAGACGATGGACTCGTCCCCGCCCTTCGAACCGAAGTGGTTGGCGATCACGAAGACCGTGCGGCCACGGAAGACGAACTCGCCCGCGAGCGGCTTCCGGCTGCTCTCCCAGGCGGTGTTCGCCGGGTCGATGCGGCCGGGGGAGAGGGTCAGCGCGGCGCGGCCCTTCTCGCCCGTCACGGCGGTGCCGGTGACGGCGTCGCCGCCCGCGCGGTCCGTGAAGGAGACCCGCGCGGGGTTGAAGAGGAAGACCTGGCGGATGTTGCCGCCGGGCTCGCCGCCGTCCTTGTTGTTCTGCGGGTCGACGGAGCGCCACTCGTACGCGGGGCCGCCGGCCGCGACGATCGCGTCCGTGAACTTCTTGACCGTCTGGTCGGCGGCGACCGTACCGTCGTTCTTGGCGCCGTTGTTGTCCTGGATCTCCTCCAGGGCGAGGATGTCGGGCGACGCGAGGTTGTCGACGACCGCCTTCGCGAGGGCGTCGAACTTCTCCTGCGGGTCGCTCGGGTCGAGGTTCTCGACGTTGTACGTCGCCACGGCCAGCTCGTTCTTGTGCTGCTTGTCCGTGGTCTCGCGCTCCAGGCCGCGGTCCTCGACCGTGCCGAGGGTCCGCGCGGTCAGCGTGTAGCCGCCGAACTGGTTGAAGTCGAGCGGGCCCTCGGTCGTGCCCGTCAGCCGGTCGCCCACGTTCGCCTTCGGGAAGGGCTGCTGGGCGAGCGGGGTCAGCGACTGGATCTGGAGCCGGCCGGTGTTCTGGGACTCGTACGAGCCGTAGACCGTGCCGCCGCGCCAGTTGCGGTTCTCGAACGGCTTCACCGTCACCCACAGCTCCGCGTACGGGTCGGTGGCGCCGACCACCCGCGAGGAGCCGATCCGGACGTTGGTGCCCTCCAGGGACTCGTAGTAGTCCAGGGCGTACGTCTCCGGGTCCAGCGGCAGGCCGTTGATCGAGCCGGCGGCGGCCGGGTCGCCCTCCGGGGCGTACGCGTCGGGGACGGACCAGGCGGAGATCGTCACCGGGGCCGGGACCGGGTTGCCCTGCGAGACCACCGTGACGACCGGCTTGGAGAGCTGCGTCAGCGACTGGTTGCCGGAGGTCAGGCCGCCCGGGACGTACTCGGTGACCGTGCCGTTCAGGCTGACCGCGTCGCCGACGGCGACGGTCGGGACCGAGCTGGTGAAGACGAACAGGCCCTCGCTGGTGGCCGGGTCGGCGTCGGCCTCGGGGTCCTGGATCCAGAAGCCGCGCGAGCCGTACGTGCGGACGCCCGTGACGATGCCCGTGACACCGGTGACCTGCTTGCCCACGAGGGGGGAGACGCGGGTGGTGCCCTGGATGTCGTGGATGCGGACGCCGGCGGCGCTGTCCTCGGTGGCGGCGCTCGCCGAACCGGCGAGGAGGCCGGCGGCGAGAGCGGCGGCGACGACGGCCGAGATAGAGGCGTATCTCGGTATGGAGGAAGGCATCAGGGCTCCGGAGGGTGCTTGGAGGAACGGCAGATGAATCTACGCGCGTCAATCTCTTGTGAGAGTGGGGAACTTGTCAAGAGTCGACGGGTGTACGAAGGCTGACGGATCCGTGAACCGGCGGACGCCCTCCCGGATGCGTCTACGCTGAGTACCGCTCTTTCCCCGCAGTCCCCCACCCCCGTCCCACCCGTACGCGTCGAGGAGACACCCCACATGTCAGCGGAGCAGCCCACCCTTCCCCCCGTTCGGCTTCCCGCGGACGCGGAGCTGGCGCGGGACGCCCTGGCCGCGCCCCTCCTCGCCCGCGCCGTGCGTCTCGCCCGCTGGGCCGGGCCCGAGACGCGGATCGGCGCGGGCGGCGAGCTCGTCGACGCGCAACTCCCGGACGCCGTCGAGGTCCTGGGCCTCACCGTCGACGCCGACGGCACGGACGGGGCCGGCGGCGGCTCCTTCGCGGACACCGAGGCCTTCGAGGAGGCCGTCGAGGAGGCCGAGATCCTGGCGGCCGACGCCTGGCGGCTCGCCGTCGACACCGGCCTCGTGACCGTCGAGGACGGCGCGGACGACGAGACTCCCGGCGGGGCGGGGCCCGGCGAGAACCTGGCGCTGATCACCGGCGGTTCGCCGCAGGACGTCCTCGCGATCTGGCTGGACGGCTTCGACGCCGTCTTCGCGGACGCCGTCGTGCCCGTCCTCGACGACCTGGAGACCCTCGTCGGCGAGGACGGCGAGATCGACCTGGAGTCGCTGGACTGGGACCCCGAGATGGAGGGCGAGTTCCTGGAGGGCGTGCTCGGCAACCTCTACCTGCTGACCGTCAGCGAGGGCGGACCCGGCGACGGGCCCGTACCGCTGCCCGCGCTCGCCGCGTCGATGGTCGTCCCCGACGACATGGGCGAACCGACCGACGACGTGCTGGAGCAGGTCTCGGACGCGATGATGCGGCTCGACGAGCAGTTCCGCCTCCTGGAGGCGATCGGGCTCGTCGAGTACCAGCCCGTCGACGAGGCCCTGATGGCCGAGGAGGGTGAGGAGCCCGCCGCGCCGGTCGACGACGAGGACGTCTCGCGGTACGGCATGGTCCGGCTCACCACGCTCGGGCTCTACGGCGTCCGGGCCCGGATGCTCGACGCCGGCGTCGACGCGCCCGCCGTCGGCGACCTCGCCGACAAGGGCGCCGACGCGCTCCTCGGCGGGATCGCCGGCTACCCGGAGGCCGCCGCGCGCGCCGAGACCACCGCGTGGCTCTCCGGCCGCGACGTGGTGACCGCGGCGCGGGAGCTGCTGCACGCGGCCCGGGGCGCGGACGCGGGCTCGCCGCTCCGCCGCCTCCACTGCCAGCAGGCGCTCTCGCTCGTGGGCGCGGAGGCGGAGCCCGCGGTCCGGGAGGTCCTGGACGACGCGGAGCTCGGCGGCCTGGCGCGGGTCTGGCTCGCGGAGCGGGGTGCGGCGGACGTGCCCGCGCCCTCGGAGACGATGATCTTCTGGCTGGCGATCGACACGATCGCGGCGCAGCTCGACTCGGACGGCGACCTGGAGGAGCTCCAGGAGCTGATCGAGGGGCTCACGGGCCGGCACAGCGGCTTCTTCGAGGCGGCCTGGCGGGTGGAACACCCGGCGACGGCCGAGGTCCTGGAGGCGATGGGCCGGCTGCACCGCGACAAGACGGCGGCGAAGGAGGCCCGCAAGTCGGCCTTCAAGGCCCGCTCGCGGTCGGGTTCCTGAGCCGGGTGGCCGGGTGGCCCAGTGACCCGGTGGCCCAGTGACCCGGTGACCTGGTGGCCGGGTGGGTCCGTTGGCCCGGATCCGGTGATCTCCCTCGGCTGGTTCTCGCTCGTGTGACGCCCGGCGGGCGTTCCCGCGGTGTTTAGCTCGTGTTCGCGGGGGCACGGGAGGGTGGCCCGCGACATCCGGCCGTCACAGGGAGACCCGTACACCATGCCTCTCCACCGCAGGGAGTTCACGAAGCAGTCCGCCGTCGCCGGTGCGGGGCTCGTCCTCACCGGCGTCGTCGGCGCTCTCGCCACGGCGCCCGAGGCGCTGGCCTCCGACGAGCCGGAGGTGTACGGAGCGGGGCACGGCGAGGGACACGGGCACGCACACGGGCACGTGCTCGGCTACGGGCCGCTCGTCGCCGACCCCGAGGGGATCCTCGCCCTGCCCGCCGGGTTCTCGTACCGCGTCGTCACGCACAGCGGTGTCACGCGCCTGGAGAGCGGCGAGTTCACGCCGAACAACCACGACGGCACCGCGGCCTTCGCCGGCCCCCGCGGCACCACGTACCTGGTCAACAACCACGAGCTCTACGGCCCCCGCGCGAACTGGCCCCACCCCGTCCCGCTCACCGAGGGCCTCGTCTACGACCCGACCGCCCCCGGCGGCTGCACCGTCGTCGAGGTGCACCGGGACGGCACCGTCGCCGAGTGGGTCGGACTCGCCGGCACCTCCACCAACTGCGCCGGCGGCAGCACCGCCTGGGGCACGTGGCTGACCGGCGAGGAGAACTCCGACCTCGCGGGCGTCAACGGCATGACCAAGGACCACGGCTACGTCTTCGAGGTCGACCCGCACGACCGGCGCGCCAACCTCGACCCCAAGCCGATCAAGGCCTTCGGCCGCTACGACCACGAGGCCGTCGTCATCGACCCCAAGCGCGGCCACGCCTACCTCACCGAGGACGCCGCGCTGCCCTTCGGCCTGTTCTTCCGCTGGGTGCCGCCGAAGGGCTTCGAGCACGGGCGCGGACGGCTCCGTACGCTCGCCGACGACGCCGGTGTGCTCCAGGCCTTCAAGTGCACCGACTCCGGGGGCCGTTTCGTCGAGGACCTGTCCCAGGCCACCCGCATCGGCACGGTCTACGGTGTGGACTGGGTCGACGTCCCCGACCGCGACGCCCGCACCGTCGCCGTCCGCCGGCAGTTCGGCCCCGGCCAGGTCACCCGCGGCTGCAAGCTGGAGGGCATGTGGTGGGCCGACGGCGGTGCGTACGTCGTCTCCTCCTTCGCGCGCGAGGAGTGGAGCCCCGGCCCCTCGCACGACGGCCAGGTCTGGTTCTACGACCCCCGGCGCCGCACCCTCACCCTGAAGGTCCTGCTCGGCGTGAACCCGGCGCCCGGCGAGGACGGCGTCTACGACGGCCCCGACAACATCACCGTCTCCCCGTACGGCGGGATCGTCATCGCCGAGGACGGCCGGGGCGTGCAGCACCTCTTCGGCGCCACCGACTCCGGCCGGACGTACCCGATCGCCCGGAACGAGCTCAACGACGGCGAGTTCACCGGGGTCTGCTTCTCGCCCGACGGCGGCACGCTGTTCGCCAACATCCAGACTCCGGGCATCATGGTCGCGATCACCGGCCCCTGGCGCCGCCAGCCCCGCCGCTGAACCCCTCTGACCCCTGGTCAGGTCCATGGGCTGACATCTAACATGTCAGCCCATGGACGCACTGCGGCCCGTGGGCCGGACCCTTCTGCGCGACCGGGCTTACGAGGCACTGCGCGAGGCCATCGTGCGCGGCGACCTCGCCGCCGGCGCCTCCCTGAAGGACGCCGACCTCGCCGACCGCCTCGGGCTCTCCCGCGCACCCGTGCGCGAGGCCCTGGCCCGGCTCTGCGACGAGGGCCTCGTCGAGACCAAGCCGCAGAGCTACACCCGGGTCACCCGCCCGGTCAGCCGGGTCGTCCGCGACGCCGCCTCCGTCGTGCGCGTGATGCACGAACTCGCCGCCCGCACCGGCGTACCGCTGCTCGGCCCCGAGGGCGTCCGGGCCATGCGCGAGGCCAACGAGCGCTTCGCGGCGGCCGTCCGCGCCTCCGACGTCGAGGCCGCCCTCCGCGCCGACGACGAGCTCCACCAGGTCCTCGTCGTCGCCAGCGGCAACCACGCGATCGCCGCCACCATCGCGCGCTACACCCCACTCATCCGTCGCGTCGAGCGGCGGCTCTTCGGCGACTCCGGCAGCTGCGGATCGGCCGAGCTGCACGCCCGGCTGATCGACGCCTGTGCGAGCGGGGACGCGGAGGCGGCGGTCCGGATCACCACCGAGATCTGGGCGGCGCTCGAACAGCTCGCGGACGAGGCCGTCGAGGTGGCCGAGGTCACCGGCATCCCGGCCCCTCAGGCCCCTCAGTCACCTCAGGCCCCGCGGGCCCCTCAGGCTCCCCAGGTTCCTCAGGACACCCTCTAACAGCCTCACCCACCGGGAGCCGTCTTGCCGATCACCGATTTCGCACGCTACCCGCTCCTCTTCGGACCCTCCCCGGTCCACCCCCTGGAACGGCTCACCCACCACCTCGGCGGCGCCACGCTCTGGGCCAAGCGCGAGGACTGCAACTCCGGTGTCGCGTACGGCGGGAACAAGACCCGCAAGCTGGAGTACCTGGTCGCCGACGCCCTCGCGCAGGGCTGCGACACCCTCGTCTCCATCGGCGGGGTCCAGTCCAACCACACCCGCCAGGTCGCCGCCGTCGCCGCCCGCGCCGGGCTGCGCTGCGTGCTCGTGCAGGAGAGCTGGGTCGACTGGCCGGACCCCGTCTACGACAAGGTCGGCAACATCCTCATCAGCCGCCTCGCCGGCGCCGACGTGCGCCTCGTGCGGGCGGGCTTCGGCATCGGCTTCAAGGAGAGCTGGGAACAGGCCCTGCGGGAGGTCGAGGAGGGCGGCGGGAAGCCGTACGCGATCCCGGCGGGCGCCTCCGACCACCCGCTCGGCGGTCTCGGCTTCGCGAACTGGGCGTACGAGGTGGCCGAGCAGGAGCGCGAGCTCGGCGTCTTCTTCGACACGGTGGTCGTCTGCTCGGTGACCGGCTCCACCCAGGCCGGGATGGTCGCCGGCTTCGCCGCGCTCGCCGAGGAGGGCGGACGGGCCCGCCGGATCGTCGGCGTCGACGCCTCGGCGAAGCCCGGCCCGACGCACGAGCAGATCACCCGGATCGCCCGGGACACCGCCGCCCTCATCGGTGTCGAGCGCGAGGTGACGGCGGCCGACGTCGAGCTGGACGACCGCTACCACGGCGGGGTGTACGGCATCCCGGACGAGGCCACCCTCGAAGCGATGCGGCTCGCCGCCCGCACCGAGGGCATGATCACCGACCCCGTGTACGAGGGGAAGTCGATGGCGGGCCTGGTCGACCTGGTGGACCGGGGAGAGATCGGCCGGGAGTCGACCGTTCTCTACGCCCACCTCGGCGGCCAGCCCGCCCTCAACGGTTACAGCGCCCTGTTCTCGTAGGGGCGGCGGGGCCTGCCGCTCAGAGCGACTGGGCGGCCGGCTTCACCATGCCCCGGACCGTCTTCGACTTCACGAACTCGCCCATCGCCGTCATCTCCCACTCGCCGGTGAACTGCTTGATCAGCTTGGCCATCATCACGCCGGTCTGCGGCTCGGCGGTGGTGAGGTCGAAGCGGACCAGCTCCTCGCCGGTCGCGGCGTCCATCAGCCGGCAGTAGGCCTTGGCGACCTCGGTGAACTTCTGGCCGGAGAAGGAGTTGACCGTGAAGACGAGGCCGGTGGCGTCGGCGGGCAGCCGGCCGAGGTCGACGACGATCACCTCGTCGTCGCCCGCGCCCTCGCCCGTGAGGTTGTCGCCGGAGTGCTTGATCGAGCCGTTGAGGATCGACAGCTTGCCGAAGTAGCAGCTGTCCAGGTGGTTGCGCTGCGGCCCGTACGCGATGACGGAGGCGTCCAGGTCGATGTCCTTGCCGCGGTAGGCGGGCTCCCAGCCGAGGCCCATCTTGACCTGGGAGAGCAGCGGCCGGCCGCCCTTGACCAGGGACACCGTCTGGTTCTTCTGGAGGCTGACCCGGCCCTTGTCGAGGTTGATCTTGCCGGTGGAGACGGGGGCGGCGGCCGGGGGAGCGGCCGGTGCCGGGGGCGCCGAGGCCGCGATCCGCGGGTCCAGCGGGGTGCCGGCGGGCGGCGTGGGCGGCGCGGGCGGGACCGGCGGGGCGACGGGGGCCGCGGCGACGGGCGCCGGGGCGACCGGCGTCGGAGCAACCGGCGTCGGTGCCGGGGCGGCGGCGGGCGCGTCGTCCACGGAGACGCCGAAGTCCGTCGCGATGCCGGCCAGCCCGTTCGCGTATCCCTGGCCCACGGCGCGGGCCTTCCACGCGCCGTTGCGCAGGTAGATCTCGACGACGACCAGGGCGGTCTCGGTGGCGAGCTGCGGCGGTGTGAACGTGGCGAGGACGCTGCCGTCGTCCGCGTTGCGCACGGTGGCCGTGGGCTCGATGCCCTGGAAGGTCTGGCCCGGGGCGTCGGGGCTCGCCGTGACGACGATCCTCTCGATGCCGGCCGGGAGCGCGCCCGTGTCCACCACGATCGCGTCGGGCGCGGTGCCGCCGCCGGAGCGGTAGGTCACACCGGGCCCGGCGGGCTGGTTGTAGAAGATGAAGTCGTCGTCCGAGCGCACCTTGCCGTTGGCGCCGAGCAGCAGGCCCGAGACGTCGAGCCGCACCGGGGCGGCGACGTCCACCGCCACGCGCGCGGCGGTGAGAGGGATGTTCGAGCCGGGGGTCATAGCGGTCATGCCAGGGGTAACGATCCGGACGGCTTTGCCGTTCCCTTACCCTCGCCCGGTTCGGCCACCCTGGTTACGCGGATGGCTCCTGGCCTGCCGTTCGTTGCCGAAGCGGTACGCGCCCGTCCACCGGGCCATGACCAGCTGGGCGTCCCCCGACTCCACCTCCGCGAGGAACTTCTCGGCCCGCCCGCCGCGCAGCACGCCCGCGGCACGCCCGTGGTGGGTGAGGACGACGGAGCCGTCGCGGCGGCGCTCGTAGGTGAATCCCTGGGGTCTCGGCATGGCGGGCATCCTGCCGTTCCCGGTCCGATCCGTCATACGAATATTCTTTTGCATACTCTTTCGGCCCATGGGTGCAGTGGGTGGGAGTTCGTTCCGCACGGGGGACGTCGACGAGGCGCGCGAGGAGCTCGACGCGCGCTACTACGCGAACCGGATGGACGTCGTCGACCGGGAGCGGCGGCCCTTCGCGGCGCGGTTCGACACCGTCTCGCTCGGGCCGCTGGTCATCGGCGACCTGAGCTGCGGGGCCGACGTGCGGATGAGCTTCGGGGAGCTCGGCGCGTACCACCTGAACGCGCCGCTCAGCGGGACGATGGAGATGCGCCAGGGCAGCCGCCCGCCGGTCGTCGCGACGGCCACGGAGGCGCTGCTGCTCGACCCGGCAGGGGACACCTTCCTCGACCGCTGGAGCGGGGACTGCCGGACCCTCTCGGTGAAGATCGGCGCGGCGGAGCTGCGCGACCGCCTGGAACGGCTGCTCGGCCGCCCGGCGACCGGCCCGCTCACCTTCGCGCCCCGCCTGGACATCACGCGCGGCCCCGGCCTGAGCTGGGTCCGCTTCGCCCGCCAGGTCGCCTTCGAGGCCCTCGCGGGGGAGGGGCTCGCCCGGCACGAGCTGGTCGCGCGCCCGCTCCAGGAGGCACTGCTGAACGGGCTGCTCCTGGCCGCCGAGCACCCCTGGCGCGAGGCGCTCGCCCACCCGGGGGAGACGCGCCGCCCGGCCCCGGTCAAGCGCGCGATGGACGCGGTGCGGGAGCGCCCCGAGCACCCGTTCACGACCACCGAGCTCGCCGCCCTGGCCCGGGTGAGCGTGCGCCGCCTCCAGGAGTCGTTCCGGGAGTACGTGGGGATGTCACCGATGGCGTACGTACGGGAGGTCCGCCTCGACCGGGTCCGCGAGGAGCTGCGGGCGGCCGCGCCGGACGAGGTGACGGTGAGCGAGGTGGCCTGGCGCTGGGGCTTCGCCCACCAGGGCCGGTTCGCCGCTCGCTACCGGGAGAAGTACGGCGAGTCCCCGTCCCGTACCCTGCGCGCGTCCGGCTGAGGGGCGGATCGGCCGAGCGGGCCGCGCAATCCGGACAGAGGCCGCGTTCCGCGGCTCGCGATGATCTTCGTCGGCACTTAACGTGGACATGTCCGGTCTGCCAGCGCGCGCCGTGACCCGGGCCCCGGCCGGCTCCCCCGTATTAAGTCCGGCCGGGTCCTGCGTACCCCCTGCTCAGGCCAGACCGCCGTTGCTCATCAGCAGCTGGCCGTTGATCCACTGCCCCTCGGGCGAGCAGAGGAAGTCCACCAGGTGCGCGGTGTCCCGCGGGGTGCCGAGGCGCCCGAGCGGTGTCTGCCGGACCATCTCCTCCCGCAGTCCCTCCGTCATCCAGCCGGTGTCCACCGGGCCCGGGTTGACGACGTTGGCGGTGACCCCGAGGTGGGCGAGCTCGCGAGCGGCGGCCAGGGTGATGCGGTCCAGGGCGCCCTTGCTGGCCCCGTAGGGAAGGTTCCCCGCGGTGTGGTCGCTGGTCAGGGCGACGATCCGGCCGGCGCCGTGGGGGCCGGCGAAGCGCCGGCCGTACTCCCGGATCAGCAGCCACGAGGCGCGGGCGTTGACGGCGAAGTGGCGGTCGAAGCTCTCCACCGTCGTGTCGAGCAGTCCGGAGTCGACGGACTCGCAGTGGCACATGACCAGGGCGGTGACCGGGCGCCCGAGTCCCTCCTCGGCGGCGTCGAAGACGCGCGCGGGGGCCTCGGGGTCGGCGAGGTCGGCCTCGACGGCGAGGGCCGTCGCGCCCCGGTCGGCGAGGTCCCCGGTGATCGCCTCCACGGCCTTCGCTTCGACGCCCCAGGGCATGCGCAGGTCGTAGGGGGTCCAGTAGGTGAGGGCGAGGTCCCAGCCGGACTCCGCGAGGCGGTGGGCGATGCCCGCGCCGATGCCGACGGTCCGGCCGACTCCGGTCACCAGGGCGAGGGGGCGGGGTCCGGGCACGGCGGCCCTCCTTCCGTTCCGATCCGTTCCGTTCCGGGGCGACCCCGGGTCCGGCGGTTCAGGTCTACCGGATCAGTGCGGCCAGCGGGGCGGGTTCACGCAGAAGTGGCCGCCCAGGTAGAGGTCGTCGGCGCTGCCCTCCTCGGGGAGGCCCTGCTCGGCGATCAGTTTCTCCGCGTAGGCCTCCGAGTCGTCCTGCGGGTCGAAGCCGAGCGCCCGGGCCGTGGAGAGGTCCCACCACAGGCGGGTGTTGGCGGAGGAGCCGTACACCACGGTGTGGCCCACGGGCGCGGCGGTGAGCGAGGCGTGCAGGAGGCGGGCGCAGTCCGCGGGGCTGAGCCACATCGAGAGCATCCGCACCGAGGTGGGCTCGGGGAAGCAGGAGCCGATGCGTACGGAGACCGTCTCGATGCCGTGCAGGTCCCAGTAGAGCTGGGCCAGGTCCTCGCCGAAGCACTTGGAGAGGCCGTAGAAGGTGTCGGGGCGGTGCGGGGTGCCGACCGGGACGAGCGGTTCGCCGTCGCGCGGGCGCGGGGTGAAGCCGACGGCGTGGTTGCTGGAGGCGAGGACGACGCGCCGGACGCCCTCCTCGCGGGCGGCCTCGTAGAGGTGGTACGTCCCGGCGATGTTGGCGGCCATGATCTTCTCGAAGTCGGCCTCCAGGGAGATCCCCGCCAGGTGCACGATCGCGTCGACGCCCCGGACCGCCTCGCGCAGCGCCGCGCGGTCCGCGAGGTCGGCGACGATCGCGTCCGGCTCGCCCCGCACGGGGGCGACGTCCAGGAGGCGGAGCTCGTAGCCGTACGGGGGCAGCAGCTCCCGCATCAGCGTGCCGACGCCGCCGGCGGCGCCGGTGAGGAGGACGGTGCGGGGTGCGGACATGGAGTGGTTCTCCTCCGTCGAGTGCCAGGGGCCGGATGTCGTGGAGTCGGGTCCCGTGGAGCTGAGTGCCGTTCACAACCGTGGACACGCTAGGGAGCGGGCCGACGGGGCGTCAAGAGGGTGCGATAGGGCGTGCTTTCGCCTTGACCGGCGCTTCGACGCTGTTCTAGCGTGCGGAACGTTGGTGTTCAAGCATATGGATGACAGTCAGAACTGTGCACGACGGACTTCCCTGGGAGCGCCCGTGACCACTGCCCCGCTCGCCGGCCGGCTCGACGGCCTGCTGTTCTTCCCCGTCACCGCCTTCGGGCCGGACGGCTCCCTCGACCTCGACGCCTTCCGCGCCCACGTCCGCGCCGGCGTCGACGCGGGCGCCGCGGCCGTGTTCGCCTGCTGCGGCACGGGCGAGTTCCACGCCCTCACCCCGGAGGAGTTCCGGGTCTGCGTCGCCGCCGCCGTCGAGGAGACCGCCGGCCGCGTCCCCGTCGTCGCGGGAACCGGCTACGGCACCGCGCTCGCGATCCAGTACGCGCGGCTCGCCGAGGAGGCCGGCGCCGACGGGCTCCTCGCCATGCCCCCGTACCTCGTCGTGGCCGACCAGGCGGGTCTGCTCCGGCACTACACCGAACTCGCCGCCGCCACCTCGCTCGACGTGATCGTCTACCAGCGGGACAACGCGATCCTCACCCCCGAGACCGCCGTCGCCCTCGCCCGCACCGACGGCGTCATCGGCCTCAAGGACGGCCTCGGCGACCTCGGCCTCATGCAGCGCATCGTCAGCGCCGTCCGCGCCGAGGGCCTCGACCTGCTCTACTTCAACGGCCTGCCGACCGCCGAACTCACCTGCGCCGCCTACCGGGGCATCGGCGTCACCCTCTACTCCTCCGCCGTCTTCTGCTTCGCCCCCGACCTCGCCCTCGCCTTCCACCGCGCCCTCGCCACCGGCGACGACGCTACCGTGGACCTGCTCGTCGACGGCTTCTACCGGCCGCTCGTCGAACTCCGCGACCAGGGCCGGGGGTACGCCGTCTCGCTCGTCAAGGCGGCCGTACGGAGGGGAGGCCTGGACGTCGGAGAAGTACGGCCGCCGCTGAGCGAACCCGCCCCCGAACACCTCGCGGAACTCGACCGGCTCGTCGAGCGCGGCCGCGCCCTCCTCAAGGAGGCCGGAGCGTGAGCACCGAGGGGACGCGCCTGCGGGCGGGAGCCTTCCTCTACCCCTGGGACGTCGACGGCGACCCCGCCGCGCCCGGACTCCTCGCCGAGCTGGGCCTCGCGCAGGTCACCCTCGCCGCCGCCTACCACTCCACCAGGGCGCTCAGCCCCCGCCACCCGGCCCACCGGATCGTCACCGCCGAGCACGCCGCCGTGCTCTACCCGCCGGACCCCGGCCGCTGGGCCGGCCGCGCGCTCCGCCCGTACCCGGCGGGGGAGTGGGCCCCCGGCGACTCCTACGGCCGGGCCGCAGAGGCCCTCGCCGGCACCGGCCTCGACGTCCACAGCTGGGTCGTCCTCGCCCACAACTCCCGGCTCGGCGCCGAACACCCCGAGACCTCCGTCGTCAACGCCTACGGCGACCGCTACCCCTGGGCGCCCTGCGTCGCCCGCCCCGACGTCCGCGCCCTGCTCGTCGACCTGGCGGCCGAGGCCGCCGTCCGCCCGGGCGCGGCCGGCACCGAACTGGAGTCCTGCGGCTGGTACGGCCTCGCCCATCTGCACGCCCACGACAAGACCTCCGGAGTCCCGCTCGGCGAGCGCGAGCAGTTCCTGATGTCCCTCTGCTTCTGCCCCTCCTGCCGCGAGGGGTACGGGAACGGGGGCGCCGACCCCGACGCCCTGGCCGCCGCCGTCCGCCACGCCCTCGCACCCGTCTGGTCCGGCTCCGGCCCGGCGCGCGGACTCGGCGACCTGGAGGCCCCCGCCCTGGCCTGGCGCGCCGGCACCGCCCGCTCCTTCCAGGAGGCCGCCGTGGCCGCCGTACGGGCCGCCGCCCCGCCGGGCTTCCGCGTCCTGCTGCACGCCGACCCGGACCCGTACCGCTGCGGCGCCGACGCCGGCACGGACCCGGCCCACGTCCTGGCCCTCGCGGACGGGGTGGTCGCCCGGCCCCCGAAGGTCGCCGCCTTCGCCGCCCACGCCCGCCCCGACACGGTCCTCGCCGCCAACCTGTCCGTCGTCAGCGGCATGGGCGGCGCCCCGGGACAGCTCACCCACGACGCCGAACGGGCCCGCGACGCGGGCGCCACCGAACTACGGCTCTACCACGCGGGACTGGCCTCGGACGCCGACCTGGAGGCGGTCCGCACGGCCCTGCGGAAGCTGGGCTAGGGGGTGTCTTGTCGGTCAGGCCGGATCAGGGCGCGGTGCCAGGCGTCGCGAGCCCGGCTTGATCGGCAAGACACCCCCTAGGGGGTGTCCCGCCGGTCCTTCAGCAGGCGCAGGGCCGAGGCGCGGGTGGCCGCGACGTGGGCGCGGGCCAGGGATTCCGCGGCGGCCTCGTCGCGGTCGCGGATCGCCGCGTAGAGCCGTTCGTGGGCGCCGCACATCGGTTCGCCGTCCGACTCGGCGGAGGTGAGCCGGAAGAGGCGGCGCAGGCGGGAGTCGAGCGGGGCCATCAGCTCCACCAGGAGCGGATTGCCGGAGAGTCCGACGACGGCCCGGTGGAAGTCGGCGTTGAGCGAGACGGCCTCGCGGAGACGGCCGGACTCCGCCGCCGCCCGCGCCCGCGCGAGGAGCTCCTCCAGGGCGAGGAGCTCCTCGGGGCCCGCCTGCCGCGCGGCGAGGCGGGCGGCCAGGCCCTCCAGGTTCTCCCGTACGTCGAAGAGGTGTTCCGCGTCCTCCGGGCCGAACTCCGTCACCACCGAGCCCCGGCGCGGCCGCACCGAGAGGAAGCCCTCCGATTCGAGGCGCTGCATCGCCTCCCGCACCGGCACCCGGGAGACCCGCAGCTCCTCGGCGATCTCCCGCTCCACGAGCCGCGTCCCCGCCGGGAGCTCCGCCTCGACGATCCGCTCGCGCAGCTCCTCGTAGACCCGCTCCCGCAGGGACCGGGGGGTGTCCCCGGCGGGTGGGGCGGCGGGGCGGGGGCTCGTCATGGGGAGGGCTCCAGTCCGGAGAACGCGGGGCAGGCGGGGGGTGGGTGTCCGATCCTCGCAGACCGGAGGAGCGCCCCGGACCTCGGACCGGGCGCCCGTCCCGCGCAGACCGGAGGAGCGCCCGGACCTCAGACCGGAGGAGCGCCCCGGACCTCAGACCAGGCGCCCGTCCCTCGCCACCACCCGGCCCGCGCGGACCACCAGGTCGCGCCCGGGCTGGTCGACCACCACCTGCGGGAGGCACTCCCCGTCGACGAGCATGAAGTCGGCGGGGGAGCCCGCGCGCAGGTCGGCCTTCGGGAGGCCGAGGAGCTCCGCGCCCCCGTCGGCCGCGAGCCGGAAGCAGGCCTCCAGTTCCTCGTCGAGCCGCGCGTCCAGGGCCCAGGCGGCGAGCCAGGCCCGGTGCAGCATGTCCGCGTTGCCGAACGGGCTCCAGCTGTCCCGGACCCCGTCCGAGCCGAGCCCGACCCGTACCCCGCGCTCGGCGAGCCGCCGGAACGGCAGGATCGTCGTCACCGACAGGGCGACCGTGGTGAGGGAGATCCCGGCCCCGGCGAGCAGGTCCGCCGTCTCGTCCAGCTCCTTCGCGGTCAGGCCGGCGACCGCGAAGGCGTGCGCGACGCTCACCCGGCCCTGGAGGCCGAGGGCGCGGGTGCGGGCGGCGATGTCCCGCAGCGGGGCGAGGCCCTGCTCGCCCCGGTCGTGGAGGTGGATGTCGAGCCCGAGGCCGTGCCGCTCGGCGAGCGCGAAGACCGTGCCGAGCTGGTCGCCCTCCCCGTCCCCCTCCGCGTCGAAGCCGGCCGGGTCGATGCCGCCGATGTGGCTGACGAGACCGCTCGCGGCGGCCTCCGCGAGCAGCTCGGCCACCCCCGGGGTACGGACCACGCCGTGCTGCGGGAAGGCGACCAGTTCCACGTCGACGATCCCGGCCAGCCTCCGGGCCGCCTCGGCGACCCCCTCGATCCCGGAGAGACCGTAGGCCGGGGCGACGTCCGCGTGGGCGCGCATCGCCCGGGTGCCCCGGGCCGCCGCGTGGGACATCAGGCGCAGCGCCCGCTCGGCCACCGGGGCGGGGAGCGCGCGGGCGAGCTCCACGTCCCCGGCGACGTACTCGGCGATGCCGTGGGCCGGGCGCCTGCTGTGCCAGGGCTCGCCCCAGGACGTCTTGTCGGGGTGGATGTGCGCGTCGACCAGGGTCGGCAGGGCCAGCCGCCCGCCCCCGTCGACCCGCTCGACGGCGGCGCCCGGCGGGACCTCGTCCACGAGCAGGCCGTCCACGGCGATCAGCTCGCGGGCCGGGCCCCTGAAGGGCCGTACGTCGTGGAACACGGTCGCGGTACGGAGGGGCGGCGGGGTCACGGAGTCTCCTCGGAGGCGATGTGCGCGGCGGACTGGTATACCAAGGTTGGTATACCACAGCGTGGGCTGCTCCCGGGGCCCCCGCCCTCACCAGGCCAGGTCCTCCAGCGCGTCCAGATCCGGTTCCACCGCCGCCGCCCTCGGCTCCGCGTCCAGGCCGTCCACCCGCAGCTCGGCCCAGATCGTCTTGCCGCGCCGGCCGTACCGCGTGCCCCAGCGCTCCGCGTACTGCGCCACCAGGTAGAGACCGCGCCCGCCCTCGTCGGTCGTCGTCGCGTGCCGCAGGTGCGGGGACGTGCTGCTGGCGTCCGAGACCTCGCAGATCAGCGTGCGGTCGTGGAGCAGGCGCACCCGGACGGGATCGGCGCCGTACCGCACCGCGTTCGTGATCAGCTCGCTGAGGATCAGCTCCGCCGTGAACGCGAGCCCGTCGAGCCCCCACTCCGCCAGCTTCGCCGCCGCCGCGTTCCGCACGGGCGAGACCGCCGACGGGTCCCGCGCCACCTCCCACTCCGCGATCCGCTCGCGGTCGAGCACCCGGGTCCGCGCCACGAGCAGCGCGATGTCGTCGCGCGGCGACGGCGAGAGCAGCGTCGCCAGGACGTCCGCGCAGGTCTGCTCCGGGGTCCGGTCCTGGCGCGCGAGCGTGGACCGCAGCAGCGCGAGGCCCGTGTCCAGGTCCCGCCCCCGGTCCTCCAGGAGCCCGTCCGTGAAGAGCACCAGCTTGCTGCCCTCCGGCAGCCACAGCTCCGTCGTCTCGAACGGCGCGTCGCCCAGACCGAGCCCGAGCGGCAGCCCCGGCGACAGCTCCGGGAACTCGACCCGCCCGTCCGGTGCCACGAGCGCCGGCCCCGGGTGTCCCGCGCTCGCCACCGCGCACCGCCCGGAAGCAGGGTCGTAGATCGCGTACAGGCAGGTCGCGCCCGTGATGCCCTCGTCCCGCCGCCGCTCCTCGACGTCCGGGCCCTCCAGCTCGCGGAGGTCGATCCGGGCCGTCAGCTCGTCGAGGTGGCCGAGGAGCTCGTCGGGCGGCACGTCGAGCGTCGAGAAGTTGTGCACGGCCGTCCGCAGCCGCCCCATCGTGGCCGCCGCGTGCAGCCCGTGCCCCACCACGTCCCCCACCACCAGCGCCACCCGCGCACCCGGCAGCGGGATCACGTCGAACCAGTCGCCGCCCACCCCTTCCTTCGCCGGGAGGTAGCGGTACGCCACGTCCACCGCGCTCTGCTCCGGCAGCACCCTCGGCAGCAGGCTCCGCTGGAGCGTCACCGCCATCGCGTGCTCCCGCGTGAACCGGCGCGCGTTGTCGATCGCCACCGCCGCCCGCGCCGCCAGCTCCTCCGCGAACGACAGGTCCTCCTCCCCGAACGGCTCCGGGGTGTCCGCGCGCCAGAAGTTGGCCATCCCGAGGACCACCCCACGGGCGAGCAGCGGCACCGTGAGCAGCGAGTGCATCCCGTACGCGAGCGCCTGCGCCGCCCCCTCCGGGTCCTGCGCCCGCCAGCCCTCCGCCGAGGCCAGCTCCGCCTGCGCCACCGCGTGCCCCGCGGCCAGCGCCGTCGCCATCGGCGTGCTGGGCACGTCGAAGCGCACGGTGTCCCCGACCGGCTGGAGCGGCTGGTCCGGCCGCAGCCCGCTCAGCGCCGTCCGCCGCATCTCCGTGGTCAAGGCCTCGTCGTTCGGGGGCTCCTCCCCGCGCAGCACCGGTTCGAGGAGCTCCACCGTCGTGAAGTCCGCGAACCGCGGCACCGCCACCTCCGCCAGCTCCTCCGCCGTCCGTACGACCTCCAGCGTCGTCCCGATCCGCACCCCCGCCTCGTACAGCAGCTGGAGCCGGCCGCGGGCCACCGCCGCCCGGCCGGTCACCGCGGCCAGCTCGGTGGTGTCCCGCATCGTCATGACGCTGCCCGACTCGGCGTCGCCGGGGAGCGTGGGGCGCACGCTCACCGCGAGCAGCCGGTCGCCCGCCCGGTGCACCTCGTCCGTGGCGGCCCGCCCCGACGTGAGGAGTTCGACCGTACGGGGATCGAGGCCGAGCTCCGAGACGTGCCGCCGCTCCGCGTCCGCCGGCAGATCGAGCAGCCGGCGCGCCTCGTCGTTGGCGAGCGTCAGACGGTGGTCGGGACCCACGATCAGGACCCCTTCGCGGACGGCGTGCAGGACCGCCTCGTGGTGCTCCTTCATCCGGGTCATCTCGGCGGGGCCGAGGCCGTGCGTCTGCCGCCGCAGCCGCCGGCTCACCAGGGCCGCCCCGCCCACGGCGAGGACCAGCGCGCCCGTCCCCGCGGCCGCGAGCACCAGGAGCCGGCCCTCCACGGACTGCGCGATGTTCTCCACCTCGATGCCGCTGCTGACCAGGCCCACGATCCGGCCCTTGTCGTCCACCACCGGGACCACGGCCCGTACCGCGTCGTTCGGCGCGCCCCGGAAGACCTCGGTGAAGGAGTTGCCGTCCACCGCCGCGCGCGAGAGGTCCCCGGTCGCCTTGGAGCCGATCAGGGAGGGGTCCGAGTCGGTGTACCGCACCCCGTCAGGGCTCAGGACCGCGACGAAGTCGATCTTCGTGGCCAGCCGGATCTGCTCCGCCCTCTTCTGGAGCGCCGCCGTCGGATCGGGCGAGACCAGCGCCTCGGCGATGCCCGGGGAGAGCGCGACGGACTCCGCGACGGAGAGGGACCGGATCCGGGCGTCCTGCTCGGTGTCCTGCCGGGCCTGCTGGAACGTGATGAACACCGCCGCCACGATCACCAGCAGGGCGATGAGCGCCTCCAGGGCGAACACCTGGCCGGCGACGCTCCGCAGCCCCGTCCCGCCGTCCCGGCCCGACTTGCCGTCCCGGCCCGTGCCGCCGTCCCGGCCCGACTTGCCTTCCCGGCCCGACCTGCCGTCCCGGCCGTCCCGGCCCGCGCGGGCGTTCATCCCGTGCTCCGGGCGATGAGCAGCGCCACGTCGTCCTGCGCGCCCGGCCGCCGCAGCGCCGTGAGCAGCAGGTCGCAGGTCTCCTCCAGGGGGCCGCGCGCCTTGTCGAGCAGTCCCACGAGCACCGCGAGCCGGTCGTCGATCGCCTCGTCGCGGGTCTCGACGAGACCGTCCGTGTAGAGCACGAGCACGTCCCCGGGGCGGAAGGGGACCCGGGCCGTCCGGAATGTGCCGCCGCCCACCCCCAGCGGCACCCCGGTCGAGAGCCGCACCAGCTCGGCCGGGCCCTCCGCCGGGATCCGTACGGGCGGCAGATGGCCCGCGTTCGCGATGCGGCACCGGCCCAGGCGCGGATCGTGCACGGCGAAGAGGCAGGTCGCGATGTAGTGCTCAAGGCCCGCCGTGATCCGGTCCAGGTGCCGCAGTACCTGCGCCGGCGACAGGTCGAGGTCCGCGAACGCGCAGGTGGCCGTGCGCAGCCGCCCCATCGTCGCCGCCGCGTCGATGCCGCTGCCCATCACGTCCCCGACGACGAGCGCCGTCTTGTCGTCGGGGAGGGCGATCACGTCGTACCAGTCGCCGCCGACCTCGCTCGACGCCTGCGCCGGCTGGTAACGGGCGGCGATCTCCAGCCCCGCCCGCTCCGGGGGCGTGCCCGGCAGCAGACTGCGCTGGAGCGTCACCGCCGAGTTCCGCACGCTCTGGTACCAGCGGGCGTTGTCGATGCTGACCGCCGCCCGGGCCGCGAGCTCCGTCGCGAGCAGCACGTCGTCGCCGTCGAAGGGCAGCGGATTGCGGTCCCGCTTGAGGTCGAGCGCGCCGAGTACCTCCCCGCGCGCGATCAGCGGGACCGCCAGGTACGAGTGGACCCCGGCCCGGCGGAGCTGCTCCGCCGCTTCGGGGCTCCGGGCGATCCGGGGCAGGTCACCGGGGCCGACGTGCTCGACCAGGACCGGAAGGCCGGTGTGGACGCAGCGGGTGACGAGCCGGTCCGCCCCGTACATCGCCACCGCCCCGGGCGGGTCCGCGGCCGGCAGCGCCTCCGTCGGGCCCGAGGCCTTCACCGCGAGCGCGCGGAACAGCTCGGGGCCCGTCTCGGGTGCGCCGGGCCTGCGCAGCGCCAGGACGGAGTCGAGGACGTCGACGGCCGCGATGTCCGCGAGCTCCGGCACCACGACCCCGGCCAGCTCGGCGGCCGTCCGGTCCACCTCCAGGGTGGTGCCGACCCGCGCCGAGGCGTCCGCGACGAGCGCGAGCCGCCGTCGCGACCGGTCGGCCTCCGCGTCCGCGTCGTGCCGCTCGGTCACGTCGATCACCGAGGCCGCGACCCCCAGGACCCTGCCCTCGGCCCCGTCCAGGCGGTAGAAGGACACCGACCAGGCGTGCTCGTGCTCGGGGTCCGCGGGGGTTCGCCCCACCGTCGGGTAGTCGAGGAGCGGCTTGCCCGTGGCGAGGACCGTGCGCAGCGCCGCCTCCAGCGCCGCCGCGTCGACCCGCGGCAGCATGTCGCTGATCCGGCGGCCGAGGTGCAGCGCTGCCGGGACGCCGTTGATCCCCTCCAGAGCCGGGTTCACGAGGACGTACCGCAGGTCGGTGTCCAGGACGGCGAGACCGATCGGCGACTGCGAGACGAGCCGGTCGGAGAGCGCGAGGCCGGTCTCGGCCCGCTCGACGACGGCGCGGTCGGCGGCGATCCCCAGCGCGTACAGACCGCCGAGATCGTCGGTGAGCCGCATGTTGCGGAACTCCACGGCGAGGGTGCTGCCGTCCTTGTGCCGTACGGGGAAGGTGCCCGCCCAGGTCGTGCCGCCGTGCAGCACCTCGCCGAAGAGGCGCATCGCCTCCTCGCGGTGCTCGGCGTCGACGATCAGCCGGGCCACGTACCGGCCCAGGGCCTCGTCCGCGCGATAGCCGAAGAGGGCCTCCGCCTGCGGGCTCCACAGCACGATACGGCCGCGTGCGTCGATGACGACGGCGGCGACCCCGAGGATGTCGAGGAGCCCCTTGCCGTCGAACGGCACACCCGCCCGTCCCGCCGTCTCCGGGAAGGAACCGGCCGTCACACTGCCCTCCTCCCGCCGCGCTACGCGCCTCCCTCCATGCTCCCCGCCCCCTGGCCACGCCGCACTGCGAGCCCGCCGCCCTGGCCCTCGGCCTGGCCCTCGCCCGGGCCGCCGCCCGGGCTTTTGGCCTGGCCCTGGGCCTGGCCCTGGGCCGGGTTCTCGCGCGTGCCGCCGCCCTGGCCCTCGCCCGGGCCCTGGGCCAGGTTCCCGCCCGTGCCGCCGGCCGGGCCCTCGGCCGGGTTCTCGCCCGTGCCGCCGGTCGTGCCCTTGCCCTTGCCCGGGCCCTCGCCCTCGCCCTCGCCCGGGCTCCGCTCCTCGCCCCGCCCGGCGCCCCGGAGCGCCAGTCCGGCGGCCCAGGCCGTGCCCGCCACCGCCAGGACCGGCAGCAGGACCCGGACGTCGAGGACGGCGACCAGGCCGGCGCCGAGCGCGATGGCCAGCGCGTTCGGGGCGAAGATCAGGCTGTTCGCGGTCGCCGCCACCCGGCCCAGCGCCTCCGCCGGGGCCTCCCGCTGGACCGCCGTCATCGTGGCGACGAGCACCCACGGCATCCCCAGGCCGATCACCGCGCTCGCCGCCAGGGCCGTCGCCTCGTACGGCAGGGCCCGCGCCCCCACCGCCACCGCGAACAGCGCGAGGCCGACGGCGGCGAGCACCCGCTCCGGGACCCGGCGCAGCAGCGGGCCCGTGAGCAGGCCCGCGAGGACCGAGCCCACGCCCTGGACCGCGTACAGCACACCGGCGTACGCGGGGGAGCGCCCGAGCCCGCTGTCCACGACGGCGTAGATCGCCGCCCCGTTCACCCCGGCGAGCAGCATCGTGAACCCGCCCGTCGCCACCAGCGGCCGCAGCACGGCCGAGGCCCGCAACAGCCGGACGCCCTCGGCCGTCTCCCGCCACCAGTGCCGCTCCGCGGCCCGCTCGGGGCGCTCCTCCCGGACCGGCATCAGCGCGAACAGCACCGCCGCGAGCGCGAAGCTCGCCGCGTCGAGGAGCGCGACCGGGCCGCCGCCGTAGCGGGCGAAGAGCCCCGCCGCCACGAGCGGGGCGATCAGCTTCATCGACTCGTTCGCGGTCATCCGGAGCCCGTTGAAGGTGCCGAGCCGCCGTTCGTCGAGGGTCGTCGCCACGAGCGCCTGCTCGGCCGCCTCGTGGACGGTGCCCTGGGCGCCGTACAGCACGAGCACCGCGAACAGCAGCCACACCCGGTCCGCCGACTCCACCCGCAGGAGCACGGGCAGCAGCAGCGCCATCGCGAGGTTCAGGACGACGAGGAGGGGCCGCCGCCGCACCCGGTCGGCGAGCGTGCCGAGCAGTGGCCCGAGGAGGACGGGCGCCCACAGGGCGAAGGCGGCGAGCGCCGCCAGACTGTCCGAACCCGTGAGGGACTTGACCCAGATCCCGGAGACCAGCCACATGGCCGTCGTACCGAATCCGGACACGACGATGCCTGTCAGATACCAACGCATGGCCGAAGACTGGCCTCTGAGGAGGCCCTGACGGATCGGTCACCTGCCCTAGGACTGGCGATGGGGCAGGGCCGGACCGCCCTACGCGGCGGCCACGGAGCCGCCCCGCTTCTCGTACCGCAGCGCGGCCCCCGTCACCACGGCCCCGAGCCCCTCCCACAGGCCCACGCCGAGGAAGCCGGCCGGGGCGCGGCCGGTGACGACGGCGAGGGTGAAGACCGCGCAGGTGAGGAGCCGGAAGGGGACCGTCCAGCGGAAGAAGGGCTTCCAGTCGGCGAGCGCGGCCAGGACGTAGTAGACGCCCATGTTGAGCGCGGCCATCGAGGAGGCCGTGAGGAAGACCAGGGTGTGGTCGCCGTCCGCCCGCCCGCCGTCGGGCACCGGCTCGAAGCCCATGACCGTGAGCAGGGCGTCCGGGGTGACCAGCCCCACCACGCCGAGCGCGGCGGCGAGCACGCCGAAGACCGCCATGGTCCAGCCGGACAGGGAACGGGGCAGGCGCACGGCGGTCCTCCGCGAGGGAAAGCAGGGTCGGTCATTCGAATGCACGCTCGGTCGCGAGCGTGCCCCTGCATATCGTGTGACGGGGGCCCAGAGCCAATCGGGCCCCGGCCGACGGGATCTCTCCCCCGACCGGCGACGGCCGGGACCACTTCGTCCGGACCGGGCCCCCGCGTCACCTCACTTCAGCGCCGCCGCCATCATCTTCTGCGCCACCGGGGCCGCCAGGCCGTTGCCGCTGACCTCGGAGCGGGCCGCGCCCGAGTCCTCGATCAGCACCGCGACGGCGACCTGCTTCCCGGTCGAGGGGTCCTTCGCGTAGGACGTGAACCAGGCGTACGGCGTCTTGCTGTTGTTCTCCCCGTGCTGCGCCGTGCCCGTCTTGCCGCCGACCTCGGCCCCGGCGATCGCCGCGTTGGTGCCGGTGCCCTTCTCCACGACCGTCCGCATGGCGCTCCGCAGCTGCTCCGCCGTCGAGGAGGACATGATCCGCTCGCTGTCCCCGTCGTCGAAGGTGGTCAGGGCGTCGCCGTCGGAGTCGACGACCTCCGAGACCATGTGCGGGGCCGCCAGGAGGCCGTCGTTGGCGATCGCGGCCGAGACCATCGCCATCTGGAGCGGGGTGGCGGTCACGTCGAACTGTCCGATGCCGGTCAGCGCCGTCTGCGCGGAGTCCATGCCGGACGGGTAGACGCTCGCGTAGGCGCGGACCGGGACGTCGAGCTCGGCGTCGTTGAAGCCGAACTTCTCCGCCGTCGCCTTCACCTTGTCCTGCCCCAGGTCGGCGGCGATCTTGGCGAAGACGTTGTTGCAGGAGTACTGGAGCGCGGTGCGGATCGTGGCGTTCTCGCAGGGCGCGGAGGGGTTCTCGTTCTTCAGCACCTTCCGGGTGTTCGGCAGCGTGTACGGGTTGGGGCTCCTCGTCGCCGTGTCCACCGAGTCGTACAGACCGTCCTCCAGGGCCGCCGCCGCGACGACCAGCTTGAAGGTGGAACCGGGCGGCAGCGGCTGGCGCAGGGCCCGGTTGACCAGCGGCTTGTCCTTGTCGCCCATCAGCTCCTGCCAGTCGGCGCCGTCCGTCGTCCCGGCGATCTTCGACGGGTCGTACGACGGGGTGGACACCATGCCCAGGATCCGGCCGGTGGCGGGGTCGATCGCGACCGCCGCGCCCTTCTTGTCGCCGAGGGCCTCGTAGCCGGCCTTCTGCACGGCCGGGTCGATCGTGGTGACGACCGTCCCCGGCTCCTGCTGCTTGCGCGTGACGGCGTCCACGGGGTTCTTCAGCCGGTCGTCGGTGCCGTCGAGGACGTCGCCGTAGATGCCCTCCAGCTGCGTGGCGCCGTAGGCCTGCGAGCTGTAGCCGGTGACCGCCGCGTACAGCTCGCCGTCCGTGTAGGTGCGCTTGTACGCGAGATCGTCTGCCTCCGTCTTCTTCGAGCCGGTGACCGGCGAACCGGCCACGACGATGTTGCCGAGCGGCTGCGCGTACTGCGCGATGGTCTTCCGCCGGTTCTTCGAGTCGTCCGCGAGCGCCTTGCCTTCGTACGCCTGCACCCAGGTGGCCCGCCCCAGGAGGGCGAGCACCAGGACCAGGACGAAGACCGACGTGTGCCTGATCGTCTTGTTCATCGCACCAGGAGGGACGAACGGGGCGGTGGCGGCCGTTCCGGATGTGTCCGGTTTCTCAGCGAACCTTCATCCCGGCGGACCCGGCGGACCCGACGACCCGGCGGGCCCGGCGCCCAGGCCGAACGTCACCCCGTCACCCCGTCACCCCGTCCGTACGAACCCCGACTCGTACGCCAGGATCACCGCCTGTGTCCGGTCGCGGGCGCCCAGTTTCGCCAGGACCGCCGCCACGTGCGACTTGACCGTCGCCGGGCCGACGCCGATCCGCTCGGCGATCTCGGCGTTCGTGAGGCCCGTCGCCACGTGGCGCAGTACCTCCGACTCCCGCTCCGTCAGCCGCGCCACCCAGGGCGGCGGCGCCGGAGCGCGCCGGGCGTGCTCGGCGGCCAGGCCCCGTACCGCCGCCGGGTAGAGCAGCGAGTCGCTCCGCGCGACCAGCCGGACCGCGGCGACCAGCTCCTCCGCCGCCGCCCGCTTCAGCAGGAAGCCGGCCGCGCCGACGCGCAGCGCGTCGTACACGTAGGAGTCGTTCTCGAAGGTGGTCACGACCACGATCCGGGGCGGCTCGGCCATGCCGCCGAGGATCTGCTCGGTGGCCCGGATGCCGTCGATCTCGGGCATGCGGACGTCCATCAGGACGACGTCCGGCCGCGCCGCCCGCACCACCGACACCGCCTCGGCGCCCGTGGCGGCCTCGCCGACGACCTCCAGGTCGGGCTCCGCGTCCAGGATGACCCGCAGGGCCGTCCGCACCATGCGCTCGTCGTCGGCGAGCACCACCCGAATCGCCGCGCCGGCCGTACTCGCCGTACTCGCCGCGCTCACGGAGCTCACCGCGTTCACCGCGTTCACCGCGCTCACCGGGGGATCCTCACCGCGAGCCGCCACATGCCGTCCGCCGGGCCCGCCTCGGCGGTGCCGCCGAGCAGCCTGGCCCGTTCGCCGACCCCGCGCAGGCCGCGCCCGCCGTGCGGGCGGGCGACCGGGGGCCGCTCGGGCAGGGGGTTCTCCATGACGATCTCCAACTCCTCGGTACGGGCGTCGAGCCGTACGGTGACGGGCGTGCCGCCCGCGTGCCGGGCCGCGTTCGTCAGCCCTTCCTGGACGATCCGGTACGCCTCCCGCGACAGCGCCTCCGATACGGGGGCGAGGTCTCCGCCCACCGTCAGCGCCACCCGCGGTCCGGCGCCCCGCACGAGGGCCTCCAGGGCGTCGAGCCCCGGGCCCACGCCTTCCTCGACCTCCTCGCCGCGCCGCAGCAGGCCGAGGACCCAGTCCAGCTCCCCGACCGTGCGCCGGGTGGTCTCCTCGATCGCGGTCAGCGCCTCCCGGACGAAGTCCAGGTCGGCCGCGGCACCCGTGTCGAGGACCCGGCGCGCCGCGCCCGCCTGGAGGGTGACCGCGCTCAGGGCGTGGCCGACCGAGTCGTGCAGCTCGCGGGCGAGCCGGTTGCGCGACTCCGCCTCCGCCGCGCGCCGCTCGGCGGCCGCGAGCCGGTCCGCGGGGCTCGGCCCGAGCAGCCGGGGCGCCTGCCCCGCGAGCAGGGCACCGGTCGCGGCGGCGGTGGCGGCGAGTGCGAGCAGCATCAGCAGGCCCGCCGGGAGCGCCGCCCAGACCCACCAGTCCTGGTCGAGCCCCCAGCGCCGGCCGATCTCCGACTCCCGCAGGGCCGGCGAGAAGGGCAGCGCCATCACCGACACCGCGAACGGCGGCAGGGCCAGGGACGCCCCGCTGATCAGCGCGCCCGCGCCCACGTGCAGCGTGAACCAGCCGGCCGTCCGGGCCTTCGCGTCCCGGCCGCGGGCCGGGCCGTCCGCGAGCCGCTCCGCCGGCACCCCGCACAGCGCCCGGACCGCCGCCACCGACATCGGCCGGACCAGCGGGAAGAGCGCGGTGACCGCGGCGAGCGGCAGCCCGACCGCGTACGCCCCGAACTGCACGGCGAGACTGCCCCCGAACACGCCCGGCGCGTCGAGGAAGACCCCCACCACGACCGTGCCGACCAGCCAGTACGGCATGAACAGGGCGCCGCCCAGGATCAGATGGACCCAGCGCAGCCGGGCCCGCTGCCCGAACAGGGCGGCCGCGCACCGCCTCACGCCTCGGCGCTCCGCCGCCGCAGGTACACGGCCACGCACGCGGCCAGCAGGAACCCGGTGATCATCTGGCCAGCGTAGGACAGCTGTGCGAGGGCCGTGACCTGCTTCGAGGGATCGGGCTCCGGCAGGAGGCAGACGAGCGACATGTACGCGCCCCAGCACCCCATGGTGCCGGTGGAGACCCAGGCAAGGGAGAGGACGGGCCGCACCCTCAGCCGCGCGGGCCGCCGCAGGACGAGGAAGAGGGTGAAGACGACGGCGGCGGCGAGGAAGACGAGGTGGACGCCGCCCAGGACGTAGAAGTCGGAGTCCCGTTCGGCGGCCAGCCGGGCGGAGAGGCCCGTGGTCGAGCCGGAGAGCCAGATCAGCTGGACGGTCGCGGGGACGAGCGCGACCACCGCGCCGGCCAGGGCGGTGGCCCGCACGCCGCGCCCGGACGTACGGGCGGCGAGCTCGCCGAGCCGGCCGTGCCAGACGTGGCCCCAGCGGTCCCGCGCGTACAGGACGAAGAGGGTGCCGAGGGAGAGGCCCTGGAGGATGAAGCCGCCGTAGACGACGGCGAAGACCCAGTCGTCCAGGAAGGGTTCGCTGGGGGCGGCGGCCCGTTCGTCACCGGTGAGGAGGGCGACCGCGAGCTGCGCCGGGTACCCGGCCATGATCGGGGCGAGGAGCCCGGTCGCCGCCCACATGGGGAAGGCGAGCAGCCAGGCCCGTACCCGCAGGCCCCACGCCTGGGTGAGCAGCAGGGCGAGGACGATCACGGCGGCGTCGGCGAGGACCGAGAGCGAGTTGGCGACGGCGAGCATCGTCCGGTGCTCCAGGAGCACGCTCCCGGCCGGGATGCCGATCTCGCCGCCCGCCACCCAGACGACCTTGAGCGAGATGTACGGGAGGCAGGCGACGATCGCGAGGACGCGCAGCACCCGGCGGAGGACGGTGGGGCGGTGCGCGGCGGAGGGCGCCGGCGTGAGGGAGTGCGCGGTCGATGTCATGGCCTCACGCTCCCGCGGCGGGCGCCGGTGCCACGTCCTGCCGTGTGGTGAACCGTCTCCGCCGCGCGGGGGAGAGGCCCTCCGACCCCCGTCCCGCCGCTCCTCCGCAGAGGGTGGAATTGACCCATGATTCTCATGATCGATTGACCCATTCCTTCGGGTCAATGACTCACTAAAGTAGTGATCATGAACGAGAACGCGACCTTCGCCCCGCTCCTGACCCGCGCCGCCACCGCCGAGACCACCGCCGATCCGAGCAGCGTGATGACGCTCCTCGCCGACTCCGACACCACCGGCGGGCAGCTCACGAGCTACCGCTCCTCGTTCGCGAAGGGCGCGGTCGGCGCCCCGGCGCACTTCCACACCAAGGCCTCGGAGATGTTCTTCGTCCTCGGCGGCTCGCTCCAGGTCCTCGTCGACGAGGAGCTGACCGTCCTGGAGCAGGGCGACTTCCTCCTGGTCCCGCCGCACACCCCGCACGCCTTCGCGGCGGCGCCCGGCGCCGAGGCCGACGTCCTCTTCGCCTTCACCCCCGGGATGGCCCGCTTCGACTACCTGCGCCTCCTCGGCCGGGTCATGCGCGGCGAGGCGAGCTTCGAGGAGATCAAGGCCTCCTCGGAGCAGTACGACAACCACTACGTGGACAGCCCGGTGTGGCAGAAGGCCCTCGCGGACCGCGCCTGAGCGAGTGGCCGCCTGGCCGCGTCACCGCGTCACCGCGTGGCCGCGTGACCGCGAGGCAGGGTGCTCAGAGGCGGCGGGTCGCCAGCGTCAGCCGGTCCCGCGCGTCGAACAGCGCGTCCTTGATCATCTGCTCGTGGGCCGGGGTGAGCCGCGCCACCGGCACCGAGCAGCTGATCGCGTCCCGCGCCGGGGTCCGGTAGGGGATCGCGATCCCGAAGCAGCGCAGCCCCAGCGTGTTCTCCTCGCGGTCCACCGAGAAGCCCTGCTCGCGGATGACGTGCAGCTCCTCGATGAGCTTCTCGCGGTCGGTGATCGTGTGCTCGGTCAGCGCCGGCAGGGTCTCCGGCAGCAGCTTGCGCACCTGCTCGTCGGTGTGGGTGGCGAGCAGCGCCTTGCCGAGCGAGGTCGAGTGCGCGGGCAGCCGGCGCCCGACCCGGGTGAACGGCCGCAGATAGTGCTGGGACTGGCGGGTCGCCAGATAGACCACGTTGGTGCCGTCGAGCCGCGCGAGGTGGATGGTCTCGGTGGTGTCGTCGGAGAGCCGGTCGAGCGTCGGCCGGGCGGCGGCCACGACCTCGTCGCCGTCGATGTACGAGGTGCCGACGAGCAGCGCCCGCACCCCGATGCCGTACCGCGTGCCGGTGGCGTCCGTCTCCACCCAGCCCAGCTCGACCAGCGTGCGCAGCAGCATGTACAGGCTGGACTTGGGGTAGCCGACGGCCTCCTGGACGGCGGCGAGCGAGTGCATGCCGGGCCGGCCGGCGAAGTACTCCAGCAGCTCCACGGTCCGCACCGCGGACTTCACCTGCGCCCCACCCGCGTCGGCAGTCGCCATGACCCTCGCCCCTTTTCCGTTGTCCGGTCGCCCCGGCGGTCGCCCCGGTCCGCCCCGGCCGCCCTGGCCGCGCGGACCCCTCGTGCCGGGCGGGCCCCTTGTGGAGACGGCCGGGCCGTCAATAGAGTCCCTCGCAGACGCGTTCATCTACGGGAACGGCGTTCAGAATAGCGAACAGGGGCGTGGCGGTGGCGGCAGAACCAGTGTGGAGTGTGGACCCCCGGACGGGGAAGTCGCGCGAGCAGGTTGCGGTGGAGGCCACAGCGGAGGAGGTCGACCGGGCCGTCCGGTCCGCGCACGGCGCCCGCGCCGCGCTCGCCGACCGCACGGTGCGGGCCGCCTTCCTCCGTACCGCCGCGGACCTCCTCGACGAGGCGCGCGAGCACGTCATCGAGGCCGCCGACGCCGAGACCGCCCTCGGGCCCGTCCGCCTCACCGGCGAACTCGCGCGAACCACCGCGCAGTTGCGGGCCTTCGCCGAGGTCGTCACGGAGGGCTCCTTCCTCGACATCCGGATCGACCTCCCCGACACGGACGCCACCCCGCCCCGGTCCGACATGCGCCGCTGGAAGATCCCGCTCGGCGTCGTCGCCGTCTACGCCGCCAGCAACTTCCCGCTCGCCTTCTCCGTCCCCGGCGGCGACACCGCGAGCGCCCTCGCGGCCGGCTGCCCCGTGGTGGTCAAGGCCCACCCCGACCACCCGGCCACCTCCGAGCTCTGCGCCGCGCTGCTGCGCCGCGCCGCCGCCAAGGAAGGACTGCCCGAGGACGTCGTCGTCCTCGTCCACGGCTTCGACGCCGGCGTGGAGCTCGTCCGCCACCCGCTCGTCGCGGCGGCGGGCTTCACCGGTTCGGTACGCGGCGGACGGGCGCTCTTCGACGCCGCGGCCGCCCGGCCCGTACCGATCCCCTTCCACGGCGAACTCGGCTCCCTCAACCCCGTCGTGCTCACCACCGCCGCCGTCGAGGAGCGGGCCGAGGCGATCGGGGCGGGCCTTGCCGGCTCCATGACCCTGGGCGCCGGCCAGTTCTGCACCAAGCCCGGATTCGTCCTGGCCCCCCGGGGCGAGGCGGGCGACCGCTTCCTCGCCGCGCTCACCGCCGGGGTCAGCGAGACCGAACCGGCCGTGATGCTCGACCACCGCATGCGGGACGCCTTCGTCAGCGGCGTCGCCGAGCGCGGCGCGCTCGACGGGGTCCTGACCCCCGTCACCCCCGGCGCGGGCGGCGAGCACACGGTCAGCGCCGGCGTCCTCGCCGTCGACGCCGACCGGCTCACCGCGGCCACGGACCACCACCTCCTCCTGGAGGAGTGCTTCGGCCCGGTCACCGTCGTCGTCCGCTACGCCTCCCGCGAGGAGATCACCGCCGTCCTCGGCCTCCTGCCCGGCAACCTCACCGCCACCCTGCACATCGCCGAGCAGGACGACGACGGCGACGCGGCCCCGCTCCTCGCCGAACTCACCCCGCTGGCGGGCCGCGTCCTCGTCAACGGCTGGCCCACCGGGGTCGCCGTCGCCGCCGCCCAGCACCACGGCGGCCCCTACCCGGCGACCACCTCCACCAGCACCTCGGTCGGCGCGACCGCGATCGAGCGCTGGCTCCGCCCGGTCACGTACCAGTCGACCCCCGACCACCTGCTCCCGCCCGAGCTCCGCGACGGCAACCCGCTGGACCTGCCGAGGCGTTGACCCGTAGGGCCTGTCCGGCGGGTGTCCTGCCTCAGTGCCGCACACGCACCACGATCTTCCCGGTGTGCGTGTTGGACTCCATCAGCCGATGGGCGTCGGTGATCCGCTCCAGACCCTCGAAGGTCTCGGCGATCACCGGCGCCAGGGAGCCGTCCCGCAGCCCCGAGCCGATGAACCCGGCCGCGCGGCGGCGCCCCTCCTCGGTCCTGGCGAGCGCCCCGTTGGCGTATCCGTGCGTGGTCAGCGGCCAGTTCATCGACAACTCGACCGGTCGCGGGTCCAGCCAGCCGTACAGCACGGCGGTGCCGCCGGGCCGCAGCGCGTCCCCGAGCCGGGCGAAACCGGGCCCGCCGATCGCGTCGAACGCCAGGTCCGCGCCCGCCCCGCCGGTGATCCGCCGCACCTCCTCCACCACGTCCTCGGTGTCCGTCACGATCACGTGCGCGGCCCCGAGCTCCAGGAGCCGCTTCCGCTTCTCCTCGCCGCGCGTGGTGGCGATCGGCACCGCACCGATCCGCAGCGCCGTCTGGATCGCGGCCGTCCCCACCCCGCTCGACGCGCCCGTGATCACCACGTGGTCGCCGGGGCGCAGCCCGCCGGTCAGCACCATCCCGCCGTACGCGGTGAAGTACGTCAGCCAGACCGCCGCCGCCGTCACCGCGTCCACCCCCTCGGGCCGGGCCACCACGTACTCCTCCGGCAGCACCACCCGCTCCGCGTACACGCCGTACGTCCCGAAGTCGAAGTTGGCCGCCGCCATCACCGGGTCGCCGGGGGCGTACGCGGTGACCCCCGCGCCGACCGCCTCCACCACACCGGCCGCCTCGTAGCCGAGCCGCGAACCCGGCAGCGTCGCCGGGTAGTAGTAGGTGCCCTCGCGGAACAGCGCCTCGGCGCGGTTGAGTCCGATCGCCTCGACCCGTACGAGCACCTCACCGGGCCCGGGGGCGGGCAGCGCCACCTCCTCCACCGTCAGCACCTCGGGGCCACCGGTCTCGTGGAAGAGGACCGCCTTGGTCGTCCTGCCTGTTGTCGTCGTCATGCCTCGACCGTAGGAGGGCGCGGCAAGACGATCCATATCCTCATGACTCCCGTCCATGTCCGATCGTCTCGCCGCCCTCGACGAGGAGTGAGGCGTGAGGAGTACGGTGCCGGGATGGACGTACTGAGCGATGCCATCGCCGCCATGCGCACCGGCCGGCCCCACTCCTCCCGCACGGTCCGCTTCGCGCCCTGGGGATTCCGCTTCTCCCCGAGCAGGGGCGCCGGATTCCACGTCGTCCTCCAGGGGACCGCCTGGCTCCTGCCCCCGGACGACGCCCCCGTCAGACTCGGCCCCGGCGACGTCGTCCTCCTCGCCCACGGCACCGGCCACGGCCTCGCCGACCGGCCGGACACCCCGCTCGTCGACGCCCTGCCCGCACCCGACGGCTCCTGGCCCACCGCGCCCGACCGGGGCCCGATCGGCGCCGAGGAGACCCTGCTCCTCTGCGGCGCCTACCAGCTCAGCCGGACCCGCGCCCACCCGCTCCTCACCGAGCTCCCCCCGTACGTCCACCTCCCCGCCCGGATCGGCGCCCACGGCCGGCTGCGCGCCGCCGTCGACCTGCTCGGCGCCGAACTCGCCGAACCCCAGCCGGGATCCGACGCGATCGTGCCCGCCCTGCTCGACACCCTGCTCCTCTACCTGCTGCGCACGTGGTGGCTCGGTGTCGGCGCCGACCGCTCCACGGGCTGGTCGGCCGCCCTGAGCGACCCGGTGGTCGCCGGAGCCCTCCGGGCCCTCCACGACGACCCGGCCAGGGCCTGGACGGTCGAGGAGCTCGGCGCCCTCGGCGGCCTCTCCCGGGCGGCCTTCGCCCGCCGCTTCACCGCCCTCGTCGGCCGTTCCCCCCTCGCGTACCTCACCTGGTGGCGCATGACGGCGGCCGGCCGCCTCCTGCGCTCGGACGACCTCCCCCTCCGCGCCGTCGCCGAACGCTCCGGCTACTCCTCGGAGTTCGCCTTCGCCAAGGCCTTCAAGCGGGAGTACGGCGTGGCGCCGGGTCAGTACCGCAAGGGCGCCTGAACCCGCATCCGCTGGATCCCCTGGTCCCGCCTGGACCTGCTGGGCCCGCCGCACCCGCTGGGCCCGCCGCACCCGCTGGACCCGCCGCGCCTGCTGGACCCGCTGGATCCGCTGCCCCCGCCGCACCCGCTCAGCGGGTCCGGCGGCCCGGCAGGCACAGCGAGGCCAGGGCCGTCAGGGTCAGCAGGCCCGCGCTGATCAGCAGGCTCGCCCGCAGGGCCGTCGCCATGTCGGTCATGTCGCGGGCCGCCAGCGAGCCGAAGACCGCGATCGCGAGCGCGCCCGCCGTCTGCCGGATCGCGTTGAGCAGCCCCGCCGCCGTGCCCGCGCGCTCCGCCGGGACCGCCTCCATCATCGAGGCGATCAGCGGCGGCAGCGAGAAGCCCGCGCCCAGCGCCATCGGCACGAGCAGCAGGGCCTGGGCCGCGCGGGAGGAGTCCGCGTCCACGGTGAGCAGGCCGAGCAGCCCGGCCACCGCGACCACCTGGCCCACCACGATCGGCAGCCTCGCCCCGTGCCGCGCCGCGACCTTCGCCGACAGGAGGTTCACCCCCGCGAGCAGCCCCGTCATGGGCAGGAACATCAGCCCCGCGCCCAGCGCCGAGAGCCCGAGCACCTGCTGGAAGAAGAGGCTGAAGACGAACACCGTCCCGTAGAAGGCCACGCTGTTCGCCGCCCCCGCCGTCACGGCCACCGCCACCGTCCTGTTCCGGAACAGCCCCAGCGGCACCATCGGATGGCGCCGCCGCGCCTCGATCAGCAGGAAGGCGGGCAGGGCGACGGCCGCCACCGCCAGCGCCCAACGGCCCTCCGTGCCACCCTCGATGGCCGCGAAGGTCAGCGCGCCGACCGCCGTCATCGCCGTCAACTGCCCCGGCACGTCGAGCGGCGCGGGCCGCCGCTCGGAGCGCGCCACCCGGGTCAGCAGGACGAGCGCGAGGAGCCCGAGCGGCAGGTTCACGAAGAAGATCCCGCGCCAGCTCCAGGCCGTCGTCAGCGCCCCGCCGACGACCGGGCCGAGCGCCACCGCGACCGTCCCGCCGGCCGCCCACAGCGACACCGCCCGGGCCCGCCGCCCCGGATCGCCGTACGCCTCGCGCACCAGGGCGAGCGAGGCCGGCAGCATCACGGCCGCCGCAGCGCCCTGCACCGCCCGGGCGGCGAGCAGGGAGGGGAGCCCGGGGGCGAGACCGCAGGCGGCCGAGGCGAGGGTGAAGACGACGACCCCGATCCCGTACGCCCTGCCCGCCCCGACCCGGTCGGCGAGCGCCCCGCTGGACAGCAGGAGCGCGGCGAACACCAGCGTGTACGCGTCGACCACCCACTGGAGACCGGTCATGCCCGTGCCCAGGTCGGCGCCGATCGCCGGGAGGGCGACGTTGACCACCGAGGTGTCGAGGGTGATGAGGGCGAAACCGAGTGTCGCGGCGGCAAGGGCCGGAGCCGGGGAGGGTGTTCTGCCGGGAGTGCGGGGGCGGACGGTGGGGGCTTCGGTGAGGTCGGTCGATGACATGTCCCCACCTTCGTGACCGGCGCGGACGTAGAGTAGTGGCCCGAATGCCATATGCCCGGAGGTTCTGGCCATGCCGGCCCCGTCCCCTGCCTCGCGCTCTTCCCATGCTTCCCATGCCCCCGGTGCCTCGCATGCCTCCCGTGCCTCCCGCACTCCGCGCGTCCAGCGCGTCGCCGTGATCGCCGCACCGCCCGTCTCGATGTTCAACCTCGCCATCCCCGAGATGCTGTTCGGCAAGGTCGAGATCGACGGCGGACCCGGGTACGAGACGGTCATCTGCGCCCCCGACCCCGGTCCCGTCGCCACCACCGGCGGCCTCGACCTGCTCGTCCCGCACGGCCTCGACGCCGTGGACACCGCCGACACCCTGGTCCTCGCGGGCAGCGGCTCGTACAAGGACCCCGACCCCCGCATCCTCGACGCGCTGCGCCGCGCCGCCGCCGCGGGCAAGCGGATCGCCTCCATCTGCACCGGCGCGTTCGCGCTCGCCGAGGCCGGGCTGCTCGACGGCCGGGCGGCGACGACGTACTGGGCGTACCGGGAACTGCTCGCCGAGCGGCACCCGGCCGTCGACCTCCAGGACGACGTCCTCTTCGTCCAGGACGGCCCCCTCCTCACCTCCTCCGGATACGCGGCGGGCATCGACCTCTGCCTCCACGTCATCCGCACCGACCACGGCGCCGCCGTCGCCAACACCGTCGCCCGGCTCGCCCTCGTCGCGCCCGTACGGCCCGGCGGCCAGACCCAGTTCACCCAGACCCCGCTGCCGCCCGAGCGCGGGATCTCCTTCGCCGACACGCGCGCGTGGGCCATGGGACGCCTCGACGAACCGCTCACGCTCACCGACCTCGCCCGGCACGCCGGGACCTCCGTCCGCACCCTCTCGCGCCGCTTCCACGCCGAGACGGGGGTCAGCCCGCTCCAATGGCTGCTCCACCAGCGCGTCGAGCGGGCCAAGGAGCTCCTGGAGGCGACCTCCCTCGGCATGGAGCAGGTGGCCCGCGCGAGCGGCCTCGGCACGGGCGACTCGCTCCGGCAGCACCTGCTGCGGCGCACCGGCCTCACCCCGAGCGCGTACCGGAGCTCCTTCAGCCGCCTCACCGCCGTCCAGGGCGAGCCCTCCGGAACCGGATCGCGCGCCGCCGCGTCCTGAACCTTCATGATCCGATACGCGACCGCCACCGATCTCGACGCCGTCACCGCCCTCCACGCCGAGGCCCGGGCCACCTACTACCGCGGCCACCTCCCCGAGTCCGACTACGCGGGCCCCGAGGAGCTGGCCCGCAGCCGGGCCGGGTGGGCGGGCGCGATCGAGCGCGGGGCCGTGCTGTGCGCGGAGCTGGACGGCGAGAGCGATGAGGGCGGCAAGGGCGGCAAGGCGGGCGAGGGCGGCGAGGCGGGCGAGGTCGCCGGGATCGCCGCCTACGGCGAGCGCGACGGCGTCATGTTCCTCTCCCAGCTGCACGTCGCCCCCGCCCACTGGCGCCGGGGCGTCGGCAGCGCCCTCCACGCGGCCTGCGTCGAGGCCTGGCGGGCCGCCGGTGTGACCACGGCCGTCCTGGAGGTCTTCGAGAAGAACGACCGCGCCCAGGGCTTCTACGCGGCCCACGGCTGGACCCCCGACCCGGACTCCCCGCGCTCCGGCGACCACCTCGTGCTCCGCCTCACACTCGCGCCGAAAGCGGAATGAACCGGACCGGTGGGGGCGTTCCCGTCGACGAACACCCCCACCGGCAACCCCTCGGAGAGAAGTCCCATGCGCGTCGAGATCTGGTCCGACATCGCCTGCCCCTGGTGCTACGTCGGCAAGGCCCGCTTCGAGAAGGGCCTCGCGGCCTTCGCCCACCGGGACGACGTCGAGGTCGTGCACCGCTCCTTCGAGCTCGACCCGCACCGCGCCAAGGGCGACACGGGCCCGGTCCTGGAGATGCTGGCGAAGAAGTACGGCCGGACCCTCGACGAGGCCCGCGCCATGGAGGCGCACGTCGCCACGAACGCGCACGCCGAGGGCCTCGGCTACCGCGTCGACGGCCGCGACCACGGCAACACCTTCGACATCCACCGGCTGCTCCACCTCGCCAAGGAGCGCGGCCGGCAGGGCGAGCTGCTCGACCTGGCCTACCGCGCCAACTTCGCCGAGGAGCGCTCCGTCTTCGACACCGAGACCCTGGCGGCGCTCGGCGTGGAGGCCGGTCTCGACGAGGCCGAGGTCCGGGCCGTCCTCGCCGACGAGTCGGCCTACGCCGACGCCGTACGGGAGGACGAGCGCGAGGCCGCCGAACTCGGCGCCAACAGCGTGCCGTTCTTCGTCCTCGACCGCCGCTACGGCGTCTCCGGCGGCCAGCCCGCCGAGGTCTTCACCCAGGCCCTGGAGCAGGCCTGGCAGGGCCGCGCCCTCCAGCCGGTCGGCGGCGACGCCGACGCCGAGGCCTGTGGCCCGGACGGCTGCGAGGTCCCGCAGGCCTGACGGCCGCACGGGGCCGGTCCAGGCCGGCACCGGGCCGGTCCAGGCCGCACCGGTCCAGGCCGCACCGCACCGGGCCGGGCCGGGCCGGGTCGCATCAGGCCGGATCGCGCCGTACCCGGCCGTACTCAGCCCCACCCGCTCTGACCTGCGCAGATAAGCGCGGCTTGGGGGTTCCCCGCGGTCGAATCGCCATTGACGGGTGATCGCGGGGACTCCAGGGTGGGGACATGGATTCCCTGGACCAGCCGCTCGGCGGCGCCGAGTTCGCGCCCAAGAAGACCTATCTGAACACCTCCGCCTGCGGGTTGCTGCCCCGCCGGACGATCGACGCCGTCACGCTCCTCGCCGAGCAGACCGCCGACGGCCGCTCGGACGGCGCGGGCAGCTTCGCGATCGTCGACGAGGCCCGGGCGGCCTTCGCGCGGCTCGCCCACGTCCCGCACGAGCGCGTCTCCGTCGGCAGCTCCGTCGCCGTGCACTGCGGGATGATCGCCCAGTCGATGCCCGCGGGCTCCGAGATCCTCTTCCCCGAGGGCGAGTTCTCCTCCGTCATCACCCCGTTCACGATCCGCGGCGACCTCAAGACCCGCTTCGTGCCCCTGGAGCAGCTCGCCGAGTCCGTCCGTCCCGAGACCGCGCTCGTCGCCTTCTCGGCCGTGCAGTCGGCGGACGGCCGCACGGTCGACTTCGCGGCGGTACGGGCCGCGGCGGCGGCCCACGGCGCCCGGACGCTCCTGGACGCCACGCAGTCGGCCGGCTGGCTGCCGCTGCACGCGGGGGAGTGGGACTACACGGTCGCCGGCGCCTACAAGTACCTGCTCTGCCCGCGCGGCGCGTCCTTCCTCACCGTCACCGAGGAGGCGCAGGACTCGCTGCTCGCGATCCACGCCAACTGGGTCACGGGCGAGGAGCTGTGGGTGAACAGCTACGGCCCGGTCCGCGAACTGGCCCGCTCCGCGCGCCGCTTCGACGAGCCCGTGGCCTTCTTCTCGTACCACGGGGCGGCCCGCTCGCTCGCGCTGCTCGAAGAGATCGGCATCGACCGCATCGAGGCCCACAACAAGGGGCTCGCGGCCCGCTTCCGCACCGGACTCGTCGAGCTCGGCCACGCGCCGGTCATGGACGACTCGACGGTCGTCGCCATCCCCGGCCTCGGCGACCGGGCGGACGCGCTCCGCGACGCCGACGTGCTGCTCTCCGCCCGCGCGGGCAACCTGCGGGCGTCGTTCCACCTCTACAACACGGCGGCGGACGTCGACCGGGTCCTGGACGTCCTCGCGGGCTGAGCCCGCGCACGGCGGGAGCCCCCGCCCGCAAGGCGGCGAAAGCCCCCGCCCGCACGGCGGCGGGAACCCCGCCCTCAGCAGCCCTTCGGCAGGGGCGGGCAGTCGCCCTCCTCGCCCGCCTCCTCGCGCAGGTTCTCCGCGACCAGCCCGAGCAGGCGGGCCAGCTCGTCCCGGTCGGCCGGGCCGAGCCGGCCGAGCGACAGTTCCTCCAGGCCCTGCCAGGCGCCCTCGACCCCGGCGCGCAGCGCCAGGCCGTCGTCCGTCGCCTCGACGAGGACCGCGCGCCGGTCGGCGGGGTCAGGGCGGCGGCGGACGTGGCCGCACTGCTCCAGGCGCTGGAGCATCTTCGTCACCGTCGAGGGGTCGAGGCCCAGGGACTGGATCAGCTCGGACTGGCGGACCGGCCCGGAGTCCCACAGGCGCATCATCATCAGCTCCTGGCCCGGGTAGAGGCCGAGCTCCCGCAGCCGCCTCCCCATGGCGATCCGGTGCATCCGGGCGACCCGCGCCAGAGCGTGGCTGACGGGTCCGCCGCGGGCGGCGGTCGGCAGCGGTTCGCCGCACACACCGACCGGCGCCGCGGCGCGGGGCTCGGTACAGACGGGGTCGGTTCCGTTCATCGTGGCTCCTCGGGACGGCTCTCCCAGAAGATTACCTTGGTCGGCCAATGAATGCGTTACAGTGGCAACGGCTCAATTAGTTGGCCGACCACATAATGATGTGAGGGAACCGCCATGACCACTGCCTTCGACCCCGTAGACCTCGCCGGCACCCGTCTCGCCAACCGCATCGCCCTGGCCCCCATGACCCGCAGCCGGGCCGAGGCCGACAGTCGCACCCCCACCGCGCTCGTCGCCGAGTACTACGCCCAGCGCGCCTCCGCCGGCCTCATCATCACCGAGGGCGCCCAGCCGACCGCGATCGGTCAGGGCTATCCCAACACCCCCGGCCTGCACAGCGACGAGCAGATCGCGGCCTGGCGCGAGGTCACCGACGGCGTCCACGAGCGCGGCGGCCGGATCTTCGTCCAGCTGATGCACGCCGGGCGGATCAGCCACCCCCAGGTCCTCGGCGGCGGCCTCCACCCCGTCGGCCCCTCCGCGGTCGCCCCCGCGGGACAGCTCTTCGCCGGCTCCGGCCTCATCGACTTCGTCGCCCCGCGCGCACTCGCCGCCGACGAGGTGCAGGAGACGATCGCCGGCTTCGCCACCGCCGCCCGCAACGCGATCGAGGCCGGCTTCGACGGCGTCGAGATCCACGGCGCCAACGGCTACCTGATCCAGCAGTTCCTCTCCACCAACTCCAACCTGCGCACCGACGAGTGGGGCGGCCCGGTCGAGAACCGCATCCGCTTCGCCGTCGAGGTCGTCAAGGCCGTCGCCGCCGAGATCGGCCCCGAGCGCACCGGCCTGCGCATCTCCCCGGCCAACACCTACAACGACATCGCCGAGACCGACACCGCCGACATCTACCCGGCCCTCGTCGAGGCCATCGACCCGATCGGCATCGCCTACCTGCACCTCACGGAGCCCACGCCCGAGGTCCGCGAGCTGACCCTCGCCCTGCGCAAGGCCTTCTCCGGCACCTTCATCCTGAACCCGGCCAGGGACCCGGGGCCGACCGGGGCCGACGCCCTGGCCCTGATCGAGGACGGCACCGCCGACCTCGTCGCGTACGGGGCGCTGTTCCTCGCCAACCCCGACCTGCCGGCGCGGCTCAAGGCCGGCGGCCCGTACAACACCCCCGACACCGCCACCTTCTTCGGCGGCGACCACCGCGGCTACACCGACTACCCCGCGCTGTAGGTGTCGTCCCGCCCGTGCCGCACACGACGAAGGGCGGGGTCCGGCCGCCGGACCCCGCCCTCGCTGTCGTCCCTCCTACTTCCAGGCCTCCGTGACCGCGCGCCGCGCGCCCTCCAGATCCACCGTGCGGCCCGTGTCGCCGAGCGCCGCGCCCAGCGCGGCCAGCGAGGACTGCACGACACCCGGAGTCGCGTCCACCCCGTAGTGGTTGACCCGGATCATCTCCCCGGCCAGCGCCCCGCCGCCCGCGATCAGCGGCAGCGACGGATCGGCGGCCAGCGCCTTCGCGACCAGCTCCGAGGCGTCCACTCCCGCCGGCGCGCGCAGCGTCGTCGCGACCGGGGCCGCGTCCCTCGCCTCGTGCACGTACGGCGCCAGACCGCCGCCCAGGGCCAACGCACCCGCCCGGGTCGCCGCCGCCGCCGAGGCGTGGCGGGCCATCAGCGCGTCCAGACCCTCCGCCTCGATCCGCTCCACACAGGCCTCCAGGGCCAGCATCTCCAGCTGCGCCGGAGCGTGCAGCAGCGCCTTCCGGCCGCCGTCGATCCACCGCTCCTTCCAGTCCAGGAGGGAGAGGTACGAGCGGCGCGGCGCGGCCGGGTTCGCGGCGAACCGCTCCCAGGCCCGCGCGCTCACCGAGACCGCCGACACGCCCGCGGGGCCGCCCATCGCCTTCTGCGCGCCGATGATGCACATGTCCACGCCCCACGCGTCCGGCAGCACCGGCTCCGCGCCGATCGACGCCACCGCGTCCAGGTAGAACAGCGCGCCGTGCGCCCGGACGACCTCGCCGATCTCCGCGACCGGGTTGGTGTTCCCGGTCGCCGCCTCCGCGTGCACGAGCGACACGAAGTCGATCTCCGGGTGCTCGGCGAGCGCCTGCTCCACCTGCGCGGCCGTCACCGCCGTGTGGAAGGGCACCTCCAGGTCGACGACGGTCGCCCCGCAGTCCCGCAGCCAGTTGCCGAAGGTCTGCCCGTACGGACCGGTGACGACGTTCAGCGCGGTCGAACCGGCCCGCGCCCCGCTGCGGATGCACCCCTCCAGGGGAAGCAGCGCCTCGCCCTGGGTGATCACCACGTCCTGCTCCGTGGAGAGCAGCGCGGCCACCCGCCCCTCGATCGACGCGAAATGCGCGGCGGTCAGCGGGGCCAGGTCCAGGAGCGGATGTGTCACGGTCACGGCGGTGCCTTCTTCGACTCGGTTCGGTGCGGGCGTAACTCCCGATCAGACTACCGACGGACGGCCCCGCGCCCCCTTGGCCCACCTGTACAAAAGGGATCTTCGTCCCGGCGAAACCGTCAAGGGACATCAGCTGCCCAACAGGACGACGGCCCGGGCACCCGCCCTCGTACAGTGCAGACATGAGCGATCACGCGGTGCTGCATGTGAAGGGGCGGGTGCTCGTCGGCCCTGAGGACGTACGGGACGAACTCTGGTGCGTCGACGGGCGGATCACCTACGACCGGCCCGCCGCCGAGGCGGTGACCGTCGAGGGCTGGGCGCTGCCCGGCCTGGTCGACGCCCACTGCCACGTCGGACTCGACCGGCACGGTCCGGTCGACGAGGCCACCAGCGAGAAGCAGGCCCTCACCGACCGGGACGCGGGCACGCTGCTGATCCGGGACGCCGGTTCGCCCTCCGACACCCGCTGGATCGACGAGCGCGAGGACCTCCCGAAGATCATCCGCGCGGGCCGGCACATCGCCCGCACCCGCCGCTACATCCGCAACTACGCCCATGAGATCGAGCCCGCCGACCTCGTCGCGTACGTCGGCCGGGAGGCCCGGCGCGGCGACGGCTGGGTCAAGCTCGTCGGCGACTGGATCGACCGCGAGGCGGGCGACCTCACCGCCTGCTGGCCGCGCCCCGAGGTCGAGGCGGCCATCGCCGAGGCGCACCGGCTCGGCGCCCGGGTCACCGCGCACTGCTTCGCCGAGGACTCGCTCCGGGACCTCGTCGAGGCGGGCATCGACTGCGTCGAGCACGCCACCGGCCTCACCGAGGACACGATCCCGCTCTTCGCCGAGCGCGGCGTCGCCATCGTCCCGACCCTGGTGAACATCGCGACCTTCCCGCACCTCGCGGACGGCGGCCAGGAGAAGTTCCCGCGCTGGTCGGCCCATATGCGCCGGCTGCACGAGCGGCGGTACGACACCGTCCGCGCAGCCTTCGACGCGGGCGTCCCCGTCTTCGTCGGCACCGACGCGGGCGGCTCCCTCGCCCACGGGCTCGTCGCCGAGGAGGTCGAGGAGCTGACCCGGGCCGGCATCCCGCCGATCGACGCGCTCTCGGCCACCGCCTGGGGCGCCAGGGCCTGGCTCGGCCGCCCCTCCCTGGAGGAGGGCGCCCCCGCCGACCTCGTCGTCTACGGCGAGGACCCGCGCGCGGACGTCCGCGTCCTCGCGGCGCCGCGCCGGGTCGTCGTCAACGGCCGGGTGGTGGGCTGACCACCCCGCCGGTCGGCGCGCCGGTCAGCGGGTGAGGAAGGCGAGCCGCGCCCGCTTCTCCGGGATGAAGACCTCCGGCAGGTCCACCTCGGGCAGGACGACCTCCGGGCCCAGCGCGAAGCCGAGCCGGACCATCCGGGCGATCGCCTTCTCGTTGGCGGCGTCCGGCTCGACGACCACACGGGCGTGGTCGCGCAGCGAGAAGTCGATCAGCACCCCGAGGAGCCGCGCCGAGAAGCCCGGCTCGGGGGAGGCGCTCGGGGCGAGCATCAGGTGGACGCCGATGTCGCCGGGACGGACCTCGTAGCACTCGCCGACCCGGTCGGCCTCGGGGTCGTACGTCTGGAAGAGCGCGACCGGCTCCCCGTCCCGGCTGACCAGGTAACCGTGGTGCGTGGTCAGCGAGTCGAGGTGGGCGTAGATCTCCCGCACCTGCTCGACGGTGGTGCCGCCCATGCCCCAGAAGCGGGCCCGGTCCTCGTTCACCCAGGCGTGCAGGAGGGGGGCGTCCCGGTCGGGGTCGACGGGGGAGACGCGGACGGTGCCGAAGCCTTCGACGGCCTGCTCGTACACGCTGGTGGCGGTGGTCATCGTGATTCCTCGTGCTCTGCGGTGTGTTCGGGGGCGGGTTCGGGGGCGAGTCGGTTCCAGTCGGTGGTGACGGGGGCGAGTTCGCCCCGCAGCCACAGGGGGAGCTGGTCGCGGTGGTGCGGGTCGCCGGGCACCCCGGACGCCCCGAACGGCACGATCCAGCGGCTCCGCTCGCGGTCGGCGAGGTCCCAGACGTAGCGGGCGGCCGAGGCGCGGGCGCTGCGGTCGGTCCAGCCGGGCACGCTGGACGTGGACAGGACGCAGTCGTGGTCCCCGGCGAGCCCCGGCCACTGCGCGTCGTCGGCGTCGGGGAGCGCCTGCCAGGGCGCGAGGCGGTGGGTCACGGCCCAGGCGGCGGGCGGCTCGCCGGCCCCGGTCTCCTCCAGGGCCTCGCGCACGATCCGGTCGACGTCCCCGGCCGGCACGGGACCGGCCGTGAGCAGGGTCTCCAGGGCGAAGGCGACCCGGGGCCCGAGGGCCAGCCAGGGGCGGAACAGCTCGGGGTACGGGGCGGGTTCGCGCAGCGCCGCGAAGGCCTCGTGCCCGGCGAGCCGCCGCACGGCGGCGCCCCGGACGGCCGCGTACAGGCCCGCGTCGGTGCTCTCCGCCGCCATCCGCCGGTCCCAGCCGAGGAGCCGCCCGCGCACGGCGGACGCGGTGGGGGAGAGGCCCTCGGCCACCCGCCGGACCACCGCGAGGAGGCGGGCCGCCGAGGGGTTGTCGGTGTCGGTGTGGACGGCGGTCGTCGTCTCCGGGGTCCACTCCGCCGAGGCGCCGAGGAGCGCGTCGATGCGGGCCGCCCGGTGCGGCGGGGCGAACTCGACGCCGAGGGGCGCGGCGAGCCCCCGGGCGTTGGCCATGACGGCGTGGTCGCGGACCTCGGCGCGGGGCAGCGGCGCGGGCCCGGGCTCCCAGGCGTGCGCCGGGTCCCAAGCGGGTACGAGCCGCAGCGAGTTGGCCCGGTCCCGTACGGGTACGTGGCCGGCGACCCGGTGCAGCAGGCCGCCGCGGGTGTCGGCGGCCTGGACGACGTTCACGGGCTCGACCCAGCCGTCGAGGGCCGTGTCCACGTCCGCGACGGTCCGGGCGCGCAGCAGCCCGGGCAGGGTGCCGAAGCCCAGCTCGCCGGTGACCCGGGGCGGGTACCGCAGACTCACCGCCTCCCACGTGGCGGCATCACCGGCGGCATCCCCGGCGCCATCGGCGGCGATTTCGGCGGCGGAACCGCCGGCGGGTTCGTCGTCCGTCCCGATGATCACGGCACCCCGGTCCGTCTCCACGACCTCGATCACGACGGGCTCGCCGCCCGCGACCTCGATCGTCTCCGTGTGCGCCGCGGCCGGGCGCCAGCCCTCGGGGCCGAGGGCCTCGACGCCCCCGCCGGGGAGCCGGCGGAGCCGCTCGCGGTACAGGTCCTGGTAGTCGGCCATGGCGTTGGTGATCGCCCAGGCCACCGAGCCGGTGTGGCCGAAGTGGGCGAGCCCGGGGACGCCGGGCACGGCGAGTCCCACCACGTCGTACGCGGGGCAGGCGAGCCGGATCTGCTGGTAGACGCCCGGCGCCTCGATGAACCGGTGCGGGTCGCCGGCCACCAGGGCCGCGCCGCTCGCGGTCCGTTCGCCGGACACCACCCAGCCGTTGGAGCCCGCGGTGCCGGGGCCGTCCGTCGCGAAGAGCTCCGTCCACTCCTCGCCGAGCCGCGCGGCGACCTGCTCCCGCCACAGCTTGGTGGGGAAGCCGGCGAAGAGGATGTGGGTGGAGAGCCAGACGGCGAGCGGGGTCCACGGCTCCCACCGGCCGGGCGCGAGGCCGGTCTCCGCGAACTCGGGTGCGCGTCGGGCCCCGTCGGCCAGGCCGGCGTTGACCCCGTCCACGTACGCCCGGACCCAGGCGGCCGTCGGCGCGTCGGAGGCTTCGAGCCGCTCGTGGCAGCGGCGGGCGGTGTCGGCGAGCCGGGCCCGCCGGGCGAAGGCGTCCCAGCCGAGCTCGCCGGCGCCGAGGAAGGCGGCCGTGGTGCCCTGGGCCCGGTGCCGCTCGACCTCCAGCTGCCAGGCGCGGTCCCGGGCGGTCACCCGCCCCTGGGCGAAGGCGAGTTCCTCCGGGTCCGTGGCGCGCAGATGGGGGACGCCCCAGGCGTCCCGGTAGACCTCGATGCTCACGGAGACCCCGCTCCCGTCCGTAACTTTTCCAGAACCTTAGGTTAGGCTGACCTAAGTAAATCTACAGGAGTCCAGGGGAGGAGATCACGGTGGGGCATGGCTGGCAGGGGGCGGTCCTCAAGCTGTTTCGGGGCAAGGACTTCACGTTCACGGTGACGGGGGCCGAGCAGGTCACCGAGGACTACCGCAGGGTGCACTTCACGGACGGCGGCCTGCTCGCCGCGGCCGGCGTCCACCCGACGATGTGGGTCCGCCTCTGGTTCGACGACGCGGGCAAGCCGCACCAGCGGGCGTACACCCTGGTCGACCCCGACCTCGCGGCGGGCACCTTCAGCCTCGAATTCGCCCTCCACGACGGCGTCGCCAGCCACTGGGCCCGCACCTGCGCCCCCGGCGACGCCGTGGACGCCACGCTCCAGGGCACCGGCTTCGAGGCGCCCGACCCGCTCCCCGAGCGGCTGCTCGTGGTCGGCGACCCGGCCTCCCTGCCCGCGGTCAACTCCCTGCTCGACGCGCTCCCCGGCGTCCCCGCCACCGTCTGGTTCGAGACGCAGCACGCCTCCGACGACGAGCTGCCGGTCCGCCTCGACCCCGACCGCCACGAGCTGCGCCGGATCCCGCGCCAGGGCGGCGGCGCCGAGCTGATCGCCCGCGTGAAGGCCGAGCTGCCCGAACTCGCGGACGCCGCCTCGTACGTCTGGATCGCCTGCGACACCGCGACGACCCGCACCCTCGCCGCGTACGCCCGCAAGGAGCTCGCCCTCCCCAAGGAGCGCGTCCACGCGCTCGGGTACTGGCGCGCGAGCTGACAGCGCCCGAGGCGCCGGGTTGACGATCCGTTACCCGAAGCCGCGGCGGCTCGTTTTCACCTTTCCCCGCGCTCCCCTGGATGCCCCTGGATGCGCCCGGATGCGTCCGCTCGTACGAAAGACGCGGGGCGTGCGGGAACGGTTGTGTCGAGAAGAATCGAATATGAACACGGAAACCCCCCTTTGGAGTGAACTCGCGTCAGGCGACTGTCGGTTCACTCTCCGTGCGTAAAGATTCCGGTGTCTCAAGTCGCCGAGGCCGCGCCGACCCACCGTCCCCGTGGTGAGCGGCCGGCGACGCCATGTCTCTTGTGGGGGTTCCACCATCTTGAACAGCAACACCTTCCGCGCGCCCGTACGCCGCACCGCCGCCGCCGCGACCGTCGCCGCCCTGGCCGTCGGCCCCGTGCTCCTCGCGGCCCCGGCGGCGCACGCCACGGGCGGCGAAGGGCGTGCCACCGCCGTCGTCCTGCGGGCCGGCCTCGACGTCTCCCTCCTCGGCGAGACGGTGAAGGTGCCGGTGCGCGCCTCCCTCAACGAGGTCAAGGCACCCGAGACCGAGAGCGAGACCGCGCTCACGGTGAAGGTGCAGGGGGCCGAGGGCGGAGAGCCGATCGACATCCTCGCCGCCGATGTCGCCACCTCCAAGGCCACCGTGGACGAGGAGAAGGCCGAGGGGTACGTGAACCTGGTCAAGGCACAGGTCCACGTCCCCGGCATTCCGCTGCTCTCCCTCATCGAGGTCGAGAAGGTCACGTCCAAGGCGCTGTGCGAGGTGGGGAAGAAGCCGGTCGCCGCGTCCAACGTCCTCGGGCACGTGACCGTCTTCGGCAAGAAGACCACCCTCTCCACCGCAGGCCGCACCCAGGTGACCGTGCCGGGCATCGGCCAGGTCACCCTGGACCTCTCCCGCACCTCCACGACCTCCCGCACCGCGGCGGCGACGGCCCTCGAACTCAAGGTGGAGGTCGACCCGCTGAAGCTGGGCGTGGCCAAGGTCGACGGCACCGTGACGCTCGCCGAGGCGACCTGCGAGACGCCCGAGGGCCCGGCCCCGACGGAGGAGCCCACCAAGGAGCCCACGGAGCAGCCGACCGAGAAGCCGACCGAGCAGCCCACCCAGGAGCCCAGCGAGCGGCCCTCAGAGCAGCCCACGCAGCGGCCCACCGTCGAGCCGAGCAGCGACGGCGGCGTGAAGACCAACAACGGCGGCACCACCCCGACCGAGAACCTCGCCGAGACCGGCGGCAGCTCCTCCACCACCTACATCGCGGCGGGCGCGCTCGCCCTCCTGGTGGCAGGCGGCGGCGCGCTGGCGGTCACCCGCTCGCGCCGCTCGCGCGGCTGACGGCCAGAGGGGGAGGCGCCGGGGGGTGCCGGAGACGTAGGGGAATCAGGGGAAGCGGGGAAAGAGGGGAAGCACGGGAAACGGGGGAAGCAGGGGTGCGGGGAGGGCGACGGTGACGACGTCGCCCTCCCCGCACCCCTTGCCGCCGCCCGTACGCGCCGGTCAGCCGCCCAGCAGGAGCGCCTGGTCCAGGGCCTGAAGGAAACGGTTCGTCGTCGCCCGGTCCCGGACCGCGAGCCGCAGCCAGTTCCGGTCGAGCCCCGGAAACGTGTCGCCCCGGCGGGCCGCGAAACCGAGCAGCCGCAGCCGGTCCCGTATCGCGTCCGCGCCCTCGATCCGCAGCAGGACGAACGGACCCTCCGCCCCGTCGACCGTCCGCACCTCGTCGAACTCCGCGAGACCGGCGAGCAGATGCGCCCGCTCCACACCGATCCGGTGCGCCGCGTGCTCGGCCTCCGCGAGCGCCGCCCGCGACATGCAGGCCTCCGCCGCCACCAGCGCCGGCGTCGACACCGGCCACAGCGGCTGCGCCCGTTCGAGCAGCGCGATCGTCTCCGGCTCGGCGAGCACGTACCCGATCCGCAGGCCCGCGAGCCCCCAGGTCTTGGTGAGGCTGCGCAGCACCACGAGCCCCGGCACGTCGGTCCGCCCGGCCAGCGACTCCCGCTCGCCCGGCACCGCGTCCATGAACGCCTCGTCGACCACGAGCGTCCGCCCCGGCCGGGCCAGGGCGGCGATCGAGGCGGCGGGATGCAGGACGGAGGTCGGGTTCGTGGGGTTCCCGATCACCACCAGATCCGCGTCCTCGGGCACCATCGCCGGATCCAGCCGGAAACCGTCCTCCGCGCGCAGCAGCACCCGGCCCACCTCGTGCCCGGCGTCGCGCAGCGCCGCCTCCGGCTCGGTGAACTGCGGGTGCACCACCACGGGCCGGCGCGCCGGCAGAGCCCGCGCGAGCAGCACGAAGGCCTCCGCGGCACCGGCCGTGAGCAGCACCCGGCCGGTCGGCAGATCGTGCCGCACCGCGACCGCGGCCCGCGCGGCCCGGCCGTCGGGATAGGCCGCGAGGCCGGTCAGCGAATCGGCGATTCTCTTCCGCAGCCAGTCCGGTGGGGTGTTCGTCCGGACGTTGACCGCGAGATCGATCAACTTCTCGTCCCGGACCTCGGCGTCACCGTGGTGGCGCAGGTCGTGGGCGTCGGTATGCGCGTGCGTGTGCGTGTCCATGGCCGCCGTCGTGTGGGGGGTGGGGATGGTGGGGGGTGAGCCAGGCTCGCCAGCGATGTACCCGTGAGTCAGGGGCAACAACCGTACGTCTGGGGCATGTTCGTGCGGATAAATCGGTACACATGTGGCAATCGCGCACGTTACGCGCCGGGATTTCCGCTTCGGCACGAGCAGCACGGCCCGCGCGCCCCCGGAGGCCTCGACGGCTTCGGTGACCTCGGCGGCCTCGGTGGCCCCCGCAGTCCCGACTGCCCCAGCCCCGGCCCCGGCCCCGGCCCCAGCCCCGGCCCCGGCCCCGGCCCCAGCCCCAGCCCCGGCCCCGGCCCCGGCCCCAGCCCCAGCCTCGGCCTCAGCCCCGGCCTCAGCCCCTGACCCCGCTTCGGCCCCTGCCCCGGCCCCTGCCCCTGCCCCCGCTCCCGCCGACAGCAGCGCGGCTGCCTCCGCCACCGACGGCGTGCCCGTCGCGGCCAGCGGCAGCGCCGACGGATGCGGTACGGGGACGGCGGCCAGCTCCGCGGCCGTGAACCCCCGCACCGGAACCCCCAGCTCCGCACCCGCGCCCGCGACACCCGGCTCGGCGGCCCGCACGTCGAGCGTGGCCAGCGACCGCACGGCCGCCCGCGTCAGCCCCGCCTCCCGCAGCACCACGTCGACCAGCGCGAGCACTTCGTCCACCGGAACCCCCGGCCGGGCCCCGACGCCGAGGTGCGCGCACACCGCCGCATCCGATAGCAAAGGCCCATGGCTGTAGTCGTCGCGCTGGGCGCGTTCCTCATGACGCTCTTCGGCGGCTGGGTCGCCGGGCGCGTCACCGACCGCCGCCACCTCGTCCTCGGACTCGCCGGCGGGCTCATGCTCGGCGTCGTCGGACTCGACCTCCTGCCGGAGGCCCTGGAGGCCGCGGGGGAGAAGGTCTTCGGTGTCCCCGAGGCCCTGCTGCTCTTCGTCGGAGGCTTCCTCTTCGCCCATGTGGTGGAGCGCCTCCTCGCCGTCCGCCAGGCGGCACACGGGGTCGGGGCCGACGAGAGGGTCCCGCAGGTCGGCCTCACCGCGGCCGCCGCGATGGTCCTCCACAGCCTCATGGACGGCGTCGCCCTCGGCGCCGCCTTCCAGGTCGGCGGCGGCATGGGCGCCACCGTCGCCCTCGCCGTCATCACCCACGACTTCGCCGACGGCTTCAACACGTACACGATCACGAGCCTCTACGGGAACGCCCGCCGCAAGGCCATCGGGATGCTCGTCGCCGATGCCGTCGCCCCCATCGTCGGCGCGGCCTCCACCCTGCTGTTCACCCTTCCGGAGGAACTCCTCGGCAGCTATCTCGGCTTCTTCGGCGGCGCTCTGCTCTATCTGGCCGCCGCCGAGATCCTGCCCGAGGCCCACCACGAACACCCCGCCCGTTCGACCCTGCTGTGCACGGTCGCGGGCGTGGCCTTCATCTGGCTCGTGGTGGGCGTCTCCGGCGGCTGATCTCACGCGGCGGGACCGCCCGCGCACCGCTCGACGAACCGCGCGGCCACCTCGGGAGCACCCGCCCAGTGGGTGTGCACGTAGCTGGCGTGCACCCCTCCCTGGACGAAGCCCTCGACGCGCCGCTCCGGCTGCCGCAGCCCCCAGGCGGGCGTGGCCCCGGCGCCCGGCTCGATCACGGTCCGGTGGAACTCGTGCCCCCGCAGCCGGGCGCCCGTCGGAGCGAGCACGCTGTCGCTCACGGCGACGGCGTCCCGGTACCCGAGAGTGAGCCGCTCCGACATCCGCGCGTCCGCGTCGAGCACCCCGCACATGGGCGTGCCGTCGAGGGACCGCGCGAGATAGAGCAGCCCGGCACACTCGGCGGCGATCGGCGCACCGGCCTCGGCGAGCGCGGCGACGGCCTTCCGCAACGGCTCGTTGGCGGACAGCTCGGCCCCGTACATCTCGGGAAACCCGCCGCCTATGACGAGCCCGGAGGTGCCCTCGGGCAGCGCTTCGTCCCGGAGCGGATCGAACGTGACGACGTCCGCGCCCGCGGCGATGAGCAACTCCGTGTGCTCGGCGTACGAGAACGTGAACGCAGCCCCACCGGCGACGGCGACCACCGGCCTGCGGCCGGGCTTGTCCGCCGACTGCGGCCCGGTGGCCGGGTTGTGGGCGTCCCACGGCTCGGCGTGCAGCTCGGGCGCGCTGCGGGCCAATGCCAGCAGCCCCTCCAGATCGCACCCGGCAAGCACCTGCTCCGCCTGCGCGGCCACCGCCTCCACCGCCGCGGCCTGCCGCTCGGCAACCGGCACAAGCCCCAGGTGCCGCGACGGAGTCGCCACGGCAGGCGCCCGCCGCAGCACGCCGAGCACCGGCACCCCCGACTCCCCGAGCGCCTCCCGCAGCAGGTGCTCGTGCCGGTCCGTGGCGACCTTGTTGAGGATCACGCCCCCGATCCGCACCTCCGGATCCCACGACGCGAACCCGTGCACGAGCGCCGCCACCGACCGCGACTGCGACGACGCGTCCACGACGAGCACCACCGGAGCCTTCAGGAGCTTCGCCACCTGCGCGGTGGACGCCAGCTCGCCCTGGTCGGCGGCCCCGTCGTACAGGCCCATGACCCCCTCGACCACGGCCAGGTCGCAGCCGCGCGCCCCGTGCTCGAAGAGCGGCGCGACCAGCCCCGTACCGCACATGTACGCGTCGAGGTTGCGGCCCGGCCGGCCGGTCGCCAGGGCGTGGTAGCCGGGGTCGATGTAGTCGGGGCCGACCTTGTGCGGGGAGACGGCCAGACCACGGCCCGCGAACGCGGCCATGAGGCCGGTCGCGACCGTGGTCTTGCCCGCGCCGGACGACGGCGCGGCGATGACGAGACGTGCTACCACTCGATGCCCCGCTGGCCCTTCTGACCGGCGTCCATCGGGTGCTTGACCTTGGACATGTCGGTGACGAGATCGGCGAAGTCGACCAGCTCCTGCGGCGCGTTGCGCCCGGTGATGACGACGTGCTGGTGGCCGGGACGGTCGCGGAGGACCTCGACGACCTCCTTGGTGTCGATCCACCCCCAGTGCAGCAGGTAGGCGAACTCGTCGAGGACGTAGAACTTGTACCGCTCCTCGGCGAGGTCACGCTTGACCTGCTCCCAGCCCTCGCGGGCCTTCTCCTCGTGCGACTGCTCGCCCTCGGCGACCTCGCGCTGGATCCAGGACCAGCCCTCGCCCATCTTGTTCCAGGTGACCGTGCCGCCCTTGCCGGTCTCGCCGAGCGCCTTGAGGGCGTTCTCCTCGCCGACCTTCCACTTGGCGGACTTGACGAACTGGAACACCCCGATCGGCCAGCCCTGGTTCCAGGCGCGCAGCGCCATGCCGAAGGCGGCGGTCGACTTCCCCTTGCCGACGCCCGTGTGCACCATCACCAGTGCGCGGTTGCGGCGCTGACGGGTGGTGAGACCGTCGTCGGGCACGACGGTCGGCTGTCCCTGCGGCATTAAGCGGCCCTCCTGGTTGTCTGATCTGCCTGTACGTCCCTGACGAGGCCGGCGATCGAGTCGGCCCGCAGCTCGTCCAAGGTGACGGCGGTGCCGCCGAGTTCGCGTGCGAGGCTCCCGGCGAGCCCGAGCCGCACGGGGCCCGTCTCGCAGTCCACGACCACGCTCGCCGTGCCGTCGGCGGCGTGCAGCCGGGCCGCCCGGGCGGCCAGCGCCACCGGGTCGGCGCCGCCGCCGGTCGCCCGGCCGTCGGTCACGACGACGAGCAGCGGGCGGCGCGAGGGGTCCCGCAGCCGCTCGATCCGCAGCACGTCGTGGGCCTTGAGGAGCCCGGCGGACAGCGGCGTACGGCCGCCGGTCGGGAGCTGCTCAAGGCGTGCGGCGGCGGCGTCCACGGACGAGGTCGGCGGCAGCGCCAGATCGGCGGTACGGCCCCGGAAGGTGATCAGGCCGACCTTGTCGCGCCGCTGGTAGGCGTCGAGGAGCAGCGAGAGGACGGCACCCTTGACGGCGCTCATCCGCTGCCGGGCCGCCATCGAGCCGGAGGCGTCCACGGCGAAGAGCACGAGGTTCCCCTCACGCCCCTCACGGGTCGCCTGCCGCAGGTCGTCCCGCCGGACGACGAGCCCGGGACCGGTCCGCCCGCGCGCCCGCTGGTGCGGGGCGGCGGCCTGCACGGTCGCCGTCAGGTGCAGCTTGGTGAGCGCGCCGCGGGGCCGGGTGGATCCGGTGGTACGGCCGTGCTCGGTACGGGCCCGGGAGCGGCGCCCGGCGGCGCCCTCGCCCAGACCGGGCACGCTCAGCATCTTCGTACGGAAGGGCTCGGCGGCCTGGACGGCCGCGCGCTCACCGGCGCCGGAGCCCTGCGGGGCGGGGGCGGGGTCCGGAGCCTCGGCGGGCGCGGGCGCGTCGGCAGGGGTCTCCTCGGGCGCACCGTCCGTCTCGGGGGCGGGGCCTTCGCCCTGCGGCGGAATCCCTCCGCCACCGCCGGGGCCGCCGTCACCCGGGCCGTCGGGCTCGGGGTCCTCGTCGGAGTCGGTCTCCGGCTCCTCACCCTTGAACTGCTCCAGGGTCTCGTCGAGCTTGTCCTCGTCGAGGCCGGGCGCGTCGAAGGGGTTGCGCCGACGCCGGTGGGGGAGGGCCAGGAGCGCGGCCTGCCGCACGTCCTCGGAGGTGACCTCCGTGCGGCCGGCCCAGGCGGCGAGGGCGGTGGCGGCCCGCGCCATGACGATGTCGGCGCGCATGCCGTCGACCTCGAACGCGGCGCAGGTCGCGGCGATCTGGAGGAGGGCGGCGTCGCCGAGGGCCACCTTCGGCAGCAGGGTGCGGGCGGCGATGATCCGGTCCCGCAGTGCGGTCTCCTCGTCCGCCCAGCGGGCGGCGAACCCGGCGGGGTCGTCCTCGAAGGCGAGCCGCCGCCGGACGACCTCCACCCGCTGCTCGGGCACGCGGGAGGCGGCGACCTCCACGGTCAGCCCGAACCGGTCGAGCAACTGCGGCCGCAGTTCGCCCTCTTCGGGGTTCATGGTCCCGACGAGCAGGAAGCGGGCGGCATGCCGTACGGAGACGCCCTCGCGCTCGACGTGCGAGGCGCCCATGGCGGCGGCGTCGAGCAGGTGGTCGATGAGGTGGTCGCTCAGCAGGTTGACCTCGTCGACGTACAGGATGCCCCGGTGGGCGGAGGCGAGGAGGCCGGGCTCGAAGGCCTTCACGCCCTCGGCGAGCGCCTTCTCGATGTCGAGCGAGCCGACGAGCCGGTCCTCGGAGGCGCCGACGGGCAACTCGACCATGCGTGCGGCGCGTTCGGCCCCGGGGGCGTCGGCGTGCGGCCCGTCCGGGCAGCCGGGGTCGGGCGAGACGGGATCGCAGCTGAAGCGGCAGCCCGCCACGACGGGAACCACCGGCAGCAGATCGGCGAGCGCGCGGACGGCCGTGGACTTGGCGGTCCCCTTCTCGCCCCGGACGAGCACACCGCCCACCGCCGGACTGACCGCGTTCAGCAGCAGCGCGAGCCGCAGATCGTCCATGCCGACGACGGCGGTGAACGGATACCGGGTGCTCATCGGTTGGTCCTTCCCTCAAGTTCGATCAGCTGATGTGACGGGGACCCGATGGCCGCCGACGGCGGGCAACCACCCACAGGGGCCACCCGCGCACGACTCTCCAAGCCGCAACCGGCACTCACGGCGCACCCGGCGGCACGAACGGCAGCCCCGCCGGGGCGCCCTCCTCGATGAGCCGCAGCAGCGCGTCCGTGTCCGCGTGTTCCTCGATCAGGTCGCCGAGCCGGTCCAGCTGCTCTTCCCGCAGCGTGCCGAACGACGTGTCCGGGGCCGGTACGAACCGCCGCCCCGCCGCCGCCGCGACCTCCCGGAGGAACGCCCGGCGGAACCCGTCGCTCTCCAGCGAGCCGTGCCAGTGGGTGCCCCACACGGCGCCGACCCGGCACCCGTCCAGAAACGGTTCGCCCCCGTCCACCGACGCGACGCCGTGGTGGATCTCGTACCCCTCGACCCGCTCCCCGAGCGCCTCGCCGACCGGCCGCGCCAGGGTCTTCTCGCGCGCGAACCGGACCCGTACGGGCAGCAGTCCGAGCCCGTCGACGGTCCCGGCCTTCGACTCGACCTCGTCCTCGATCCGCTCGCCGAGCGCCTGGAAGCCGCCGCAGATCCCGAGGACCGGCCGGCCCTCGGCCGCGCGGCGGGCCAGCTCGTCCGCGAGCCCCCGCTCCCGCAGCCACGCGAGTGCCTTCACCGTCCCCCGGGTGCCGGGCACGACGACGAGGTCCGCGTCGACGAGCTCCTCGGGCCGGTCCACGAACCGGACGACGACGCCCGGCTCGGCGGCCAGCGCGTCGACGTCCGTGAAGTTCGACATCAGCGGTACGGCGCAGACGGCGACCCGCAGCACGTCCGCGCCGACGGGCGGCGCGACGACGGACTCGCGGACGGTGCCCCGCAGCGAGACCCGGAGGCCGTCCTCCTCGTCGATGCCGAGCCCGTGCGCGTACGGCAGGACGCCGAAGGTCCGCCGCCCGGTCAGCCCGTGCAGCATGTCGAGGCCGGGTTCGAGGAGGGTCACGTCGCCCCGGAACTTGTTCACGAGGTATCCGGCGACGAGCGACTGGTCCTCGGGGCTCAGCAGCGCCGTCGTCCCGAAGAACTGGGCGAAGACCCCGCCCCGGTCGATGTCGCCGACCACGACCACGGGCAGCCGCGCGGCCCGCGCGATGCCCATGTTCACGATGTCCGTGCGCCGCAGGTTGATCTCGGCCGGACTGCCCGCCCCCTCGCAGATCACGGCGTCGTACATGCCCCGGAGTTCCTCCAGGCACGCCATCACCGGCTCGAAGAGTTCCTTCTGCCGCCCGCCGTGGTAGCCGCGGGCGGACAGCTCGCCCACCGGCTTGCCCATCAGGACGACCTGGCTGGAGCGGTCGCTGCCCGGCTTGAGCAGGACCGGGTTCATGAGCGCGGTCGGCTCGACCCGGGCGGCCTGGGCCTGCATGGCCTGGGCCCGCCCGATCTCGGCGCCCTCGCGGGTCACGAAGGAGTTGAGGGACATGTTCTGTCCCTTGAACGGCGCCACCTTCAGGCCCTTGCGGACCAGCCAGCGGCAGATGCCGGCCGTCACGACGCTCTTGCCGGCGTCGGACGTGGTCCCGGCGACCAGCAGGCCCCCACCCCTCATGCGTTCCTCCGCTTCGCGTTCTTCACGGCAGCACCGATGATCATGCGGCCGCCGACACAGGCGGCCAGGGTCACGGCGGTGACCCGGCGCGAGAGCCGGACCGCCCGGTCGATGTCGGCGACCTCGACGGGCCGCCCTTCCCCGTTCAGCACGGGCCGGTGCTCGACCCGCCCGCCGTACGAGAGGGTCCCCCCGAGCCGTACGCCGAGGGCGCCCGCGAACGAGGCCTCGACGGGCCCCGCGTTGGGGCTCGGGTGCCGGTCCGCGTCCGCCCGCCAGGCCCGTACGGCCCCGCGCGGATTCCCTCCGGCGAGCGTCGCGGCGACGGCCGTCAGCCGGGCTCCGGGCCAGCCGGCCACGTCGTCGAGCCGGGCCGAGGCCCAGCCGAAGCGGCGGTGGCGCGGGGACTTGTGGCCGACCATCGCGTCGAGGGTGTTGACGGCCCGGAAGGCGACGAGGCCCGGCACGCCGGCGACCGCGCCCCAGAAGAGGGCGCCGACCACGGCGTCGGAGGTGTTCTCGGCGACGGACTCGACGACCGCGCGGGCCATCGCGGGACCGTCCAGGGACTGCGGGTCGCGCCCGCACAGGTGCGGCAGCCGCTCCCGGGCGACGTCCAGGTCCCCGACGGCGAGCGCCCCGCCGATCGCACGGGCCTCGCGGCCCAGGGTCGTCCCGCCGACGACGGCCCAGACGGAGGCGGCGGTGAGCGCCACGGCGGCGGCCGGCCGGTCCCGGACGGCCCGGGCGGCGAGCGCGCCGAGGGCGGCGGTGGAGCCGGCGCAGACGGCGGTGTGCAGGGCGCCCCAGCCGCGGTGGTCGTGGTGGAGGCGCTGTTCGACCGCGGCGGCGGCCCGGCCGAAGGCGGCGACGGGGTGTCCGCGGCGGGGATCGCCGACGAGCCGGTCGACGGCGAGCCCGAGGGCCGCGCCGTACGCGAATCCGTCCGGGGAAAGGCGGCTGGTTCTGGTGCGGCCGGGCATGGCGCAGGTCCTCACTCAGGGTCCGCGCCCTGGATCGACGTGACCGGCGGCGAGAGTTCCTGACTTCCGGACCCGTCGGATCCGGTCACAGTGGCGGGACCGCGCCGGATTCGCACCGGACTTCCTCTGCTGCCGCCGTAATGGCCTCGGCAGTCCACCACGGCCCGCGAACACCCGTCAACTCACCCTTGACCTGCGACAGGTCACTGTGCGAAGCACCACAAACACGGACCACACACACGACGGCCGGGCGGTCGCACCCGAAGGTGCGGACCGCCCGGCCGTCGTACAGAGAGGACCGTCAGGCGACGATCAGATAGATGCCGTACGCCACGGCCGCCACGCACAGGGCGAAGCAGGCGTAGGCGCCGGTGCGGGCCATCGTGGCCGAGCCGCCCTGGGCGGCGGCCTGCTCCTGCTTGGAGAGGCCGATGATGCCGAGGGTGAAGAGGCCCACGAGGGCGACGGTCGCCACGAGGCTGACCCCGAAGACGGCGCCGAGAGCTGCCCAGTCGATCTTCATGTCGTTGGTTCCTTACACCGCTGCGGCGGGGGCCGGGGGAGCGGCCGGGTCCGTGGGGACCGGCGAGGGGATGGTGGTCTTGAGGTCCTCGTCCGCGACGGCGGCGACGGAACCGGCCGGCGGCGGGGTGACGGCCGCGATGGCGGTGGTCACCACACCCGCGGGCTCGGACTCGCCGTCGAGGTCGTCGTCGGTGACGTTGTTGTGGTCGACCGGCTTGCGGCGGGACAGCGACCAGATGACGGCCGAGCCGGAGACCAGCAGGACCGCGACGGCGGCGATGCCCCAGGGGCCCTGCTTGGTGAGGAACTCGGCACCGGCGCCGACGAGGGCGGCGGCGGGCAGGGTCAGGCCCCAGGCGACGAACATCCGGGTCGCGGTCGACCAGCGGACGACGCCGCCCTTGCGGCCGAGGCCCGCGCCCATCACGGCACCCGAGCAGGACTGGGTGGTGGAGAGGGAGAAGCCGAGGTGCGAGGAGGCGAGGATGACCGTGGCGGCGCTGGTCTGGGCGGCGAAGCCCTGCTGCGGCTGGAGGTCGGTGAGGCCCTTGCCCATGGTGCGGATGATGCGCCAGCCGCCGAGGTAGGTGCCGAGCGCGATCGCGACGCCGGCGGCGACGATGACCCAGAGAGGCGGGTTGGAGCCGGGGGCGACGACGCCCTGGGTGACCAGGGCGAGGGTGATGATGCCCATCGTCTTCTGGGCGTCGTTGGTGCCGTGGGCGAGGGAGACGAGACCCGCGGAGGCGATCTGGCCGACCCGGTAGCCCTTGGCGGTGTGCTTCGCCTCGGTCTTGGCGCCGATCTTGTACGTCAGCCGGGTGGCCAGCATCGCGGCGAGGCCGGCGACGATCGGCGCGGCGACGGCCGGGATGAGGACCTTGGTGACGATGGTGGGGCCGTTCACGGCCGACCAGCCGGCCGACATGACCGCTGCGCCGATGAGGCCGCCGAAGAGCGCGTGGGAGGAGCTGGACGGCAGGCCCAGGAGCCAGGTCAGCAGGTTCCACAGGATGGCGCCCACGAGCGCCGCGAAGATCACTTCTGTACGAATGCCCTCTTCGTTGATGATCCCGCCGGAGATCGTCTTGGCGACCTCCACGGACAGGAACGCGCCGACGAGGTTCAGCACGGCGGACATGGCCACCGCCGTCTTGGGCTTGAGTGCACCGGTCGAGATGGTCGTGGCCATCGCGTTGGCGGTGTCGTGGAAACCGTTCGTGAAATCGAACACGAGAGCTGTCACGACCACAATGGCGAGCAGCAGCGTGATGTGTTCCATTTACCCAGGCAATCGTTTGACGTCAGTGGCTCGACGAACGTAAGCAACCTGGGTGAACGGAAGATGAACTGGGGCGGGCGACGTGGTGTCCCCATCCGGTGTCAAGACATTCCGCTTAGCCCCCCGCCGGGGAGTGCGTCCACGATGCGGTCACCCTGCGACCCCGGGTAATCCGGGCCGTTACGGGGCACCGGCGAGCCTGCCCGGTTCACCCCCCGCCGCCCCGTTCCGCTCCCTGGACCGGACCATCCGACCGGGGGACCCCGCCGAGGAGAGCCATGTCACTCGCGGGAGGGATCCCCGGAGGCGCGAGGCCCCCTCGGAGGTGCGAGGCCCCTCGGAGGTGCGAGGCCCCCCGGCCGGGTCCGCCCGGTGGCAGGCCGCCCGCGACCTGCCGACACTGGGAGCGTGCGCCCGGCTACAGCGACGGCAGCGGCCGTCACCACCCTGATCGGTGTCGGTGCGGCCGCGGTAGCGGCCGGCCGGTACGCCAGCGACGTCGCCCTCAGGGTGCCGTCCGGACGACCACTCCCGGGAGACCCCAGACTCACCGTGCACGCCACGGGACCCGAACGGATCACCCTCACCCGCAGCCTCGCCTCGCTGCGCCCCGGCACGTACGGAATGGAGGCCCCCGGCCTCCACGCCGTCCTCGGCCCCGTCCTCGACCGGGTCCCCCACACCGCCGACACCGTCGTCCGCCGCCTCGAACGGGTCGAGCTCGGTGTCCTCGGCCCCGGCGCCCGCGTCCGCCTCACCCCCCAGCTCCACCGGGGCACCCCGATCAGCGCCCTAGGGCTCGCGCACGAGGACGTCGAGATCCCCGGCGAGCTCGGCCCCCTGCCCGGCTGGCTCGTGTCGGCCCCCCGCACCACGTGGGTGATCGCGCTGCACGGCCTCGGCACCACCCGCGAGCACCCCCTGAACCTCGTCCCCTTCTTCAACCGGCGCAAGATCCCGGTCCTCGTCCCCGCCTACCGCGGCGACGAGGGGGCGCCCGCCTCCCCGGACGGTCTCGCCCACCTCGGCGACTCCGAGTGGCGGGACGTCGACGCCGCCATCCGCTACGCCGTCCGCCGCGGCGCCGCCAAGGTCGTCCTGCACGGCTGGGGGACCGGCGCCGCGATGGCCCTGCGCGCCGCCGCCGAGTCGGGCGTACGCGACCGGATCAGCGGCCTCGTCCTCGACTCCCCGGTCCTCGACTGGGAGGCCACCCTCCGCGGCCTCGCCGCGGCCCACCACGTCCCCGGACCGCTGCTCCCGCTCGCCGTCCGCGCCGCCCAGGCCCGTACGGGTCCGCACGCGGACCGGCTCCAGGCCGCCTCCGCACCCGGCGCCCTGCGCGTCCCCGTCCTCCTCCTGCACGGCCCCGACGACACGCTCGCCCCCTGGGAGCCGTCCGTCGAGCTCGCCGCCCGCCGCCCCGATCTGGTCACCCTGCACACGGTCCGGCGCGCCCCGCACGCGGCGATGTGGAACGCCGACCCCGTCCGCTACGAAGAGGCCCTGCGCCGCTTCCTCACCCCCTTGCTCTGACCCCTGCTCCGACGCCTGCTCCGGCGACGCGCACCCCTTCCTCCGGCGGCTCCTCCGACGGCCGTTCTGACGGGGCTGCGGATTCCGATTGGGCTTTCGGGCCGTCAGCGGGAAGACTGCCCCCGTGACGTCTCGAAAGCCCGATGAACCATTGGCGCGCAACTCCAGACTCCGACTCGTCCGCCCGCGGGCGCTGGCCACCGCCCGACGGGCCGTGACGACCCGGCGCACCCGGCCGGCGCCGCGGCCGCCCGAGGGCACTCCGCCCCGCGCGGAACTCGCCCGCCAGGCCCGGCAGGTCCTCGCCGACGCCGTACGGATCGCCCGCTGGGCCGCCGTCGAGCGCGGTCCCGAAGCCGCCCTCCGTGCCGGCGCCGAAGCCGTCACCGCCCAGGAACGGGCCGCGGCCGCACTGGACCTGACACCCGGCCAGATCCGGGCCGGCTGGGACCGCGCCCGGCTCGCGGGGCTCGTCGAGCTCCACGGCGACACCGCCCGCCCCGGCTGGCGGCTGCACGCCTGGGACCGGGACGACTCCGCCGTCCTGCGCGGCTGGGTCGCCCTCTTCGACGCCTGGTCCCTGGTCCACCCGGCCCCCGAGGGCGTCGCGCCGAGCGCCGTCGCCGAGGTCGTCGAGGCCGTCCCGCAGGTGCTCTCGCTGCTCCAGCTCTCCCAGGGCCCGGTCCTCGTCCCGGCCCTCCTCGACCTCCTAGGCCAGCGCGTCGAGGAACTCCGCGAGGAGCGCTGCGAGGTCCCGCCGACCGAGCCGACCCCCGAGCCGGCGCACACCGCCCCCGAGCCGTCGGAGACCCCCGGCGCGGCGGCGGACACCCCCGGCACGGACGGGCACGGGCTCCCCGCCCTCCTCGACTGGGCCCTGGAGGGCCTGGCGGCCGTCGGCGCGCTGACCCTAGACCCCGGCACCCTCGCTCCCGGCGCGGACGCCCGGCACGCCACCCTGACCCCCCTCGGCAACTGGGCGGTCTGGGTCAAGCTGGAGCAGATCTGCGTCGCCGCGCAGAGCCCCGCCGGCAACATCGAGCAGTCCGCCGAGGACATGCTGCGCGGCTGCGCCCGGCTCACCCCGGGACCGGCCCGCGCCGAGTACCGCGCCTGGCTCGCGGCCCGCACGCTCTCCAGCGCGGTGGCCGAACTCCTCGCCGTCGCCCGCGGCGAGGACGCCCTCCTGCGCGGCCTCGCCTTCGAGGCGCTCCGGGTCGTCGGGGCCCCCGCGGAGGCCGAGGTCCGCGCCACCGTCGCCGAGCCGTCCCTGCGCCCGTACGCCCTGCTCTGGCTGGCGGAGTACGAGGGCGCCGACCCCGACGACGCCCAGGAGGTCCTCACCCGCGAGGAGGCCACCTGGCTCTGGGTCGACACGGCGGCGGCCGTCGCCGACCACGGCGAGAGCGAGCTGCTGGTCCGCCACCTCGAATCCGCCGTCCAGGGCACCGTCCCCGCGCTCCTCGACGAGGTCAGGGCCGTGGGCCACCCCCGGACCGTCCAGGTCCTGGTCGCCCTGGCCGCCGCCCACCCGGACCCGGCGCTGTCCAAGGCCGTCCGCAGGGCCGCCTTCCAGGTCCACACCGGCGGAGCCTGAGCAGCCCGTACGACGTCCGGCGCCCGGCTACTCCGCGGCGCCGGGCGTGTACGTCCCGAAGCTCCAGATGTTGCCCTCGGCGTCCCGGGCCGTGTAGTCCCGCGAGCCGTACTCCTGGTCCGTGGGCGGCAGCACGATCTCGATGCCGTGGGCCACGGCCCGCGCGTGGTGCTCGTCCACGTCGTCCACGTGCACGAAGACGCCCACCGGGCCCCCGCCCGCCATCAGCTTGTCGAACTCGCTGCCCGTGCCCTTGCTGCCGAGCATCACCATGCCGTTCCCGTACGCGAGCTCGGCATGCGCGACCAGCCCGTCCTCGGCCTCGTACACGGCGGTCGCCGTGAAGCCGAAGCCCTCCGTGAGCAGCTTGATCGCGCCCTTCGCGTCCTCGTACGTCAGCGTCGGACAGATGTGGGGTGCCTCTGCCATCCCGATCACTTCCTCTCGATTCAGCCGAATGTGACCTGGATCTCAGTCTGGCAGCCCCCACGGGCAACTCAGCGGAAGGTGTTGCACTGGGCCATGTCGCCGGTCTTGTACCCCTGGTAGAACCACTGCTGCCGCTGCGCCGCCGAGCCGTGCGTCCAGCTCTCCGGGGTCACCCGGCCCTGGAACCTCTCCTGGATCCGGTCGTCGCCCACCGCGGCCGCCGCGTCGAGACCGTCCCGGATGTCCTCGTCCGTGAGCCGGGTCAGCAGCGGCCGGCCCGTCTTCTCGTCCGGGGTGGTCGTCGCGTGCCGGGCCCACACCCCGGCGTAGCAGTCGGCCTGGAGCTCGACCCGGACGGCGTTGGAGTTCGCGCCGGTCCGGCCGTCCTGGGCCCGGCCGAGGGTCCCCATCATGTTCTGGACGTGGTGCCCGTACTCGTGCGCCACCACGTACGCCTGGGCGAAGGGTCCGCCGCTCGACCCGAACTTGGTCCGCAGCTCCTCGAAGAAGCCCAGGTCCAGATAGACCTGCCGGTCCCCGGGGCAGTAGAAGGGCCCGACGGCCGAGGTGGCCGAGCCGCACGCGGTCCCGACCCGCTGGGTGAACATCACGGTGGGGGCGTTCCCGTAGGTCCCGCCCCGCCGCGCGTACTCGCTCCGCCAGAAGTCCTGGACGCTGTTGACGACGGCGACGATCCGGCAGTCCTCGCGGGTGTTCGCGTCCGAGCCCTTCTTGCAGGTCTGGTTCACCTGGGCCGCGGAGGAGGAGGTCGCGACCGGTGCCTCGCCGCCGTCGGAGAGCCCGAGCTGGTCGGGACCGACCCCGAAGATCACGCCCAGGATCAGCGCGATGAGCCCGATGACGCCGCCGCCGATCGTCGCCTTGCCGCCGGGGACGCGGCTGCTCCGGACGTCCTTGACCTCCGAGGTGTCCAGGTCGGCGTCGTCGTCGAACTGCACGGTCCACCACCCTCCGCGTCACTGCCGCGGCAGTGGCCGCCGCCCTGCGCCGAGTATCGAACGATCTCTGCGCGCTCGCCCCTTTTGTGTGACATGAGAGAGATCTTGAGAAATGTGAGAAAACTCCGATCCCGCCGCAAGGCACCCACATGGCCGAAAACCAGTTGCAGAAGCCCGTTAGACTGGCCGTATGGCCACTCTCCCCGTGCATTAGCGGCGTCGAAGCCCGTCAGCAGCAGTCCTTCCGCCGTTTCCCACCGCCCTGGAGTCTGTCCGTGATCACCGCCACCGGCATCGAGCTGCGCGCCGGCGCCCGCGTCCTCCTCGAGTCCGCTTCCTTCCGCGTCGCCAAGGGCGACCGCATCGGCCTCGTCGGCCGCAACGGAGCGGGCAAGACCACCCTCACCAAGTGCCTCGCGGGCGAGGGCCAGCCGGCCGCCGGTGCCATCGCCCGCTCCGGCGAGGTCGGCTACCTCCCGCAGGACCCGCGCACCGGCGACCTCGACGTCCTGGCCCGCGACCGCATCCTCTCCGCCCGCGGCCTCGACACGCTCCTCAAGAAGATGCGGGCGAACGAGGAGCGCATCGCGACCGGCAGCGGCGGCACCCGCGACAAGGCCATGCGGCAGTACGAGCGCCAGGAGACCGAGTTCCTGACCAAGGGCGGTTACGCGGCCGAGGCCGAGGCCTCCACCATCGCCGCCGCCCTCGGTCTGCCCGACCGCGTCATGGGCCAGCCGCTGCACACCCTCTCCGGTGGTCAGCGCCGCCGCGTCGAGCTCGCCCGGATCCTCTTCTCGGACGCCGACACGCTCCTCCTCGACGAGCCCACCAACCACCTCGACGCCGACTCCATCGTCTGGCTGCGCGACTACCTGAAGACCTACCGCGGTGGCTTCATCGTCATCTCCCACGACGTCGACCTCGTCGAGACCGTCGTCAACAAGGTCTTCTACCTGGACGCCAACCGCACCACGATCGACGTCTACAACATGGGCTGGAAGCTCTACCAGCAGCAGCGCGAGGCCGACGAGAAGCGCCGCAAGCGCGAGCGTCAGAACGCCGAGAAGAAGGCCGCGTCCCTCAACTCGCAGGCCGACAAGATGCGCGCCAAGGCCACCAAGACCGTCGCCGCGCAGAACATGGCCAAGCGCGCCGAGCGCCTGCTCTCCGGCCTGGAGGCCGTGCGCGCCTCCGACAAGGTCGCCAAGCTCCGCTTCCCGGACCCGGCGCCCTGCGGCAGGACGCCGCTGACCGCCGAGGGGCTCTCCAAGTCCTACGGCTCGCTCGAGATCTTCACCGACGTGGACCTCGCCATCGACAAGGGCTCCCGCGTCGTCATCCTCGGCCTCAACGGCGCGGGCAAGACGACGCTGCTGCGGCTCCTCGGCGGTGTCGAGAAGCCCGACACGGGCCAGGTCACCCCCGGCCACGGTCTGAAGCTCGGCTACTACGCCCAGGAGCACGAGACGCTCGACCCCGAGCGGACCGTCCTGGAGAACATGCGCTCCGCCGCGCCCGACCTCGACCTCGTCGCCGTCCGCAAGACGCTCGGTTCCTTCCTCTTCTCCGGTGACGACGTCGACAAGCCGGCCGGGGTCCTCTCCGGCGGTGAGAAGACCCGTCTCGCGCTCGCGACCCTCGTCGTCTCCTCGGCGAACGTGCTGCTCCTCGACGAGCCGACCAACAACCTCGACCCGGCCAGCCGCGAGGAGATCCTCGGCGCCCTGCGGACGTACAAGGGCGCGGTCGTCCTCGTCACCCACGACGAGGGCGCCGTCGAGGCCCTCGACCCGGAGCGGATCATCCTGCTCCCGGACGGTGTCGAGGACCTGTGGGGCGCGGACTACGCGGACCTCGTGGCCCTGGCCTGACCCGGTCCTGAGCTCCGGACGCGCCCGACGGCGTGTCCCGGGGCCCGGAGTGATCATTCAGGGCTGGATCATTCGGCTCATGGGTGATCCTTCATCTGAGTGAGGGCGTCTCGTACACCCCGGCGCGGTGCTCTGCCGAATCCTTCCGGCAGACCCGCGCCGTACGTGTGTTCCCCCTGCGGCGTTGACCTGGCACTTCCCGCTCCGTACGGCACGGGACCCGCTTTCCGCCGGTGCGGAATTCATGGTTCCGGTCGTGGCGGGGAGGTGCTCCTCGTGCAACCCGGCGGCACGGACCTTGTCGAATGGGTGGCCAGGACGGCGGGGAGGGGTGATCATGAGAAGTCCAGAGCGCACTTCCCATGAGGAGGCACGGGTGGCCGAGACTCTGAAGAAGGGCAGCCGGGTGACCGGCGCCGCGCGCGACAAGCTCGCGGCAGACCTGAAGAAGAAGTACGACTCCGGTGCGAGCATCCGGGCGCTGGCCGAGGAAACCGGCCGCTCCTACGGATTCGTCCACCGGATGCTGAGCGAGTCCGGAGTCACGCTGCGTGGACGCGGCGGAGCGACACGGGGCAAGAAGGCAGCCTCGGTCTGAGTCATCGGGGCGGCTCGACCGGCCACCGGGTCTCTCGGTGGCCACCCGGTCGGCCGTGCGGTCGGCCAGGTGGTTACTGTGCAGTCACTTAGCATCGATGCAAGTGCTGCACCGGAACCGGAGGCGCCCCATGACTACGCTCGACGACTCTGAGCTCGTATTCGACAAGGACGGTGTACGGCTCACCGTCGAGGACGCCGTTGCCACGGTGACCCTGACCAATCCGGCGAAGCGCAACGCTCAGTCTCCCGCTCTGTGGCGGGCGTTGACAGAAGCCGGCCGGTCGTTGCCCGGCAGCGTGCGGGTCGTGGTCCTGCGCGGAGAGGGAAAGTCCTTCTCCGCAGGGCTCGACCGGCAGGCGTTCACGCCCGAGGGCTTCGACGGAGAGCCGTCCTTCCTCGATCTCGCGCGCGGTTCCGACGAGGACCTCGACGCGGAGATCGCCGAGTACCAGGAGGCGTTCACCTGGTGGCGCCGTAGCGACCTCGTGTCGATCGCGGCCGTCCAGGGGCATGCCATCGGCGCGGGCTTCCAGCTCGCCCTCGCCTGCGACCTGCGGGTCGTCGCCGAGGACGTGGCGTTCGCCATGCGCGAGACCAGCCTGGGTCTCGTCCCGGACCTGACCGGGACGCACCCGCTCGTCTCGCTCGTCGGCTACGCCCGCGCGCTGGAGATCTGCGCCACCGGCCGCTTCGTCCACGCGGAGGAGGCCGAGCGCACCGGTCTCGCCAACATCGCCGTGCCCGCGGAGGAACTCGACGCGACGGTACGGGACTTGAGCGCCGCCCTGCTCGCGGCGCCGCGCGCCGCGGTCAACGAGACCAAGGCGCTCCTCCAGGCTGCCGCCGGCCGCTCGTACGAGGAGCAGCGCACCGCCGAGCGCGCCGCCCAGGCCCGCCGTCTGCGCGACCTCGCGGGCCTCGGCGACTGACGCACGCCCCCCTTACGGCGCTCCCTACCGCAGTTCCGAGACCAGTACCGTGACCGCCGTCGCCTCCGGGGCGGCGGCGGTCACGGCGCTCCGGACGGCGCGGGCCACGTCCAGGGGGCGGTGGTCCGCCGTCACCGCCAGCTCGACCCGCACCCGGCCGGACTCCCGCAGGACCGGCGGGCCCAGCGCGTCCGTCACGCCCGCCACGCCCTCGACCCGCAGCGCCGCGAGGGCGGCGGGATCGTCCGTCGCGGGCGAGGGTCGCCCGGGTGGGGGAGTGGCAGGCCCGGGATTCTCCGGTGCCGTGTCGAGCAGCTCCGTCACCCGGAGGTCCACGGCCGCCACCACCAGGCCGAGCCCGTCCTCCGCCGCCGCGAGGAGGGCCGCGCGCAGCTCGGCGGCGAGCTCCGGAAGCGGGCGCCCGGCCACGGCCCCGAAGCCCGCCGAGATCCGCAGGCCCCCAGGTGCGGGCCCGTCGCCCGCCCCGCCTTCCGGTCCGCGGTCCGGCCCGCCGTCCGATCCCTCGCCCGACCAGCCTTCCGGTCCGTCGCCCGACCCGGCTTCCGGTCGGTCGTCCTCGTCCGGTCCGGTCTCCGTGGCGGGCCCGACCCGGAGTCCGCCCGGCACCACTCCCCGTACCGCCGCCGCTGCCCCGTCGAGGGCCGTCCGCGCCGCGCGCTCCGTGATCCAGGCCCCGTCCTCCGGTGCCCCGAGCGGCAGCAGCCTGCCCGGTGCGAGCCGGTCCCGTACCGCCGCCGCCCAACCCTCAGCCGTCGTCATTGCCCCAGCCTGCCGTATCCCCGGGGCGGGATCGGGCAGCCGCCCTTAGTGTGGGCGAAGAACCCCGAAATATCCCAGAAGGGGCGAAATCTGATGGCGGACTCCGCACACTCCGGTGACAGCTCGACCGACGAACCGCGCCGTACCTCCGTGACCAAACGCGGCGGCGGCGCCCCGGCCTCCCGGGGCCGGACCACGATCGCCGACGGCGTCGTGGAGAAGATCGCCGGCCTCGCCGCACGCGATGTCGTCGGCGTCCACGCCATGGGCAGCGGCCTCTCCCGCACCTTCGGCGCCGTACGCGACCGCGTACCCGGCGGAGGCGGCGGCAAGGCGAGCGTCACCCGAGGGGTGAAGGCCGAGGTCGGCGAGGTGCAGACCGCGCTCGACCTGGAGATCGTCGTCGACTACGGCGTCTCCATCGCCGACGTCGCCGGCGACGTACGGGAGAACGTCATCGCCGCCGTGGAGCGGATGACCGGCCTCGAAGTCGTCGAGGTCAACATCGCCGTCAGCGATGTGAAGCTCCCGGACGAGGAGGAGGAAGAGCCGGAGCAGAGGCTCCAGTAGCCGTCGGCGGCCCGTCCGTCGGCCAGGCCTCGAAAGGCGACCAGGCCTCGAAGGGCGAACAGGCCTCGAAAGGGGACAGGAATGAGCATGGCGGTGGTCGGCCTGGTGGCCGGCATGGCCCTCGGCTTCGCCGGGTACTTCGGCGGCTTCGGGGCGTTTCTGCTGGTCGCGGCCTTGGGCGCGATCGGCTTCGTGGCCGGGCGTTTCCTCGACGGCGATCTCGAACCCGGCGACCTGTTCCGGGGCCGCGAGCGCGGCGACCGGCGGCGGTGACCCGGGGTGGCAGCGGACCCGGTACGCGACCGCGGGGCGACCACGATCGCCGACCGGGTCGTCGCGAAGATCGCCTCCCAGGCCGCACGTGAGGCGCTGGACGCCGTCCCGGAGGGCGGCTCGGCGCCGCACGCCTCGGTCGTCGTCCACCGGGACGTCGCCCGGGTCTCGGTCAACCTCGACCTCGCCTACCCGTCCGACATCGGCCGCCAGTGCGGGGCCGTCCGGGGCCGGGTCCGCAGCCGCGTGGAGGGCCTCGTCGGCATGGAGGTCCACGAGGTCACCGTCCACGTGGAGCGCCTCCACTCCCCGCACACGCGCCAGAGCACCCCGAGGGGCCGCCTCTCATGACCACCACCCCGGCCCCCGCCCCGGGCCCGCACCCGCCCTCCGGCGAAGCCGAGGAGGCCGGGCCCCCCGACTCCGTACCCGTCCTCGCCGACGCCCCGGGACCCCGGGTGCGCCGCTTCTGGGCGGTCCGGCGGATCCCCGCCGCCGTCCTGGCGGCCGTCGTCCTCGGCGGAGCGGGGCTGCTCCTGTACGACGTGGCGGCCGTCCGGGCCGATCGCTCCGCCATGGCCTGGCGGCATGAGCTCGCCGACACGCTCGCGAGCAAACCCCTCGACAGCGCCACGGTCCTCACCGGCGCCGCCCTCGCCGTCCTGCTCGGCGTCTGGCTGCTGATCCTGGCCGCCACCCCCGGGCTGCGCGCCGTCCTCCCCATGCGCCGCGAACACGCCGACGTACGGGCCGGGCTCGACCGGGAGGCCGCCGCCCTCGCCCTGCGCGACCGCGCCATGGAGGTCTCCGGCGTCCAGTCCGTCCGGGTCCGCGTCGGCCGCGCCAAGGTGGGCGTCCGGGCCGTCTCGCACTTCCGGGCGCTCGACGAGGTCCGCGCCGACGTGGAGACCGTCCTCGCCACCGGCGTCGACGAACTCGGCCTCGCCCACCCGCCCGCGCTGACCGTACGGGTGACCCGACCGCCCAGGAAGGGGTGACCCGGTGACGGTCGTCCTCCGACGCGTCAACCGCGTCCTGCTCGGGCTCGCCGGGCTGCTCCTCGTCCTCGCCGGCGGCGCCGTCCTCGCCGCGGGCCTCGACCTGTCCGTGCCGTCCTGGTGGCCCTGGTCCGGCCCCTCCGACGTCCTGCTCTCCGCCGCCGACCGCCAGCGGTGGCGCGACGAGAGCTGGTGGTGGCCGGTGGTCATCGCGGGCCTCGGGCTCGTCGTCCTGCTCGCCCTGTGGTGGCTGCTCGTCCAGTTCCGGCGGGCCCGGCTCCGCGAGGTCCTCGTCGACACCGGCGACGGCGAGGGGGCGGTCCTGCGCGGCCGGGCCCTGGAGGACGTCCTGGAGGCGGACGCCGCCGCGCAGGACGGTGTGGCCAAGGCCCGGGTCTCCCTCACCGGCCGCCGCACCGCCCCCCGTACCCGCGTCGCCCTCCTCCTGGAGCCGCACGCCGTCCCGGGGGACGCCCTGAGCACTCTCAGCACCGAGGCCCTCGCGCACGCCCGGACGTCCGCGGGGCTGCCCGCGCTGCCGACGGAGGCCCGCCTGCGGGCCGTGAAGCACCGGGCCCGCAGGGTCACCTGAGCGCGGCTCAGAAGCCGCCGCGCGCGCCGCCGTCCACCGGGAGCATCAGCCCCGTCAGGTACGAGGCGGCCGGCGACAGCAGGAAGGCCGCCGTCCGCCCGAACTCCTCCGGGGTGCCGTAGCGGCGCAGCGGGATCGTGGCCTCGTTCGCCGCGCGGGCCGCGTCCGCGTCGCCGGAGAGCGCGTCGAGGGAGCGCACCCGGTCCGTGTCGATCCGGCTCGGCAGCAGCCCGACGACGCGGACCCCGCGCGGGCCCAGGTCGTTGGCGAGGGACTTCGCGAAGCCGGCGAGCCCCGGCCGCAGCCCGTTGGAGATGGTCAGGCCGGGGATCGGCTCGTGGACCGAACCGGACAGGACGAAGCCGATGACACCGCCCTCGGTGAGCGTGGCGGCCGCCGCGCGGGCCAGCCGTACGGCCCCGAGGAAGACGGTGTCGAAGGCGGCCGCCCACTGCTCGTCGGTGTTGTCGGCCGCGAAGCCGGGCGCCGGGCCGCCGACGCTGATCAGGATGCCGTCGAAGCCGCCGAAGCGCGCCTGGGCCTCGGCGATCAGCCGGTCAGGGGTGCCCGGATCGGCGTTGTCGGCGGCGACCCCGGCGACCTCGCCCGCGACCCCGCCCGCGCCCGCACCCGCACCCAGCTCGGCCACCGCCTCCGCGACGGCCTTCTCCTCGCGCCCGGTGATCAGCACCTTCGCGCCCTCGGCGAGCAGCGCCTCCGCCGAGGCCCTGCCGAGCCCCCGCGTCGCGCCGGTCACCACGTACACACGGTCCTTCAGTCCAAGATCCATGGCCCCATCCTGGCCTATCCCGCCGTCTCCGCAGCCTCCTCCTCCGCCTCCTCCTCCTCGGCGGCCAGGGCGAAGGCGGTGCCCACGAGCCCGATGTGGCTGAAGGCCTGCGGGAAGTTCCCCAGCTGGCGGCGGGCCACCGGGTCGTACTCCTCCGCGAGGAGCCCCACGTCGTTGCGGAGGGAGACGAGCCGGTCGAAGAGCCGGCGCGCCTCCTCGGTCCTGCCGGTCAACCGCAGCGCGTCCGCCAGCCAGAACGAGCAGACGAGGAACGTCCCCTCCTGGCCGGGCAGCCCGTCCACCGTCCCGGAGTCCGTGCTGTACCGGCGCAGGAAGCCGCCGTGCAGCAGCTCCTTCCGCACCGCGTCCACCGTCCCGACGACCCGGGGGTCGTCCGGCGGCAGGAAGCCGACCTGCGGGATGAGCAGGGTGGCGGCGTCCAGCTCCCGGGAGCCGTACGACTGGGTGAAGGTGTTCCGCTCGGGGTCGTACGCCTTCGCGCACACCTCGGCGTGGATCTCGTCGCGCATCGCCCGCCACCGCGCCGGATCGCCCGGCAGCGACGGATCCGCCTCCAGGGTGCGCACCGCCCGGTCGGCGGCCACCCAGGCCATCACCTTCGAGTGGGTGAAGTGGCGGCGCGGCCCGCGGACCTCCCACAGGCCCTCGTCGGGGTTCCGCCAGGTCGACTCCAGGAAGCCGAGCAGGCTCAGCTGGAGGTTCCAGGCGTGCCGCTCCGCCGGGATCCCGGCCTCGCGCGCCCGGTTGAGCGAGTCCATGACCTCGCCGTACACGTCGAGCTGGAACTGCTCCACGGCCGCGTTCCCGGTCCGTACCGGCGCCGAGTCGGCGTAGCCGCGCAGCCACGGCAGCGTCGTCTCGGGCAGCCGGCGCTCCCCGGCGGGGCCGTACATGATCTGGAGGTCGGCCGGGTCGCCCGCGACCGAGCGCAGCAGCCAGTCCCGCCAGGCGGCCGCCTCCTCGACGTATCCGGCGGCGAGGAGCGCGCCGAGGGTGAGGGAGGAGTCGCGCAGCCAGCACGCCCGGTAGTCCCAGTTCCGTACGCCGCCGAGCTCCTCCGGCAGCGAGGTGGTGGGGGCGGCGACGATCCCGCCGGTCGGGGCGTACGTGAGGGCCTTGAGGGTGATCAGGGAGCGCAGCACCGCCTCCCGGTGGGGGCCGCGGTAGGTGCAGCGGGCCGCCCACGCCCGCCAGTCCTCCAGGGACAGCTCCAGGGCCTCGAAGGGGTCGACGAGGTCGGGGCGCGGCTCGTGGGAGGGGTGCCAGGTCAGGACGAAGGCGACCTTCTCGCGGGCGGCGACGGTGAAGGAGGAGCAGGTGGCGAACTGCTGGCCCCAGGTCTTCACGGGCGGCTCGCTGCGCAGCCAGACGGCGTCGGGCCCGGCGACCGCGACCCGGTGGCCGTCGGCGCGGCGCACCCAGGGCACGATCGAGCCGTAGTCGAAGCGCAGCCGCAGGGCGGCGCTCATCTCGACGGTGCCGCTGACGCCCTCCACGATCCGCATGACGTCGGGCGACTTGTCCCGCTGCGGCATGAAGTCGACGACCTTGACGGTGCCGGTGCGGGTCGTCCAGAAGGTCTCCAGGATCAGGGAGTCCTCGACGTAGCGGCGGCTCGTGCAGGTCGTGGCGCCCTTGGGCGCGATGCGCCAGTGGCCGTTGTTCTCGTCGCCGAGGAGCGCGGCGAAACAGGCGGCCGAGTCGAAGCGGGGCAGACACAGCCAGTCGATCGACCCGTCACGGCCGACGAGCGCGGCGGTCTGGAGATCGCCGATGAGGGCGTAGTCGTCGATACGTTGCGTCACGCTTTGGGCTGTTCCCGGAAGCGGCGGCCGTCAATCAGAGGGACGGGGTGGCCTGGACCGCAGCCGTGTCCCCGGCAGGTGCCTCCGGGGCGTCGGAGGCAGCCCCGTCGCCGTCCCCGTCGCCGTCCCCGTCGCCGTCCCCGTCGCCGTCCCCGGCCCCGCTCCCGGCGGCTCCGGCGCGGGTGGCGGCCTCCTGGTCGCGCTTCTCCCGGCGCACGAGGATCACCCAGCCGACGGGCACCCCCGCGGTGAAGAGCCACCACTGCACGGCGTACGCCATGTGGGCGCCGATCGAGTCGTGGTCGGGCTCGGGGATCAGCTCGGGGGTGTCGCCGACCGGATCGGGGGCGGTCTGTTCGAGGTAGCCGCCGAGGACCTCGCGGCCGATGAGCGCGGCCTGCTGCTCGCTGTTGATCAGCATGACCTGGCGGTCCGGCAGGCCCTTCAGGTCCTTGATGCCGCTGGCGCCGGTCGTCTCGTCCGCCTTGAGCCGGCCGGTGACGGTGATCTCGCCCTCGGGGGCGGGCGGCACCGACGGGTAGGAACGCTGGTCGGCGGCGGCCGGCACCCAGCCGCGGTTGACCAGGACGACGCGGCCGTCCGGGAGGACGAGCGGCGTCAGGACGAGCACGCCCTGCCGGTCGTCGGAGTTCGTGCGACGGCGGACGACCACCTCGTGGGAGGTGTCGAAGGTGCCGGTGGCGGTGACCTGCCGCCAGTAGTCGGCGCGCGGGACGGTGTGGCCGGGGGAGGTGAGCTCCCCGACCGGGACCGGCTTCGCCTTGAGGTTGTCTGCGATCAGGGCGTTCTGGGCCACGCGGCGTTCGTGCCGGTGGAACTGCCAGAAACCCAGCTCGATCATCGTGGGGATGAGGACGAGGGCGATGAGGGTGAGGATCACCCACTGCCGGGACAACAGGAAGCGGTACACCCCATGACGGTACAACTGCGGTCATGGGGTGCACGCGGCGGGGTTCGGCCGACTCGGAGGCCGACCCCAGGATCGTTTCCTCACACCCTGTCGACGATGCCCACCTTTCCCTCCGCGCGGGCGCAGTGGGCGCCGCAGAACCAGCTGCCCTCGACCTCGACGCCCTGTCCGATGATCTGGACGCGGCAGTGCTCGCAGATGGGCGCCATGCGGTGGATGGCGCAGGAGAAACAGTCGAAGACGTGAATCGCACCCTGGGCATGAACCTCGAAGGACATGCCGTAATCGTTTCCGCAGACCTCACAACGTGCCATGCGCCACAGGGTGGAGCGCCCGGCGGGCGGGCGCAGCGAGGCACGCCCACCCGGCCCCGCGCGTCACCCGTCTGCCGGGGCCACGTCCCGCAGCAGCTGCGTGTAGGCCGCCTCGTCGACGACCGGCGTCCCGAAGGACTTCGCCTTCAGCGTCTTGGAGGTGTGCGCGTCGGGGTCGTTCGTGACGAGGAGGCTCGTCAGCCGGGAGACGCTCGTGGCGACGTGGAGCCCGGCGTCGACCGTGCGGTCCTCCAGGAGCTCGCGGTCGACGGAGGTGTCGCCGGAGAAGGCCACCCGCATGCCCTGCTTGAGGGGGCGGTCCTTCTCGTACCGCCCGGGGTTGGGGTACGGGCAGGCCGGGCGCTTCCGGGAGGGGCGCCAGCTGTTCATGCGGTACGCGGAGGACGACGACGGGTACGAGCCCTGGTGGCCGACCCGGGGCTGCGCGGGGGCCCCGGCCCACTCCGTCAGCGGCCGGCACTCCAGGAGCGGCAGCCGGACGTTCCGCTCGGCCGCCGTGTGCAGGCTCGGCCGGAACGCCTCGGCGAGGACCCGCGCGTCGTCCAGCGCGTTGTGCGCGCGCTGCTGGACGACGCCGAAGTGCGCGGCGAGCGACTCCAGCTTGTGGTTGGGCAGCGGCAGCGACAGCTCCTTGGCGAGCGCGATCGTGCACAGCCGCTGGCGCACCGGCGCGGCCGACTCCGCGCGCGCGTACTCCCTGGCGATCATCTGCCAGTCGAACATCGCGTTGTGCGCGACCAGGACCCGGCCGTCGAGCCGGGCCGCGAACTCCGCCGCGATCTCCGGGAAGAGCGGCGCGCCCTCCAGGACGTCGGTGGTCAGCCCGTGGATCCAGACGGGACCGGGGTCGCGCTCGGGGTTGACGAGCGTGTACCAGTGGTCCTCGACGTTCCCCTGGGCGTCCAGCCGGTAGACGGCAGCCGACACTATCCGGTCGTCGCGGGCGAGGCCGGTGGTCTCCACGTCGACGACCGCGTACCCCTGTGGGTAGGCGGCCGGCCACGTCGCTGCTGTCGTACGGTCGTCGAGCATGGTCAATGAGAATACGGCCCGCGACCGACAGTGCCGTCCCCGGTGTCCCCGCCGGTCCCGCCGGCGGGGGTGAGCAGACCGTCCACCAGGGCCCGTACGGAGTCGACGAAGAGGGCCTCCGTGTCGATCGGCGCGGCCAGGGCGCGGGCCAGCTCGGGGTCGGCCTCGGCGGTCTCCTCGCGCCACAGCTCCTCCTCGGCGGGGGACTGGGCGGGGGCCCGCTCGCGGTTGCGCTCGACCAGCACGTACCCGACGACCTGGAACTGCAGCGCGCGGACGGCCCGCGCCGCGTGCGCCCCGCGCAGCCCCGCCGCGTGGGCCTCGTGGACCAGGGCGCGCTGGGCCGGCAGGAACATCCGCTCCGTCAGGCCCCGTTCGTGGACCATCGCCACCAGGTGCGGGCGCTCGCGCAGGGCGCGGCGGAGCGCGCGGGCGACCGAGACGATCCGCTCGGCGGGGTTCGTCCCGCGCGGGCGGATCGTGCCGAGATCGGTGACCGTACGGGTGACGAGCGCGTCGAGGAGCGACTCGCGGTTGCCGACGTGCCAGTAGATCGAGGTGACCGCCGTGCCCAGCTCGGCGGCGAGCCTGCGCATGGTCAGGGCGCCCGGCCCGTGCTCCCTCACCAGGGCGGCCGCGGTGTCCAGGACTTCGTCGCGGCTCAGCGCCGAGCGTGCCATCGCTTCCCCCAACTCCTCTGCGTGCACGGGTCTTTACCCTTCATCGGTCACGGTGTAACTGTGTTACAGGCCGAGTGTCCAGCCGACTGTCCCGAAGGGTGGTACGTCATGGCACGAGTACGGTACGGAGCGCGCACCGAGGTCGAGGCCGCCGCGGCCCGCGAGCGGAGCTCCCGCCTCCCCGACATCTGGTCCACCGGAGTGGTCGCCGTCTGGGAGACCGACCCCGACGTCGTCGCGGCGATCCTGCCGCCCCCGCTGAAACCCACCGCACGCCCGCTCGTCCGCGCCAACATCAGCCGGGTCGACCTGCCCGGCTACCCCCTCGGCGCCGGCTCCGTGGCGGTCGCCGCCGCCCACGGCGACCGCGAGGGCTGGTACCCGCTGGTCATGCCGATGACCCACGAGCGCGCCCTGATCGGCGGCCGCGAGGTCTTCGGCGAACCGAAGAAGCTGGGCGAGGTCACGGTCGAGCGCGAAGGGCTCGTCGTCCGCGCGGCCCTCGCCCGGCACGGCATCGCCTTCGTCGAGGTGCGCGGGGCCGTCTCCGGCCCGCTGCCGCTGCCGGAGCCCGTCCAGAAGACCGACTTCTACTTCAAGTTCCTGCCCGGCGTCGACGGCACCGGCTTCGACGGCGACCCCGTCCTCGTCCACTGCGTCCGCAACGAGAAGGTGCGGAAGCTGGAGCGGGTCACCGGTGACGTGATCCTGCGCGAGTCCATGTACGACCCGGTGGCCGACCTCCCCGTACGCCGGCTCGTCGAGATCACGATCGGCGAGAAGACCACCGACCAGCGGGGCACGGTCGCCGAGCGCGTCTCCGCGCAGGCGCTGCTGCCCTACATCCACCAGCGGTACGACGACCCGCTGCAGATCCTCGACGGCCCCCCGGAAGGAAGTGTCTGATGGAGCTGCGCGCGGGACAGGTCGCCGTCGTCACCGGCGCGGCGAGCGGCATCGGGCGCGCCATGGCCCGCCGCTTCGCCGCCGAGGGCATGGCCGTCGTCCTCGGGGACGTCGAGCCGGGCGCGCTCGCGGAGGCCGCCGACGAGCTGATGGAGGGCGGGGCGCAGGTCCTCGCCCGGACGGTCGACGTCTCCGACCCCGACGAGGTCCGGGCGTTCGCGGAGGCGGCGTTCGACACCTTCGGAGCGGTCCACGTCCTCTGCAACAACGCCGGCGTCGGCTCCGGCGCCGAGGGCCGGATGTGGGAGCACGAGCCGAACGACTGGAAGTGGGCGTTCTCCGTCAACGTCTGGGGCGTCTTCCACGGCATCCAGGCCTTCGTCCCCCGCATGATCGCGAGCGGCGAGCCCGGCCACGTCGTCAACACCTCCTCCGCCGACGGCGGCATCGCCCCCCTGCCCACCGCCTCCGTGTACGCGGTCACCAAGGCGGCCGTCGTCACCATGACCGAGTCGCTCTACGCCCACCTCCGGGCCGAGCACGCGCGCGTGGGCGCCTCCGTGCTCTTCCCCGGCCCGCACATGCTCCGCACCGGCCTGTGGGAGTCGCACCGCAACCGGCCCGAGCGGTTCGCCAAGGAGCGCCCGCGGAAGACGCCGTACCGCAGCCTCGACCAGTGGGAGGCCGCGATGAAGGAGGCGGGGCAGGAGATCGCCTTCACCCCGGTGGAGGAGGTCGCCGAGCTGGTCGTCGACGGCATCCGCGCCGACCGGTTCTGGATGCTGCCGGAGAGCGAGCACAGCGACGGCCAGATCCGGGCGCGCTCGCGGTCGATGCTCGACCGCGCCAACCCGGCGTACCTGGAGAGCTTCATCCTCGACCGGGCCCCGGCCCCGGCCAAGGACCGAGAAGGCGACCGAGCCGGCGACCGCCCCGGCGACCGAGACTGAAGGACGCACCGCCATGACGACGTACGAGGATCCGTATCTGATCATCTCCTCCGACTGTCACGCCGGACTGCCCACCGAGCGGTACCGGCCCTATCTGGAGTCCCGCCACCACCGCGCCTTCGACGAGTTCCTCGCCGGGCGCGACGCGCGCCGCGAGGCGATGACCCGCCTCGGCGTACGCAACGAGGCCTTCGCCGACAAGTGGTTCCACGACAACGAGGAGGGCCTGCGCGGCGGCTGGGACGCCGCCCAGCGGCTCAAGGAGCTCGACGGCGACGGGGTCGCCGCCGAGGTCGTCTTCCCCGACGCGGACGCCGTCGACAGCCAGACCGCCGCCCCCTTCGGCGTCGGCCTCGGCCTCTCCGGCGACCAGGACCCGGTCCTCGGCATGGCCGGCGCGAAGGCGCACAACCGCTGGCTGGCCGAGTTCGTCGGACAGAACCCGCAGCGGCACTGCGGGGTCGCGCTGCTCCCCGTCACCGCCGACCCCGTCGAGGTCGTCGCCGAGATCCACCGGGCCAAGGAGTCCGGGCTCGGCGCGCTCATGATCCCCTCGATGTGGGTGGACAAGGCCCCCTACCACGACCGGCGTTACGACCCGGTGTGGGCGGCCGCCGCCGAGACCGGCATGCCGGTCGTCACCCACTCCGGCGCCGCGCCCCGCGAGGAGTACGGCGACCACCTCGGGATCTACGTCTCCGAGGTCACCTTCTGGCCGGCCAGGCCCCTCTGGTTCCTCCTCTGGTCCGGGGTCTTCGAGCGCCACCCCGGACTGAGGTTCGGCGTCGCCGAGTCCGGCTGCTGGTGGCTGCCCAACCTGCTCTGGTTCATGGACCGGCTCTACCTCGGCGCGCACGGCGGCAAGAAGCTGTCCCCGTTCGCGGAGCTGAAGCGGCCGCCGAGCGAGTACCTGGACCGGCAGGTCTTCATCTGCGCGACCAACACCAAGCGGCGCGAGCTCGCCCAGCGGTACGAGATCGGCGTCGACAACATCCTGTGGGGCTCGGACTTCCCGCACCCGGAGGGGACCTGGCCCGCCACCCGCGCGTGGCTGCGGAACACCTTCCACGACATCCCGGTGGAGGAGACCCGGCGCATGCTCGGGCTTGCGGCGGCGGAGGTCTTCGGATTCGACCTCCCGGCCCTCGAACCGATCGCCCGCCGGATCGGTCCCACCCCCGCCGAGCTCGGCCAGCCGGCCGACCAGACGGCCGTGGAGGCGTCCTGGGCGCGCTCCCGCGAGGTCGGCCGCCACTGGCTGACGGAGCACGACTTCCCGGTCCTGGGCGTGACGTCATGACGGACCGCTACACGGTGATCTCCGCCGACTGCCACGCCGGCGCCGACCTCCTCGACTACCGGCCGTACCTGGAGAAGAGGCACCACGAGGCCTTCGACGCCTGGGCGGCCGGCTACGTCAACCCGTACGAGGACCTGCTCGCCGACACCGCCGACCGCAACTGGAACTCGCAGCGCCGCCTGCGGGAGCTGGAGGCCGACGGGATCGTCGCCGAGGTCGTCTTCCCGAACACCATCCCGCCGTTCTTCCCGTCCGCCTCCCTGATGGCCCCGGCGCCGACCCGCGAGGAGTACGAGCTCCGCTGGGCGGGCCTGCGCGCGCACAACCGCTGGCTCGCCGACTTCTGCGCGGACGCGCCGGGCCGCAGGGCGGGCGTCGCGCAGATCCTCCTCAACGACGTCGACGAGGCCGTACGCGAGATCCGCCGCGTCAAGGAGGCCGGACTGACCGGCGGGATCCTGCTGCCCGGCGCCCCGCCCGGCAGCGGCGTGCCCGAGCTGTACTCGGAGGCGTACGACCCGATCTGGGCCGTCTGCGCGGAGCTGGACGTGCCGGTCAATCACCACGGCGGCTCGGCCTCGCCGCCGCTCGGCGACGAACCGGCGGCCCGGGCCGTCTTCATGGTGGAGACGACCTGGTTCTCCCACCGGGCCCTGTGGCACCTCGTGTTCGGCGGCGCGTTCCGTCGCCACCCGGACCTCAAGCTGGTCCTGACGGAACAGGGCTCCGGCTGGATCCCCGGGGTCATGGACATGCTGGACTACTACCACGGACGGCTGGTCGCCGCTGCCTCGCGGGCCACCACCGCCGAGTCCAAGTTCGGCGCCGGGCTCGCGGAGTCCATGAGCAAGGGCCCCAGCGAGGTCTGGCGCGACAACTGCTTCGTCGGCGCGAGCTTCATGCGCCCGCACGAGGTGCCGCTGCGCCACCGGATCGGCCTCGACAAGATCATGTGGGGCAGCGACTACCCGCACGACGAGGGCACCACGCCGTACTCCCGCGAAGGCCTCCGCATCGCCTACGCGGGCGTGCCGAGGGAGGAGGTCGCCGCCATGGTCGGGGGCAACGCCGCCCGCGTCTACGGCTTCGACCTCGCGCTCCTCGACCCCCTCGCCGCCGTCCACGGCCCGGAGGTCGCGGAGATCGCCACGCCCCTGGAGAAGATCCCGGAGGAGGCGACCAGCCCGGCCTTCGCCCCGGGCGGGTCGGTCCGCGTCTGGTGAACCGCCGGGTGCGAACCTCCTGACGTGACCGCACCCGCAGCATCCGACGACGTACCCGACGCAGCGCACGACGAGGCCCACGGCGGAGCCCTCGGCTCCCGTCTCAACTGGCTCCGGGCCGCCGTGCTCGGAGCCAACGACGGAGTCGTCTCCACCGCGGGCCTCGTCGTGGGCGTCGCGGGTGCCACGGAGTCCCAGGCGGCCCTGCTCACCGCCGGCCTCGCGGGGCTGCTCGCCGGGTCGATGTCGATGGCGGCGGGGGAGTACGTCTCCGTCTCCACCCAGCGAGACTCGGAGGAGGCCGCGCTCGCCCAGGAGAAGCGCGAACTGCGCGAGCGGCCGGAGGCCGAACTGGACGAGCTGACCGGGCTCCTGGCCGCCCGCGGGCTCTCCTCGGACGTGGCCCGCGAGGCCGCCGAGCAGCTCACCGAGCGCGACGCCCTGCGCGCCCACGCGCGCGTGGAGCTGGGCATCGACCCCGACGCCCTCACCAACCCCTGGCACGCGGCCGGCGCCAGCTTCCTCGCCTTCACCGTCGGCGCCCTGCTCCCCCTCCTCGCGATCGTCCTGCCGCCGGCCCCGGCCCGCCTCTGGGTCACGGTCGCGTCCGTCCTGGCGGCCCTCACCCTCACCGGCTGGTGGAGCGCCCGCCTCGGCAGCGCCCCCGCGGGCCGCGCGATCCTCCGCAACGTCGGCGGCGGCGCGCTCGCGATGGCGGTCACGTACCTCGCGGGCTCGCTCCTCGGCGCCACCGGGCTCTGACAGGCTTGTCAGAAGGTGCCAAAGCTTGCTGACAAGCCGTCTCGCATACTTGTTGGTAACAACGTCTAGCGGGCCCCCGCCCGCCCCGCCTACCGTCGACGGCATGCCGAACCTGCCCGATGTCGTGCTCTGGTCCATACCGGCGTTCGTCCTGCTCACCGTCCTGGAGATGGTCAGCCACCGCATCCACCCCGACGAGGACGCCGCCGGGTACGAGACCAAGGACGCCGCCACCAGCCTCGGCATGGGGATCGGGAGCCTCGCCTTCGACGCGCTGTGGAAGATCCCCGTGGTCGCGATCTACACCGCCGTCTACGAGCTCACCCCGCTCCGCGTCCCCGTCCTGTGGTGGACGATCCCGCTGATGCTGCTCGCACAGGACTTCCTCTACTACTGGCAGCACCGCGGACACCACGTCATCCGCATCCTCTGGGCCTGCCACGTCGTCCACCACAGCAGCCGCAAGTTCAACCTCACCACCGCCCTGCGCCAGCCGTGGACCAGCGTGACCGGCTGGCCGTTCTACCTGCCGATGATCGCCCTCGGCGTGCACCCGGCGGCCGTCGCCTTCTGCTACTCGATCAATCTCGTCTACCAGTTCTGGATCCACACCGAGCGCGTCGGGAAGCTGCCCCGGCCCTTCGAGTACGTCCTCAACACGCCCTCGCACCACCGCGTCCACCACGCCTCCCAGGGCGGCTACCTGGACCGGAACTTCGGCGGGATCCTCATCGTCTGGGACCGGATGTTCGGCTCCTGGGTCGGCGAGACCGACCGGCCCGTCTACGGCCTCACCAAGAACATCGAGACGTACAACCCGCTGCGCGTCGCCACCCACGAGTACGCCGCCATCGCCCGCGACGTCCGCTCGGCGAGCGACTGGCGCGAGCGGGCCGGCCGGGTCTTCCGCGGCCCCGGCTGGCAGCCGGGAGCCCCCTCGCCCAAGCCCCCGCAGACCGGTGCCGCGCCGGAGGCCGCCGCGTGAGCGCCGCCCCGACGGCCGTCCCCGCCGCCTCGCCCTCCTCGACCGTCTCCCGCGTGCTGCTCGCCGCCTTCGGCCTCGCCGCCGCCGTCGACCTGGTCTCCCTCCTCGCCGGCGCCGAGCTCGGCCACCAGCTCGCCAAACCGCTCCTGATGCCCCTGCTCGCCGCGTACGCCGTCACCCGGGGCGCCCCGAAGCTCCTCGTCGCCGCGCTCCTCTTCGGCTGGGGCGGCGACGTCTTCCTGCTCTCCGACGCCGACTGGGCCTTCCTCGTCGGCATGGGCTCCTTCGCCGGCGGACACGTCTGCTACCTGGTCCTCTTCGGCCGACGGCGTACGTCGCCGCTCCTCGGCGCCGCATACGCGGCCGCCCTCGTCGGCACCGTCGCGCTCCTCTGGCCCGACCTCCCCGCCGACCTGCGGATTCCCGTCGCCGGGTACTCGCTCCTGCTCGCCGCGACGGCCTACCGCGCGAGCGCCCTCGGGCGCGTCGCCGGCGTCGGCGGCGCGCTGTTCCTGCTGTCCGACACCCTCATCGCCACCGGCGTCGCCGAGTGGCCCCAGCTGCCGGCCCCCGACTTCTGGGTCATGCTGACCTACATCGCGGCGCAGTACCTGCTGACCGCGGGAGTGCTCTCCGCGATGTACGGTGAACGTCGTACAACTGTCTGACAGCAAGGACCGCCCCCCATGCGCGCCACCACCATCCACGCCCCGTTCGACATGCGCGTGGAGGACGTGCCCGACCCGGTGATCCAGGACTCCACCGATGTCGTCCTGCGCGTCCTGCGCGCCTGCATCTGCGGCAGCGACCTGTGGGCCTACCGCGGAGAGTCGGCCCGGAAGCCCGGCCAGCGCATCGGCCACGAGTTCCTCGGCATCGTCGAGGCGGCCGGCTCCGACGTCACCGGCTTCGCCGCCGGCGACCTCGTCGTCGCCCCCTTCGTCTGGTCCGACGGCACCTGCGAGTACTGCGCCGAGGGCCTCCAGACCTCCTGCCCGCGCGGCGGCTTCTGGGGCTCGGTCGGCTCCGACGGCGGCCAGGGCGAGGCCGTCCGCGTCCCCTTCGCCGACGGCACGCTCGTCAAGCTCCCCGCCGACGCCGCCTCCGACGACCACCTGCTGACCGCGCTGCTCGCCCTCTCCGACGTCATGGGCACCGGCCACCACGCCGCCCTCGGCGCCGGCGTGACGCGGGGCTCCACCGTCGCGGTCGTCGGCGACGGCGCCGTCGGCCTCTGCGGCGTCCTCGCCGCCAAGCGCCTCGGCGCCGAGCGGATCATCGCCCTCGGCCGGCACACCGCCCGGACCGACATCGCCCGCGCCTTCGGCGCCACCGACGTCGTCGCCGAGCGCGGCGAGGCGGCCGAGGCCGCCGTCCGCGAACTCACCGGCGGCCAGGGCGCCCACGCCGTCATCGAGGCCGTCGGCACCGAGCAGTCCATGCGGACCGCCGTCGCCATCGCCCGCGACGGCGGCTCCATCGGCTACGTCGGCGTCCCGCACGGCAGCGGCACCGGCCTCGACCTGTCCGTCATGTTCGACCGGAACATCGCGCTGCGCGGCGGCGTCGCGCCCGTCCGCGCGTACATCCCGGAGCTGCTCCCGGACGTCCTCGACGGCACCATCGACCCGTCCCCGGTCTTCGACCTGACCGTCGGCCTCGATGGCGTCCCCGGCGGCTACCAGGCCATGGACGAGCGCACGGCCCTGAAGGTCCTGGTCAAGCCGTAGTCGGCCGGCCGGGGGTGTGCCCGCCTCGGCTTCACCACCGAGCAGGTGCGCCGCCGGCCCGTGCCTCCCGGCCCGCGCTCGGCCCGCGCCTCCCGGCCCGCCCGCCCGTCAGCCCCCGGCCCACTCCGGCGCGTCCGCTCCCGCGACGCCCGGGGGCCGGGACCAGCCCGCCGGGCCGCCCTCGTACGAGACCGGCGACAGCGCGTGCCGCAGCCGTCCCAGCGGGCCGTCCGTCTCGGTGACGTACCGCCCGGGCTCGTACCGGGGCAGCGAGTGCGTCAGCCAGTGCCCCGTCTGCGCGAGCGCGAGCCGTACGAGCCGGGTGCCGCCGTCCCGGTCCTGCTCGGTCAGCGAGCGCAGCACCGCCGCGGCGAGCAGATAGCCCGTGCCGTGGTCCAGGGCCTGCGCCGGCAGCGCGCCCGGCTCCTCCGCCGAGCCCTCGGTCACGGCGATCCCGGTCGCCACCTGCACCAGACTGTCGAAGCCGCGCCGCCCGCCCCAGGGGCCGTAGTCGCCCCAGGCGGACAGCCGGGCGGTCACCAGACCCGGCCGGTCCAGGTCGAACCGGTCGAGCGCGCCCGGCCGGTAGCCGGTGACCAGCACGTCCGCGGAGTCGAGGAGCTCGCCCAAGGCGCGCCGGCCCGAGGGGCTGTCCAGGTCGACGGCGGAGGTCCGCTTCCCGACACCCGTCTCCGCGTGCTGGTCCGGCAGTTCGGGGTTGCCCGGCGGGTCGATCCGCAGCACGTCCGCGCCGAGCAGCGCCAGCGTCCGGGTCGCGACGGGACCGGCGATCACCCGGGTCATATCGAGCACCCGCAGGGGACCCGAGCGGCGCCGCGGCGGGGCGTCGTCGAGCCGCTCCCGGGTCAGCAGCGGCCGCGCCGCCACCTCCCGGCCCTGCTCGCTCGCGGCCCACTCGCCGGGCGTGCGCAGGGCGACGGCCAGGCCCCCGGCCGCGTACACCGCGCTCTCCACCTCGACGGCCTTCCGCTCCCCGATCGCCGCCGCGACGGCCTCCACCGACTCGGTCGGGACGCCGAGCGCGGCGAGCAACGCCGCCCGGTGGTGCGGGTAGTTGGCATGAGTACGGACCCAGCCGTCCGCCGCCCGCCAGAACCGCGACAGCGGCGCGAAGTTCACCGGCGCCCGCCCGTCGACCCGCAGGTGCCGCTCGCTCACGAAGGCGGTGGCGACGGCCCCGTCGTCCACCCGCACGGGCCCCGGAAGGCCGGCGTGCTCCACGGCGGCGAGCGAGCAGGCCGCCACCGTCGCCCGGGCCAGGTCCATCACGGGCAGCCGCGCGGGCAGCAGCCCCGAGGTCCCTCCGTACTCCACCCGGTCGACCAGGGCGGGATCGCCGCCGAGCGCCGACCAGAGCAACTCCGTACCGGAACGCACTGTGTTGTCCATGAAGGCACTATGGCACTCAGTGCCATGCGAAAGGGCCCCGATGCGGCACACCGCACCAGGGCCCTCCGTCACGCACACGCGATGACTACCGGCGAACGGCGTCCAGCGCGTCGATCAGACCGGCTCCGTAGAAGCCGTTCTTGTTCTTGCCACCCTCGCAGACGGCGTCGATCTTGCCGTCGCCCTCGATGTCGTACGGGTTGGTGCAGGCGCGGTCGTCGGCCTGCGCGTACAGCAGCGCCTTGAGGGCCGCCGGGCTCGCGTAGGGGTGCGTCGACTTGATCAGCGCGAGGACGCCCGCCGCGTGCGGCGAGGCCATCGACGTGCCGGCCTTGTAGTTGTAGCCGCCGTCGACCGTGGTCGACAGGATGCGGCCGTTGACCGCCGGGGCGTCCGGCGTCTGGTACTCGGTGCGGTCACCGCCGGGGGCGGCGATGTCGATCACGCCGAGACCGTAGTTGGAGTAGGACGCCTTGAGGTCCTTGGCTCCGGTCGCGGAGACCGTGACGACGCCCGGCAGCTGGGCCGGGTAGTCGAAGCACTCCTTCGGGTCGATGACCCGGTCGCCCGGCGTGGTGTCGTTCGGGCTGCTGTTGTCGACGATCGAGTCGGCCGCGAGGTCGAACTTCGAGTTGCCGGCCGCCGCGACGTTGACCGTGCCCTTGCGCTCCGCGTAGCGGGTCGCACGGGTGACCGCCTCGATGAGGGCCTTCTGGTCCTCGTCGGTCTTGCAGGCGAACATCCACGGGTCGGTGTAGTAGCTGTTGTTCGTGATGTCGACGCCGTGCTCGGCCGCCCACACGAAGCCGCAGACGACGGCCTCGGTGTAGAAGAAGCCGTCCGGGGTGGACACCTTGATGCCGGAGACCTTGACGCCCGGGGCGACACCGGTGATGCCGATGCCGTTCTTGGCGGCGGCGATCGTGCCGGCGACGTGCGTGCCGTGGTCGCTCTCGCCCGGGTTCGGACGCCACGAGCCGGCGGTGGTGTCCGGCTTGCCGGACACGCAGTTGGCGGAGGCCTTGGCGTCGAAGTTCGGCGCCAGGTCCGGGTGGGTGTCGTCGACACCCGTGTCGATGACGCCGACGGTGACGCGCTTGCTGCCGAGCGTCTTCTGGTGGGCCTTGTCGGCCTTGATCGCCGGGAGGTCCCACTGCAGGGGCTCCAGCGGGTCCTGCTCGTCCGTCGCCTTGGCGGCGGCGGCCTTCGCCTCGGCCGCGGAGAGCGACTGCGCGCCCTCGTCGACGGCGTCGTCGGACTGGACGGAGAGCGGGGCGGTACGGGTCGAACCGACCGACGCCACGCCACGGGCCTGACGAACCGTCTTCGCGAACTCGGGGTTCTGCGAGTGGACGACTATCACGCCTATCTGGTCGTACGAGATGACCACCTCGCCGCCCGCGGCGGCGATCGCCTTCTTCACCGAGGCGGCGGTCCAGCGGCCACCCTCGACGTTGACGACGTACGAGAGCTTCGGCCCGTTCGCCGCGGCTACGGCTGCCGCCGGTGCGTCACTCAGCTCCGCGGCGGAGGCGGCGCCGGAAGGCAGGAAGCCGAGCGAGGCCGTGAGCGCGAGACCAGCAGGCAGAGCAAGAGCTCGGCCGCGCCTCGATCCCAGATGAGCCATGGGTTCTCCACATCATCCGTATGTACTGTCCACGCGCGGGTTTACGCGTGAACAGGTGCATGACGAGTGAAGCTATCGCTGATCTTCCTGGTCCTTCAATAAGTTGAGAAGACTTCATGAAGATCTGTTCAAGAAAATCCCCAGCGTGAACCACTTCGCTTCCGGCTCCGTGCCGTTGGGCAGGGGAGGGGCTCCGACCGGAGCCCCCGTTTCCGCACCCCTGGTGAGGCCCCCTTGACCATGCCGCCCGCCCCCGCGTCACGAGGAGATTCCGTGGCTACCGAAGCACCGCCGCCGCCCAGAAACGGAACGGAGACCGACCACGGTCCCGTGCCGCCCACGACGGAGCAGTTCGTCGAGGTGCAGCAAGGCGCGGAGTTCGGCGAACTGCGCCGTACCTACCGCTCCTTCGCCTTCCCCCTCACCCTCGCCTTCATCGCCTGGTACCTGCTCTACGTACTGCTCTCCAACTACGCCGGCGACTTCATGGGCACCAAGGTCTTCGGCAACATCAACGTGGCGCTGGTCCTGGGCCTCGGTCAGTTCCTGACCACCTTCCTCATCGCCTGGCTCTACTCGCGGCACGCCGCGAACCGCCTCGACCCCCGGGCCGAGGCCATCCGGAACCGTTTGGAGGGCGACGCATGAGAACCACCGTCCTGCTCGCGGCGGGCAACGCCACCAGCGAGCACCGACCCCTGATCATCGCCCTCTTCGGGGCCTTCGTCGTCGCCACCCTGGTCATCACCGTCTGGGCCGGCCGCCAGACCCGCAGCGCCGCCGACTTCTACGCCGGCGGCGGCCAGTTCACCGGCTTCCAGAACGGCCTCGCGATCTCCGGCGACTACATGTCCGCCGCGTCCTTCCTCGGCATCAGCGGCGCCATCGCCCTCTACGGCTACGACGGCTTCCTCTACTCGATCGGCTTCCTGGTCGCCTGGCTCGTCGCCCTGCTCCTGGTCGCCGAACCGCTGCGCAACTCCGGCCGGTTCACGATGGGCGACGTCCTCGCCTACCGGATGCGCCAGCGGCCCGTCCGTACCGCCGCCGGCACCTCGACCATCGTCGTCTCGATCTTCTACCTGCTCGCGCAGATGGCCGGCGCGGGCGTCCTCGTCTCGCTGCTGCTCGGCATCACCAGCGACGGCGGCAAGATCGCGATCGTCGCCCTCGTCGGCCTCCTGATGATCGTGTACGTGACCATCGGCGGCATGAAGGGCACCACCTGGGTGCAGATGGTGAAGGCCGTCCTGCTCATCGCGGGCACGCTCCTCATCACCTTCCTCATCCTCCTCAAGTTCCACTTCAACATCTCCGAGCTGCTCGGCGCCGCCGCCACCAACAGCGGCAAGGGCGACGCCTTCCTGAACCCCGGTCTCAAGTACGGGGCCACCGCCCTGTCGAAGCTGGACTTCCTCTCCCTCGGCATCGCGCTCGTCCTCGGCACGGCCGGCCTGCCCCACATCCTGATCCGCTTCTACACGGTGCCGACCGCCCAGGCCGCCCGTAAGTCGGTCAACTGGGCCATCGGCATCATCGGCGCCTTCTACCTGATGACGATCGTCCTCGGCTTCGGCGCCGCCGCCCTGCTCAGCGGCGACACCATCAAGGCGTCCAACAAGGCGGGCAACACGGCGGCCCCGCTCACCGCCCTGGAGGTCGGCGGCGGTGCCGGCTCCACCGGCGGCGCGATCCTCCTCGCCGTCATCTCCGCCGTCGCCTTCGCCACCATCCTCGCCGTCGTCGCGGGTCTGACCTTGGCCTCGTCCTCGTCGTTCGCGCACGACATCTACGCGAACGTGATCAAGCGCGGGAAGGCCACCGAGAAGGAGGAGATGCGGGCCGCCCGCTGGTCGACCGTCCTCATCGGCATCGTGTCGATCGCGCTCGGCGCCCTCGCCCGCGACCTCAACGTCGCCGGCCTGGTCGCCCTGGCCTTCGCGGTCGCCGCCTCCGCCAACCTGCCGACGATCCTCTACTCGCTCTTCTGGAAGCGCTTCACCACCCAGGGCGCGCTCTGGTCGATCTACGGCGGACTGATCTCCTCCGTGGTCCTCGTCCTCTTCTCGCCGGTCGTCTCCGGCGGACCGGCCTCGATGTTCAAGGGCGTGGACTTCCACTGGTTCCCGCTGGAGAACCCGGGCCTCGTCTCCATCCCGCTCGGCTTCCTCCTCGGCTGGCTCGGCTCGCTCCTCTCCAAGGAAGAGCCGGACGCGGGCAAGTACGCGGAGCTGGAGGTCAAGTCGCTCACCGGCGTCGGAGTGGCCGCCGCGGTCAAACACTGACCGGAGAGCAGCGGGTCGTATACGTTCCGCGACCGCCGGACGGCCGCGTCGTAGAGTTCTACGACGCGGCCGCGTCGGTCCTCGTGACAATCTGCCCTGCTCGTTGTCCGCTGCCTCACGTAGTCTCGAACCACACGCCACCACAAGACGGGGAGGGGGCCCACAGTGCTCATCGACACCTATGGCCGTGTGGCCACCGACCTGCGCGTCTCACTGACGGACCGCTGCAATCTGCGCTGCACGTACTGCATGCCGGAAGAGGGCCTCCAGTGGCTCGCCAAGCCGGATCTGCTCACCGACGACGAGATCGTCCGGCTGATCCGTATCGCGGTCACCGACCTCGGCGTCACCGAGGTCCGCTTCACCGGCGGCGAGCCGCTGCTCCGCCCCGGCCTCGTCGGGATCGTCGAGCGCGTCGCCGCCCTGGAGCCCCGCCCCCGGATGTCCCTCACCACCAACGGCATCGGGCTGAAGCGCACCGCGACCGCCCTCAAGGCCGCCGGCCTGGACCGGGTCAACGTCTCCCTGGACACCCTGCGCCCCGAGGTCTTCAAGACCCTCACCCGGCGCGACCGCCACCGGGACGTCATCGACGGCATGGCCGCCGCGCGGGACGCCGGCCTCACCCCGGTGAAGGTCAACGCGGTCCTGATGCCCGGGCTCAACGACGACGAGGCACCCGACCTGCTCGCCTGGGCGATGGAGGAGGGGTACGAGCTCCGCTTCATCGAGCAGATGCCCCTCGACGCCCAGCACGGCTGGAAGCGCGACGGCATGATCACCGCCGGGGACATCCTGGAGTCGCTGCGCACCCGCTTCACCCTGACCGCCGAGGGCGCCGACGAGCGCGGCTCCGCCCCCGCCGAGCGCTGGGTCGTCGACGGCGGACCGCACACGGTCGGCGTCATCGCCTCCGTCACCCGCCCGTTCTGCCGGGCCTGCGACCGCACCCGGCTCACCGCCGACGGACAGGTGCGCACCTGCCTCTTCGCCACCGAGGAGACGGACCTGCGGGCGACGCTCCGCTCGGACGCCCCGGACGACGAGGTCGCGCGGATCTGGAAGCAGGCCATGTGGGGCAAGAAGGCCGGCTCGGGCCTCGACGACCCGAGCTTCCTCCAGCCCGACCGCCCGATGTCGGCGATCGGCGGCTGAGCCGCAAGGCATCGGCCCCGGCCCCGGCCGATAGCGACGCCCGGCCGGGATCAGTCCTCGGCCGGGATCAGCCCTCGACGGGCTCCCACTCGCTCAGCGGGACGACGTCCTTGAGGAATCCCCGCACCCCCAGGAACTGGGAGAGGTGCTCGCGGTGCTCCTCGCACGCGAGCCACGTCTTGCGCCGCTCGGGCGTGTGCAGCTTGGGGTTGTTCCACGCGAGGACCCAGACGGCGTCGACGCGGCAGCCCTTGGCGGAACAGATCGGCTTCTCTTCGCTCACCTGATCATTGTCCAGCAAAGGCGATGCCGGGCAGCCACGGGGGGAGCTGCCCGGCATCGGTCTGTCGCTCCGACGGGGGATGCGGAGCGCGTAGGCAGTATGTCACGGCACATGGGGTCCGAGGCACTGGAACTTCACGATTGATCTGAGCTTTTCTTGAGGTTTCCGGCCACTGTCCGTGATCAGTTCCGGCCGTGCGGAGTCTCTGTTCCAGCGCCCTCCGCCGCCTCCGCAGCGCCCAGCGCGGGGCGCACCGGAGCCGGTACGAAGGTGGAGGGAAGGGACGGAGCCGACTCCCGGCCCGCGTTCGCGATGACCACGGCGACATAGGGGAGCAGGATCCCCAGGGCGAGCGCCACGATCGCCACGTGCCGCTCGACGTTCCACAGCACCGCCGCGGCGATCACGGAGAGCGTTCGGACCGTCATCGAGATGATGTACCGCCGCTGTCGTCCCCGGACGTCGTCCGCGAGCCCTTGACGGGCCCCCGTGATCCGGAAGACCTCGGTTCCGCCACTCTTCGGCATCGCCCGTCCACCACCCACCGGTCATGCCGGACCCTCCCCGGTCCGGACCTCGTTCCACCGTACGCCCGCCCTCCCGCGCCGACGAGACCGGGGCACGGATGGCGGTGCCCGACATGCGCCGAATGGTCGACGGGCCGAAACTGGGCCCACATGCGCAATAGGAGGCGACGATGAGTTGGTTGTGGGCGATCATCGTGGGATTCGTCCTCGGTCTGATCGCGAAGGCGATCCTCCCGGGGAAGCAGCAGATCCCGCTCTGGCTGACGACCGTGTTCGGCATTCTCGGCAGTGTCCTCGGCAACGCGGTCGCGACCTGGATCGGTGTCAACGACACCAAGGGCATCGACTGGACCCGCCACCTGCTCCAGCTGCTCGGCGCCGTCGCCGTGGTCGGCGTGGGCGACATGCTGTGGGTCTCGCTGAAGGGCAACAAGCAGCGGGCGTGACACACCCGGGAAAACCGGGAGGCCCGGTACGGCACATCACGTGCCGTACCGGGCCTCCGGCATGCGGGGCGAGCTTGTGACCTCGGGGCCTGTCCGGCCCCGTCAGCCCTCCGCGCCGGCGAACTCGATCGCCGCCAGGTTCTTCTTGCCGCGCCGCAGCACCAGCCAGCGGCCGTGCAGCAGCTCCTCCGCCGACACCTCGGCGTCCTCGGCGGTGACCTTCACGTTGTTCACGTACGCCCCGCCCTCCTTCACCGTGCGGCGGGCGCCCGACTTGCTCGGCGCGAGCCCGACCTCGGTGAACAGGTCCACGACCTGGCCGAGCTCGGTCACGCGCGCGTGCGGCAGCTCGGACAGGGCGGCGGCCAGCGTCGCCTCGTCCAGCTCGGCCAGGTCGCCCTGCCCGAACAGCGCCTTCGAGGCGTTGATGACGGCCGCGCACTGGTCCGCGCCGTGCACGAGCGCGGTGAGCTCCTCGGCGAGCGCCCGCTGGGCGGCGCGCGCCTGCGGCCGCTCGGCGGTCTGCGCCTCCAGCTCCTCCAGCTCCTCGCGGGACCTGAAGGAGAGGATCCGCATGTACGTCGAGATGTCCCGGTCGTCCACGTTCAGCCAGAACTGGTAGAACGCGTACGGCGTGGTCATCTCCGGGTCCAGCCAGACGGCCCCGCCCTCGGTCTTGCCGAACTTGGTGCCGTCCGCCTTCACCATCAGCGGCGTCGCGAGCGCGTGCACGTCCGCACCCGGCTCCAGGCGGTGGATCAGGTCGAGGCCGGCCACCAGGTTGCCCCACTGGTCCGAGCCGCCCTGCTGGAGGACGCAGCCGTAGCGGCGGTACAGCTCCAGGAAGTCCATGGCCTGGAGCAGCTGGTAGCTGAACTCCGTGTAGCTGATGCCCTGCTCGGACTCCAGGCGCCGCGCGACGGAGTCCTTGGTCAGCATCTTGTTGACCCGGAAGTGCTTGCCGATGTCCCGCAGGAACTCGATCGCCGACAGGCCGGCGGTCCAGTCCAGGTTGTTCACCATGACCGCCGCGTTCTCCCCCTCGAAGGAGAGGAAGGGCTCGATCTGCGAGCGCAGCCGGTTCACCCAGTTCGCGACCGTCTCGGGGTCGTTCAGGGTGCGCTCGGCCGTCGGACGCGGGTCACCGATCTGCCCGGTGGCCCCGCCGACCAGCGCCAGCGGCCGGTGCCCGGCCTGCTGGAGCCGGCGGACGGTGAGGACCTGGACGAGGTGACCGACGTGGAGACTGGCCGCGGTCGGGTCGAAACCGCAATAGAACGTGACGGGACCGTCCGCGAGAGCCTTGCGCAGTGCGTCCTCATCGGTGGACTGGGCGAAGAGCCCACGCCACTTCAGCTCGTCGACGATGTCCGTCACGACCGTCAGTCTCCTCAGGTTGTTGGTGGTACGACGACTCAGTCTAGGTGGGTCAGACCCCCTTGCTGACCGAGCTCATGTTGAAGTCCGGCACCCGCAGGGCGGGCATCGCGGCCCGGGTGAACCAGTCGCTCCACTCGCGCGGCAGCGTCTTCTCCGTCCGGCCCGCCTCCGAGGCCCGCGACAGCAGGTCCACCGGCGACTCGTTGAACCGGAAGTTGTTCACCTCGCCGACGACCTCGCCGTTCTCGACGAGGTAGACGCCGTCCCGGGTCAGTCCGGTCAGCAGCAGCGTCGCCGGATCGACCTCGCGGATGTACCAGAGGCAGGTCAGCAGCAGACCGCGCTCGGTGGAGGCCACCATCTCCTCCAGGGAGCGCTCGCCGCCGCCGTCCAGGATCAGGTTCCCCGCCCCGGGCGCCACGGGCAAGCGAGTAAGTCCCGCGGTGTGCCGGGTGGTGATGAGGTGGGCCAGGCTGCCGGCCTTCACCCAGTCGATCGGCCCGACCGGCAGACCGTTGTCGAAGACGGAGGAGTCGTCGCCGGAGGAGTGCGCGATCACGAACGGCGCGGACTCCAGGCCCGGCTCGTTCGGGTCGCTGCGCAGGGTCAGCGGCAGCGGGGAGAGGGTCTCGCCGAGCCGGGTGCCGCCGCCGGGCTTGGAGAAGACCGTACGGCCCTCCACCGCGTCCCGGGCGGTGGACGACCACAGCTGGTAGATCATCAGGTCGGCCACGGCGGTCGGCGGCAGCAGCGTCTCGTACCGCCCGGCGGGCAGCTCGATGCGCCGCTCCGCCCAGCCGAGGCGGGTCGCCAGCTCGGCGTCGAGCGCGGCCGGGTCGACGTCCTTGAAGTCCCGCGTCGAGCGGCCGGCCCACGCGGAGCGCGAGCGGTCCGGGGACTTCGCGTTCAGCTCCAGCGTCCCGTTCGGCTGGTCGTGCCGGAGCCGCAGCCCCGTCGACGTCCCCAGGTACGTGGAGGTCAGCTCGTGGTTGGCGAAGCCGTAGAGCTCGCGCCCGCCGGCCCGGGCCCGGGCGAAGGCCTCGCCGAGCGCCGGGGCGAAGTCGGCGAAGACGGCGGAGGAGGTCTCGGCCGGGGCGTCCGTGAAGTCGGGGGAGGAGGACCCGCCCTCGACCAGCGGCTGGGCGTCCTCGGCGGGCCCGGCGGCCCGCGCGGCGGCCTCGGCGGCCCGGACCAGCGGCTCCAGGTCGTCGACGGTCACGGCGGAGCGGGACACGACACCGGAGGCGGTGCCCTGGGCGCCGTCGACGGTCGCGATGACGGTGAGCGTACGACCCCGGGTGACACCGTTGGTCGTCAGCGCGTTCCCGGCCCAGCGCAGATTGGCCGAGGACTCCTCGTCCGCGATGACGACACACCCGTCGGCACGGGACAGCTCAAGCGCCCGCTCGACGATCTCGTACGGCTTGCTGACGCGGCTCATCGACCGGCCTCCTGCGTCGTGTTCAGGCTGTGCTTGCCCGGGGGACACTGCATCTGATTGCGGCCGCGCCGCGGGCCGGACCCCCGGCAAATCTGGTGGCGCGCGCTCATCGACCGGCCTCCTGCGTCGTGTTCAGAATGTTGACGCCCCGGAAGAGGGCGGAGGGGCAGCCGTGGGAGACCGCGGCGACCTGGCCCGGCTGGGCCTTGCCGCAGTTGAACGCGCCGCCGAGCACGTACGTCTGCGGGCCGCCGACCTGCTCCATCGAGCCCCAGAAGTCCGTCGTCGTCGCCTGGTACGCCACGTCCCGCAGCTGCCCGGCGAGCCGGCCGTTCTCGATGCGGAAGAAGCGCTGACCGGTGAACTGGAAGTTGTAGCGCTGCATGTCGATCGACCACGACCGGTCGCCGACCACGTAGATGCCGCGCTCGACCCCGCCGATCAGGTCCTCGGTCGACAGGCCGCCCGGGTCCGGCTGGAGCGAGACGTTCGCCATCCGCTGCACCGGCACGTGCGCGGGGGAGTCCGCGAAGGCGCAGCCGTTCGAGCGGCCGAGGTCCGTGAGCTTCGCGATCCGCCGGTCCAGCTGGTAGCCGACGAGCGTGCCGTCCTTGACCAGGTCCCAGCTCTGCGCCTCGACGCCCTCGTCGTCGTACCCGATGGTCGCCAGGCCGTGCTCGGCGGTCCTGTCACCCGTCACGTTCATGATCGACGAGCCGTACGCCAGCTTGCCCAGCTGGTCGAAGGTGGCGAAGGAGGTGCCCGCGTAGGCCGCCTCGTAGCCGAGGGCCCGGTCCAGCTCGGTGGCGTGGCCGATGGACTCGTGGATGGTCAGCCACAGGTTCGACGGGTCCACGACGAGGTCGTACCGGCCCGCCTCGACGCTCGGCGCCCGCATCTTCTCGGCGAGCAGCCCCGGGATCTCGTCGAGCTCCTTGTCCCAGTCCCAGCCGGTGCCCGTCAGGTACTCCCAGCCCCGCCCGGCCGGCGGCGCGATCGTCCGCATCGAGTCGAACTCGCCGGTCGTGTCGTCGACGGCGACCGCCGTGAGCTGCGGGTGCAGCCGGACGCGCTGCTGGGTGGTGACCGTGCCGGCCGTGTCCGCGTAGAACTTGTTCTCGTGGACGGTGAGCAGCGACGCGTCGACGTGCGCCACGCCGTCCGCCCGCAGGAGTCGCGCGCTCCAGTCGGCGAGCAGCGCGCTCTTCTCCTCGGCGGGGACGGAGAACGGGTCGATCTCGTACGAGGAGACCCAGGTGCGCTCGGCGTGCACCGGCTCCTCGGCCAGCTCCACGCGCTCGTCCGAACCCGCCGCCGCGATCACCTTCGCCGACAGCTTGGCCATGGCGACCGCCTGCGAGGCGACCTTCGCGGCACCGTCCATGGTCAGGTCGACCCCGGAGGCGAAACCCCAGGCCCCGCCGTGCACCACCCGCACCGCGTAGCCGAGGTCGGTGGTGTCCGAGGAACCGGACGGTTTGGCGTCGCGCAGCCGCCACGAGGCGCTGCGCACCCGCTCCAGGCGGAAGTCCGCGTGCTCGGCGCCGAGCGCGCGCGCCCGGGCGAGCGCCGCGTCGGCGAGCGCCCGCAGGGGCAACGCGACGAACGTAGGGTCGATCTGATGGACCACGAGCGGCCTCGCTCTCGGTGATCGGAAGTCTGGGGTGGAGACGGTGGTTCAGCTGTCCCGGAAGTCAATCATGGGAAGGGCGGCCGGGTGGGCCCATTAGAGGGGCTCCGCGGGCCGCGCGCCGGGGGCTCCCGGGCGGACCCGCACCGTCCCCGAGCTGTAGGGATCCGACAGTGACGCCCCGATGCCACTGTCGGAGGTCGATTCCTCATGTCGGGGGCGATACCGATAGGTTTTCGGCTACCAGACCGCTATCGAAAGGGTGATCCGTTGAGCCGCTCGGTTCTCGTCACCGGAGGAAACCGGGGCATCGGCCTCGCCATCGCCCGCGCGTTCGCCGAGGCCGGCGACAAGGTCGCGATCACGTACCGCTCCGGCGAGCCGCCGGCCGCCCTGGTCGAACTCGGCTGCCTGCCCGTCAAGTGCGACATCACCGACACGGAGCAGGTGGAGCAGGCGTACAAGGAGATCGAGGAGAAGCACGGTCCGGTCGAGGTCCTCGTGGCCAACGCCGGCGTGACGAAGGACCAGCTCCTCATGCGCATGTCGGAGGAGGACTTCACGTCCGTCGTCGACACCAACCTGACCGGCACCTTCCGGGTCGTCAAGCGCGCCAACCGGGGGATGCTGCGGGCCAAGAAGGGCCGCGTCGTCCTCATCTCCTCGGTCGTCGGTCTGCTGGGCTCCGCGGGCCAGGCCAACTACGCCGCCTCCAAGGCCGGCCTGGTCGGTTTCGCCCGCTCCCTCGCGCGTGAGCTCGGCTCGCGCAACATCACGTTCAACGTCGTCGCCCCTGGTTTCGTCGACACCGACATGACCGCGGTCCTCACCGACGAGCAGCGCGCGGGCATCGTGTCCCAGGTGCCGCTGGGCCGTTACGCGCAGCCGGAGGAGATCGCCGCCGCGGTGAAGTTCCTCGCCTCCGACGACGCCTCGTACATCACTGGAGCCGTCATCCCGGTTGACGGCGGATTGGGCATGGGTCACTGATCACATGAGCGGAATTCTCGAGGGCAAGCGCATCCTGATCACGGGTGTGCTGATGGAGTCCTCCATCGCCTTCCACACCGCGAAGCTGGCCCAGGAGCAGGGCGCGGAGATCATCCTCACCGCCTGGCCCCGGCCGTCGCTGACCGAGCGCATCGCCAAGAAGCTCCCCAAGCCCGAGAACGTGAAGGTCCTGGAGCTCGACGTCTCCAACGACGAGCACCTCGCGCGCCTGGAGGGTCAGGTCCGTGAGCAGCTGGGCGACCGTCTCGACGGCATCGTCCACTCCATCGGCTTCGCCCCGCAGGACGCCCTCGGCGGCAACTTCCTGAACACGCCGTTCGAGTCCGTCGCCACGGCCATGCACGTCTCCGCCTTCTCCCTGAAGTCGCTGACGACGTCGCTGCTGCCGCTGATGACGGAGGGCGGCTCGGTCGTCGGCCTCACCTTCGACGCGCAGTTCGCCTGGCCGCAGTACGACTGGATGGGCCCGGCCAAGGCCGCCCTTGAGGCCACCAGCCGCTACATGGCCCGCGACCTGGGCAAGCGGAACATCCGCTGCAACCTGATCTCGGCGGGCCCGATCGGTTCGATGGCCGCGAAGTCCATCCCGGGCTTCAGCGAGCTCGCGGCGGTCTGGGACAGCCGTTCCCCGCTGGAGTGGAACCTCGCCGACCCGGAGCCGGCCGGCAAGGGCGTCGTGGCGCTGCTCTCCGACTGGTTCCCGAAGACGACGGGCGAGATCGTCCACGTCGACGGCGGTCTGCACGCGATCGGCGCGTAAGCACCCGCAGCACGGCCGAGGGCCCGCGCGTCTCCCCTGGTGGGGAGGGTGCGCGGGCCCTCTCCGTCTGTCTGGAAGGTCCTCGACAGCTCGTCGACAGCTCCTCGACTCGAAAAGTCGCGCGAATCACCCCAGACTGGGGCGGAGCGTGATGTTCTGCTGCTGACGGGGAGGAGGTACGGGCATGCGCGCGATACGTCACGGGTTGGGCGCGTTCGCCTCGGTCGCCGCTCTGCTCACCGGGGTCGCCGTCGCCGCCGAGGTGAACGCCGCTCCCGCCCCGGCCGAGGAGCTCCCCGCCGCCGCCCCGGCGGCCGAGGAGCCGGAGAACTTCGGGGCGTCCTGCCGCACCGTCGTCCAGGGCTCCCGCGTCACCGCCTACTGCCAGAACCCGTACCCCGGCACCGACCGCGTCCGGCTCCACGTCGAGTGCGACCGCTGGTGGGACATCGACACCGACAGCGCCCCCGTGGAGGTCGGCCCCGCGGACTACGCCCGGGTCACCGGCCGCTGCTGGAAGGAGGTCGCATCCGCCTGGGTCACGCACGAGCCGGCGGAACCGGCCCCCGCGCAGGCGCCGTCCCCGCCGTCGGTGCGGCCCCCGGCCCCGGCCCCGGCACCGGGCTCTTGAGGCACATGAAGGGGTAGCCGGCGGCCTCCGTCCCGGCCCGCTCGGCGTCGCCCTCGCGGATCGCGTCCACCAGCCGCGCGTGGTCCATGTGGTTCTCCGGCCGCAGCTCCCGACCCACGTCGTCGCGCAGCCAGTCCCGCAGGAGATCGCCCAGGTCCGCGTAGAGCTCCGTCAGCACGTCGTTGCCCGAGGCGGCGACGACCGCGTGGTGGAAGGCCGCGTCGACCGTCACGAACCGCTCCGCGTCACCCGACTCCCAGGCCTCCTCGCGGCGTACGAGCAGCGCGTCGAGCTGCTTCAGGTCCCGCTCCGTGCGCCGCTCCGCGGCGAAGCGGGCCGCGGCGGACTCCAGGGTCGAGCGCAGCTCCGCGACGTGCCGGGGGTCGGAGCCGGCGAAGCGCCGGTGCATGACCCCGGCCAGCTCGCTGGTGGCGATGACGTACGTCCCCGAGCCCTGGCGGATGTCGAGCAGCCCGTTGTGCGCCAGCGCCCGGACGGCCTCGCGCACGGTGTTGCGGGCCACGCCCAGCTGCTCGACCAGCTCGGGCTCGGTCGGGATGCGCGAACCCACCGGCCATTCGCCGGAGGTGATCTGGTTCCGCAGCTCGGCGATCACCTGATCGGAGAGTCCTGCGCGCCGCGGGTGGCCGAGGGCCATGGAGTACCGTCCCCTTCGTTCGAGATTGGACAACCAATCATCCCATGATTCTATGATGGCCTCATGGCTGACGAACCGAAGACCCTCGAACCCGCCGTACGACCGGCCGGGATCACCGCCCGAGCGGCCGTCGCCGCCGGCGATTCTCCCGCACCCGGCCGGGCGCAGCGCTGGACCCTCGGGCTCGTCACCGTCGGCCTCGTCCTCGCCGCGTTCAACCTGCGCCCCGCCATCACCAGCCTCGGCGCGCTCCTCGAAGAGGTCAGCGAAGGCCTCCACATGAGCGGCAGCGTCGCCGGCGTCCTCACCTCCGTCCCCCCGCTCTGCTTCGCGGTCTTCGGCATCACCGCCCCGCGCCTCGCCCGCCGCTTCGGCCCCGCCGCCGTCGTCTGCGCGGGCATGGCCGCGATCTTCACCGGCCTCGTCGTCCGCCCCTTCGCCTCCGGCACGGTCGGCTTCCTCGCCGCCAGCGCCCTCGCGCTCATGGGCATAGCCGTCAGCAACGTCCTGATGCCCGTGATCGTCAAGCGGTACTTCCCCGACCGCGTCGGCACCATGACCGGCCTGTACTCCATGGCGCTCGCCCTCGGCACCTCCGTCGCCGCGGCGGCGACCGTTCCGATGACCGACGCCCTCGGCGGGGACTGGCGCCTCGGCCTCGGCATCTGGGCCGTCCTCGCCTCGCTCGCCGTCCTGCCCTGGATCCCGCTGCTCCGCGACCGTGACCGCGACCGCGGCGACCGTGACCGCGGCGCCCGCGGCCGTACGGAGAAGGCGACCGCGACCGCCGCCCCCGCGGACACCACCACCACCGCCGCCCCGCGCATCACCCGCAGCCGCACCGCCTGGGCCCTCGGCTGCTTCTTCGGCCTCCAGGCCACCGGCGCCTACATCACCATGGGCTGGATGCCGCAGATCTTCCGCGACGCCGGGGTCCCCGCCTCCACCGCGGGCGTCCTCCTCGCCGTCACCATGGTCATGGGCGTCCCGCTCGCCTTCGTCATCCCCCGGCTCGCGACCCGGATGAAGAACCAGGGACCGATCGTCGTCGCCCTCGCCCTGTGCGGCCTCGGCGGCTACACCGGCCTCTTCTTCGCCCCGGCCGCCGGAGCCTGGGTCTGGGCCGTCCTGCTCGGCATCTCCAACTGCGCCTTCCCGCTCGCCCTCACCATGATCGGAATGCGCTCGCGGACCGGCGCCGGCGTCGTCCGCCTCTCCGCCTTCGCACAGAGCGTCGGCTACCTCATCTCCATCCCCGGCCCCCTCCTCGTCGGCGTGCTCTACCAGCACAGCGGCGGCTGGGGACTGCCCATCGCGCTCATGGGCGGCCTGATGGTGCCGCAGATGATCGTGGGCACCCTCGCCGGGAGGGACCGGACGGTCGAGGACGAATGCTGAGATGCGAGACTGGTCCCATGCCAGTCCTCGAACCCAATCCCCAGAACGGCCAGAAGAAGCTGCTCATCGTGCTCGGCGCGATGCTCGGCATCACGGTGGTCATCGCCGTGATCGCCTCCCTCGCCTCACCGTGACCCCCGGGGGTGGGGACAACCCCCGCATCCCCTAGGGGGTGAGTGTCAGGGTGAAGTGGGTGGATCACCTGATGGGCCGACGGGCGCCCGATCCGTACGTTGGAGACAACCCGCCGGAGACGGCGGCCAAAGGATCTCCCACCCCTCGGAGGCGGCCATGTCGGCCCGTACGGACACCAGCACCCGGCCCCTGCCGACCGGCGTCGACACCCGGCTGCCCTGGTGGGCGCTCGCCCTCCCCGTGGCCGCGTTCGGCGTCCTGCTGCTGCTCATAGCGGGGCCGGGAGGTACCCCCGCGACCAGTGGTGACCTGGGGGTCGGCCGGGTCCTGGAGCACCTCCAGCAAACGCTCGCTCTCTGAGTCACCGAAAGCCGTTCCGTGCGAAGCTGTTGACCATGAGCGTCGATACACCCCGCAGGATCGTGCTGCTCCGCCACGCGAAGGCGGACTGGAGCGACGAGTCCGACCACGAGAGGCCCCTCGCCGAGCGAGGCCGCGCGGACGCCCCCGTCGTGGGCCGCAGGCTCGCCGGGACCGGCATCGGCTTCGACCTGGCCCTCTGTTCGACCGCCGTCAGAACCAGGGAGACCTGGAAGCTGGCCGTGCACGAACTGCCGGAGCGCCCCAGGACCGTGTACGAGGACCGGCTGTACGAGGCCTCGCTCGGCGAGCTCATCGCCCTGCTCAACGAGACCTCGGAGGACGTCGACGACCTCCTCGTCGTCGGCCACAACCCCGGGATGCACGCCCTCGCGGACGCCCTCGCGGGCGAGTCCGACGGAGACACGCTGCCCCGTATGACCCGCAGCGGCTTCCCGACCTCCGCCTACGCCGTCCTCACCTTCAACGGCACCTGGAAGTCGCTGGAGCACGGCGCCGCACGGCTCGTGGACTTCTGGACCCCGCACGCCTGACGAGCGGTACCCCGCCCCGTACGCGAGAGGGCCCGGCCGTCCGAAGACGACCGGGCCCTCTCCCGTACGGGCGTACCGGCGGCCAGGGCCTGTCCGGCGGCGGTACAGGGTCGGACAGGCCCTAGGGGGTGTCTTGCCGATCAGGCCGGGCTCGCGGCGCCTGGCACCGCGCCTCGCCGCGTTGTCGTCGGTCGCCAACGCTCCGCGTTGACTCCCTCCTCCGCCTTGCGATGCACGGCCCCAGACGCCGCTCCCTGATCCGGCCTGATCGACAAGACACCCCCTAGTGCAGCAGGTCCTCGCCGCCGTCGGCGGCCTCGACCTCCTCGCGCGTGATTCCGAGCAGATAGAGCACGGTGTCCAGGAACGGCACGTTCACCGCCGTGTCGGCGGCCCGGCGCACCACCGGCTTGGCGTTGAACGCCACCCCGAGCCCCGCCGCGTTCAGCATGTCCAGGTCGTTGGCCCCGTCGCCGATGGCCACGGTCTGCGCCAGCGGCACACCCGCCTCCGTGGCGAACCGGCGCAGCAGCCGCGCCTTGCCCGCACGGTCCACGATCTCGCCGGTCACCCGCCCGGTGAGCTTGCCGTCCACGATCTCCAGGGTGTTGGCCGAGGCGAAGTCGAGCCCGAGCCGCTCCTTCAGATCGTCGGTGACCTGCGTGAACCCGCCGGACACGACGCCCACCTGGTAGCCGAGCCGCTTGAGCGTACGGATCAGGGTCCGGGCCCCCGGCGTCAGCCGCACCTCCGCGCGGACCTTGTCGACCACCGAGGCGTCCAGCCCGGCGAGCAGCTCCACCCGCGCGTGCAGCGACTGCTCGAAGTCCAGCTCGCCGCGCATCGCGGCCGCCGTCACCTCGGCGACCTTGTCCTCGCACCCCGCGTGCGCCGCGAAGAGCTCGATGACCTCGTCCTGGATCAGGGTCGAGTCGACGTCCATGACGACGAGCCGCTGGGCCCGCCGGTGCAGCCCGGCGGAGACCACGGCCACGTCCACGCCGATGGTGTGGGCCTCGGTCGCCAGCGCCGTCCGCAGCGGCTCGGTCTCGCAGCCCGAGACGGCGAACTCCACGGCCGTCACCGGGTACTTCGCGAGGCGGAAGACACGGTCGATGTTGCCACCGGCCTCCGCGATCCTGGCCGCTATGGCCGCCGTCTGCTCCGCGGTGAGCGGGTTGCCGAGCACGGTGACGTGCGAGCGTCCCTCGCCGCGCGGCCGGTTGTCACCCGTACCCGAGATGATCTCGGCCTGGAGCTTCAGGGACTCGGCCCAGCTGTGGACGGTCGCCCGCAGCTCGCCCTGCGAGGCGACGGTGGGCTCGGTGACGAGCGCGCACAGGACGAGACGGCCGCGGGAGACGACCTGCTCGATGTCCACGACGTCGACGGAGTAGGCGGCGAGGGTGTCGAAGAGTCCGGCGGTGATCCCGGGACGGTCCTTGCCGAAGATCTTGACGAGAAGGGTGGGAACGTCTGAGGTCTGCGATGCGCTCATGGTGGTTCCACCGTATCGGGCACCTCGTGCCACCTGACCCCCCGTCCCGCCCAGCGGACACCCGAGTGGTCGTGGACTTGCCCCGCGCGGCTCCTCACACGGCCCGACTTTCGGAGAGGGGACCGGGCCTGAAATAGTTCCCCCCGATGTTCGCCATCCCTAGACTCCCGACCTCGGGGGTACATCGGGGGACAAGTAGTGGGGCATGGAGTGCCAGAACTCGTACTGGAATTGAATGGAAGGACCTGGACTCTCGATCCGTCCAGGTCGTACACCTTGGGTCGCGATCCGCAGGGCGACCTGGTCATCGACGACGCCCGGGTCTCGTGGCGGCACGCCACCGTCAGCTGGGGCGGCCGGAGTTGGGTCATCGAGGACCACGGCTCCACGAACGGCACGTTCGTCCAGGGGCAGCGGATCCACCAGATGGAGATCGGCCCGGGATCGGCCGTTCACCTCGGCAACGCGACCGACGGACCCCGGCTGAATCTCGCCGCCGGAGCCCAGGCCGCGCACCAGGCCCACCAGCCGCCGGCCCAGGCCCAGGCACCGGTGGCCCAGCCCGCCGCCCACCAGGCCGGCCCGGCGCAGGCCGCCGCCCAGGCCGACTGGGCGACGCACCAGGCCCCGCCGCCGCAGCAGCAGGCCCCGGCGCAGCAGGGCTGGCAGCAGCAGGCCCAGCAGCAGCACGCACAGCCGCAGGTCCCGCACCAGCAGGGCGGCCCCCAGGGCCCCCACCACGGTCACCAGGGGCCCGGCGCCGCCGCGGGGGCGTCGTCGGCCTACGCCGACCGCAGCCCCACCACGTTCCATCAGCTGAACCTCGGCCACGTCATGCGCATCGGCCGTGCCCTCGAGAACGAGCTGGTCGTCTCCGACCTCCAGGTCTCGCGGCACCACGCCGACTTCCACGCGACGCCCGACGGCCGCTTCGAGATCCGTGACCTCGGCTCGCACAACGGCACGTACGTCAACGGTCAGCCGATCCCCAAGGGCGGCTCGGCCGTCCTCGGCCCGCAGGACATCGTCGGCGTCGGCCACTCGACGTTCCGCATCGTCGGCGGCCAGCTGGAAGAGTTCGTCGACACCGGCTCCGTCTCCTTCTCGGCCCGCCACCTCACGGTGGAGGTCGACGGCGGCAAGAAGATCCTCCAGGACGTCTCCTTCGGCGTCCCGGAGAAGTCGCTGATCGGTGTCATCGGCCCGTCCGGCTCCGGAAAGTCCACGCTGCTCAAGGCGCTGACCGGCTACCGCCCGGCCAACGAGGGCGACGTCCTCTACGACAACCGGAGCCTCTACAAGCAGTTCGCCGAGCTGCGCCAGCGCATCGGTCTGGTCCCGCAGGACGACATCCTGCACAAGGAGCTGACCGTCCAGAAGGCGCTCCGCTACGCGGCCAAGCTCCGCTTCCCCGGCGACACCGCCGCGGCCGAGCGCGAGGCCCGTATCGACGAGGTGCTGCGCGAGCTCAAGCTCGACATCCACCGGGAGAAGAAGGTCACCTCCCTCTCCGGCGGCCAGCGCAAGCGCGTCTCCGTCGCCCTGGAGCTCCTCACCAAGCCGTCGCTGATCTTCCTGGACGAGCCGACCTCCGGCCTCGACCCGGGCATGGACCGCGACGTCATGCAGCTGCTGCGCGGCCTCGCCGACGACGGCCGCACGGTCCTCGTCGTCACCCACTCGGTGGCCGAGCTGGGTCTCTGCGACAAGCTCCTTGTCATGGCGCCCGGCGGTTCCGTGGCGTACTTCGGCCCGCCGGAGGAGGCGCTGAACTTCTTCGGCTACTCCACCTGGGCCGACGTCTTCTCCGCCTTCGAGAACTACCGCGACTACGACTGGGCGGGCCGCTGGAAGGGCTCGCAGCACTACCAGATGTACGCCGCGGACATCGACGCCGTCGCCGCGCAGCCCGTCCAGATGCCGCAGCAGGCGATGGCCCGCCCGCCGAAGCCGCAGGGCTGGGGCTCGCAGCTGTGGACGCTGATCCGCCGCTACGTCTCGGTGATCGCCTCCGACAAGGGCTTCCTTGGCCTGATGGTGATCCTGCCGGCCGTCCTCGGCGCGGTCTCGGTCGTCATCCCGGCGGACTTCGGCCTCGGCTCGCCGACGGCACCGTCCCGCTTCAACGGCGACGCGGGAACGATCATGCTGATCCTCATGGTCGGCATGTGCTTCAGCGGCGCGGCCAACTCGGTCCGCGAACTGATCAAGGAGCGGGTCATCTACGAGAGGGAGCGCGCCACCGGCCTCTCCCGCTCCGCGTACCTGATGTCCAAGGTGATCGTCCTCGGCCTGATCACGGCCTTCCAGGGCGTCATCATCTGCGGCATCGGCTTCTCCACCCGCGCGCTGCCCGCCGAGGGCCTCCTCATGCCCCCGGCCGTCGAGCTGTGCATCCAGGTGATCGCCCTCGGCCTCACCTCGATGATGTTCGGCCTGGTCATCTCCGCGCTCGTGAAGACCGCCGAGAAGACCATGCCGCTGCTCGTCATGTTCGCGATCATCCAGGTCGTGTTCACCGGCATCCTCTTCCAGGTGTACGGCTCGCCCGGCCTGGAGCAGTTCGCCTGGCTGATGCCCTCCCGCTGGGGCATCGCCGGCGCCGGCACCACCCTCGACCTGGCCCGCCTCATGCCGCCGTGGGACCCGAAGAACCCCACGGACACCGACTCCCTGTGGGAGCACACGGCCGGCCAGTGGGGCTTCGACCTCGGCGTCCAGCTGCTCATGGCCGCCGTCTGCTGCGTCGTCGTGGCGCGGCTGCTGCGCCGCCACGAGCCCGAGGTCATGCGCAAGTGACCCCGTAGGCAGTACGCCCGAGGGCGGCACCCCGCACAGGGGGTGCCGCCCTTCGGCGTACGCCAGGAGAATCCGCGGAGAAGCGGGGATCAGTAGGCGCTGTTGACGTTGTCGATCGAGCCGTAGCGGTCGGCCGCGTAGTTGGCGGCGGCGACGATGTTGGCGACCGGGTCGTACTGGTCGAACGCGGTGCCGGGCACGTGGTAGGTCTTGAAGGTCGGGTAGATGACCTGGAGCAGACCCTTCGACGGGATGCCGTTGATGGCGTTGATGTCCCAGTTGTTGATCGCCCGCGGGTTGCCGCTGGACTCGCGCATGATGTTCTTGTGCAGGCCGTTGTAGCTGCCCGGGATGTTGTGCTTGTCCATGATGGACAGCGCCTCGCGGATCCAGCCGTCGAGGTTGTTCGCGTAGACCGGGGTACGGGCGACGGAACGGCTCGCGGCCGCCTTCTCCGCGGCGCGCTTCTTCGCGGCCGCCTTCGCCTTGGCCTCGGCCTTCGCCTTCGCGGCGGCCTTGGCTCGGGCGTCCGCCTTCGCCTTCGCCGCGGCCTTCGCCTTGGCGTCGGCCTTGGCCTTCGCGGCGGCCTTCGCCTTCGCCGCGGCCTTCGCCTTGGCGTCGGCCTCCTGCTTGGCCTTCAGGCCGACAGTGGTGTGCTGCTCGGTGACGCTGGCGGCCAGCGCCTTCGCCTGCGGGCTGGCGGCGTCGTACGACCACGCGACCTGCTGCGTACCGGAGAGGGCCTGGGGCTCGGTCTCGGTGGAGCCACCGTTGCCCTGCACGAGGGAGAGGGTCAGTGCTGCGGCGCTCAGAGCGGCGACGCCGGCGATCGTGGCCTTGTGGGTCTTCTTCAGACCACGACTGTGGCCAGGAGTGTTCGCAGACATCAGGACTACCTCTTCGAATCGCAGGGGTTGTCGCTCGCCGGGGCGGCGCTGCGCCTGCTCGGCGGCGACGAGGGCAATTCTTAGCGGCAGCAAAATCGCGTGGCAAAGGTGTGACGTACGATCCCGGGTAGTGGATCAGGGTCCCGTGCACGGGCCACGGAACGCTCGTTGTGGCCAGGTTCCTCCGCCTCTATCAGGCCTCCTGGCGTCCACTAGCGGCCTTCGTAAGTGATGTGGGTCCTATGCGCGGGCTCACATCGGGCACGTAACAAACTCACCGCGCGTTGCGGACGCAATGCACACGGTGAGGCAGGTCCTCCGGAGGGAGGAGAAGGACGCCACCGCCCTCCTCCCGAAGGCGCCCAACACCCCACCGCCCTCCTCCCGAAGGCGCCCCGCACCCCACCCGCCCACGCTCCATCCGCCCCGCGCCCCATCCGCCCCACCGGACCCGCGCCCCATCCGCCCCACCGGCTCCCGCCCCGCGTCCCCGCCGCCGCCGACACCGAGCCCGTCGGCCCCGACAGGGGCACGTGGACCTAGGTCCCGGGTCCCCCTCCTCCGCCGTCCCCGGGCGGATATGCACGGTCACACCCCGCCGGTACGGTGAACGCATGAGCCATCGACCGAGCTCCGGCCTCGCCGCCGTGAGCACCGCACTCCTCGCGATGAGCCGCCGTCTGGAGGTCCGCGACGTCCTCAAGACGATCGTCGCCTCCGCCCGCGAGCTCCTCGACGCCGAGTACGCGGCCCTGGGCGTCCCGGACGACCACGGCGGCTTCGCCCAGTTCGTGGTCGACGGCGTCAGCGACGAGCAGTGGAAGGCGATCGGCCCCCTGCCACGCCAGCACGGCATCCTCGCCGCGATGCTCCACAAGGCCGAACCCGAGCGGCTCGGGGACGTCCGCAAGGACCCCCGCTTCGAGGGCTGGCCGGACGCCCACCCCGAGATGTCCGACTTCCTCGGCCTCCCCGTCAGGGACGGCGACGAGATCCTCGGCGCCCTCTTCCTCGCGAACAAGCGCTGCCCGAAGGAGACCGGCAGCTGCGGCTTCACCGCGGAGGACGAGGAACTGCTCTCGATCCTCGCCCAGCACGCGGCCATCGCCCTCACCAACGCCCGGCTGTACGAGCGCAGCCGCGAGCTCACCATCGCCGAGGAGCGCTCCCGCCTGGCCCACGAGCTCCACGACGCCGTCAGCCAGAAGCTCTTCTCGCTCCGGCTCACGGCCCAGGCCGCGGCCGCCCTCGTCGACCGCGACCCCGCCCGGGCCAAGGACGAGCTCCACCAGGTCGCCGTCCTCGCCGCCGAGGCGGCGGACGAGCTGCGCGCCGCCGTCGTCGAGCTGCGCCCCGCCGCGCTCGACGAGGACGGCCTCGTCCACACCCTCCGCACCCAGATCCAGGTCATGGACCGCGCCCACACCGCCCGGGTCACCTTCGAGAGCCCGGGCGTACGGGCCCTGCCCGCAGCCCAGGAGGAGGCCGTCCTCCGCGTCGCCCAGGAAGCCCTGCACAACGCCCTGCGCCACGCCGAGGCGGAGCTCGTCACCGTCACCCTCGCCCGCAGCGGCCAGGGCGCGCGGCTCACCGTCACCGACGACGGCAAGGGCTTCGACCCGCGGACGGTCCGCAGCGCCGGCCGCCACCTCGGCCTGGTCTCCATGCGGGACCGGGCGGGCGGCGTCGGCGGCGCACTCACCGTGACCTCGGCCCCCGGCGAGGGCACCACGATCGAGATGGAGGTTCCCGGTGGCTGACAAGCCGATCCGTGTCCTGCTGGTCGACGACCACCAGGTCGTCCGCCGAGGCCTGCGCACCTTCCTCGAGGTGCAGGACGACATAGAAGTGGTGGGGGAGGCCTCCGACGGCGCCGAAGGAGTCGCCCGTGCCGAGGAGCTCCGCCCCGACGTGGTCCTCATGGACGTGAAGATGCCCGGCACCGACGGCATCGAGGCGCTGAAGCGGCTCCGCGAGCTGGCCAACCCGGCCAGGGTCCTGATCGTCACGAGCTTCACCGAACAGCGCACGGTCGTCCCCGCGCTCCGCGCCGGCGCCTCCGGATACGTCTACAAGGACATCGACCCCGAAGCCCTGGCCGGCGCCATCCGCTCCGTCCACGCGGGCCACGTCCTGCTCCAGCCCGAGGTCGCCGGCGCGCTCCTCAGCCAGGAGGACTCCCCGGGGGGTACGGGACGGGGCTCGACCCTCACGGAGCGCGAGCGCGAGGTCCTCGGCCTGATCGCGGACGGCCGCTCCAACCGCGAGATCGCCCGCGCGCTCGTCCTCTCCGAGAAGACGGTCAAGACGCACGTCTCGAACATCCTCATGAAGCTCGACCTCGCGGACCGCACCCAGGCCGCCCTCTGGGCGGTCCGCAACGGCCTCACGGAGTGACGCGCCCCTGAACGAGCGCCTTGCGCGCCGGGGCGCACGACCGTTCAGTCCTTCATACCGTCGGGTGTATATCCCCCGTTCGGCGCAACCCGGCGGGGGCGGCGGCGTTCTCCATGACGTGCTGCGGCGGACCGGCCGCAGCGATGACCAGGAGGATGTACCAAGTGAAGAACCTCAAGAAGGCCGCTGCCGTCACCATGGTCGCCGGTGGCATCATCGCCGCCGGTGCGGGTGTCGCCTCCGCCCACGGCGCCGAGGCCGACGGCAAGGCCCTCAACTCGCCGGGCGTCGCGTCCGGCAACCTGGTGCAGGTCCCGGTCCACGTCCCCGTGAACGTCTCCGGCAACACGGTCAACGTGATCGGCCTGCTCAACCCGGCCTTCGGTAACCACGCCCTCAACGGCTGAGCCACCCCAGAACCACCGGCCCCCGGACGATCCCCCGGGGGCCGGCCCCTTTTTCCGGCCGCATCTCCCACACGCGCCCCTGACACCACTCGGCCCCTGCGGGCCTCCCGGGCCTCGGCCCGCCGCGGCGGCCTCCGACCGTCGGGTCGACGGCGAGCCCCTCGGCTCAGAACCCCCGCTCGCGCTCCCGTTCCTCGACATACGCGTTGTACGCGGCGACCTGCGCCCGCCGGGCCACCCGCTCCACCGGCCGCAGCGCCTCCCCCCGCGCCGCCATTTCCGAGGCGCTGACCGCACCCCCGTGCCCGTGGTCGTACGCCAGGTCCACCAGCAGTCCGATCCGCTGGGCCAGCTCCAGGACCCGCACCGCCCGCGGCGGGTAGCCCGGGGCCAGGACCTCCCGGCCCACCTCCGCCCGCGCCCGGTACGCCGCGCGCGCCACGTCCGCCGCGGGGCCCGAGGCCGCCACGTCCAGCCGCGTCAGCACCGCCGTCGCGTCCCGCAGCGCCTCCGCGAGCTCCCGCTCCGCCTCACCGAGCGACGGCACGTCCGCCGGCGGAGCCTCCCGCACCGAGAGACAGCGCCAGACGACCTCCACATGCACGTCGCCCGCCGGCCCCGCCTCCGTGACCTCCGGCACGAGACCGTACGGCGCGCCGAAGCCCACCACGGCTTCCTCGGCCTCCAGGGCGCGCGCGTTGAAATCCGGCGGCCCGCTCAGCCCCAGCGGATGCCCCGGCGCCGGCAGCGCCACCCGCCACCCGGTCACCCCCAGCCGCCGCAGCCGGCCCAGCGCCAGCGTCAGCCCCACCGGCGCCGCCTCACCCGGCAGCCCTTCCACGCGGTGCACCGCGTCCTCCCCGACAATGGCCAGCGCCGCGTCGTCCGGCGACACCGCCCCGGCCAGCAGGGCATTGCCCCAGGCGGCCAGGCGTCCTGAGCGTGGTTCCGAAAGCATCCCCCCAGACTAAGGACTCAAAGGAAGCCCTAGGGACCGGCCCGCTCCGTCGATAACGTAGGTTTTCCCCTGGACGCCGCGCCCATCGGCGCAAGGCGACGACACGACTCGACCGCAAGGGGAGACAACGCGCTCATGAGCGATGTACTGGAGCTGGTGGACGTATCCGTGGTCCGCGGCGGACGGGCTCTGGTGGACGAGGTCTCCTGGTCGGTCAAGGAGGGCGAGCGCTGGGTGATCCTCGGACCCAACGGCGCCGGCAAGACCACCCTCCTGAACATCGCCTCCAGCTACCTCTTCCCCACCAAGGGCACCGCCACGATCCTCGGCGAGCGGCTCGGCGGCGTCGGCACCGACGTCTTCGAACTCCGCCCCCGCATCGGCATGGCCGGCATCGCCATGGCGGAGAAGCTGCCCAAGGGCCAGACCGTCCTCCAGACCGTCCTCACCGCCGCGTACGGCATGACGGCCACCTGGCACGAGGACTACGACCCGGTCGACGAGGAGCGCGCGAAGGCCTTCCTCGACCGCCTCGGCATGAACGACTACCTGGACCGCAAGTTTGGCACCCTCTCCGAGGGGGAGCGCAAGCGCACCCTGATCGCCCGCGCGATGATGACCGACCCCGAGCTCCTCCTCCTCGACGAGCCCGCCGCCGGCCTCGACCTCGGCGGCCGCGAGGACCTCGTCCGCCGCCTCGGCCGCCTCGCCCGCGACCCGTACGCGCCCTCCATGATCATGGTCACGCACCACGTCGAGGAGATCGCCCCCGGCTTCACCCACGTCCTGATGATCCGCCAGGGCAAGGTCCTCGCCGCCGGCCCCGTGGAGACCGAGCTGAGCTCCCGCAACCTCTCGCTCTGCTTCGGGCTGCCGCTCGTCGTCGAGCGCGTCGGCGACCGCTGGACCGCCCAGGGCCTGCCGCTGAAGTAGCGGACCGGAGCGCCGGCGTCCCGCACAGCCGCCCGCGCCCTGTCCCGGAAGGACCCCACCGCCCTACCATGACCACGTGGACATCGACGCGTGGGTCTGGTGGTTGATCGGCGCGGTGGGGCTCGGCATTCCGCTGGTCCTGACCGCGATGCCGGAGTTCGGCATGCTGTCCGTCGGCGCGGTCGCCGGGGCGGTGACCGCCGCCCTGGGCTTCGGCGTCACCCCCCAGGTGATCGTCTTCGCCGCCGTCTCCGTGGCGCTGGTCGCGGTGGTCCGCCCGATCGCCGCCCGCCACCGGGACGACCGGCCCCGGCTGGCCAGCGGCATCGACGCCCTGAAGGGACGTCAGGCGGTCGTCCTGGAACGGGTCGACAGCAGCGGCGGAGGCCGTATCAAACTCGCCGGGGAGATCTGGTCCGCCCGCGCGCTCGACAGCGAGCAGACCTTCGAACCGGGCGACCAGGTCGACGTCGTGGAGATCGACGGCGCGACGGCCGTCGTCATGTGACCCGAACCGCACACCGCATGTGAGCGAACCGCACGTGGCCGAACCCCATGTGACGGAACATCATGTGGCCGAACCTCGCCCATGACGTTCCGCCGTCTGGGAAACTCGATCATCGAAAGCCATCCGGCAGTCAACCGGTAGCGAAGGGCACGGGGAACACGATGTCAGCTGTCATCATCGTCCTGATCATTCTGGTGGTGCTCGTCTTCATCGCCCTGGTCAAGACGATCCAGGTCATCCCGCAGGCGAGCGCGGCGATCGTGGAGCGCTTCGGCCGCTACACCCGCACGCTCAACGCCGGACTGAACATCGTCGTCCCGTTCATAGACTCGATCCGTAATCGGATCGACCTCCGCGAACAAGTCGTCCCGTTCCCGCCGCAGCCGGTGATCACCCAGGACAACCTCGTCGTCAACATCGACACGGTCATCTACTACCAGGTGACCGACGCCCGGGCCGCGACCTACGAGGTCGCCAGCTACATCCAGGCGATCGAGCAGCTCACCGTCACCACCCTCCGCAACATCATCGGCGGCATGGACCTGGAGCGGACCCTCACCTCCCGCGAGGACATCAACGCGGCACTGCGCGGCGTCCTCGACGAGGCCACCGGCAAGTGGGGCATCCGCGTCAACCGCGTCGAGCTCAAGGCGATCGAGCCGCCGACCTCCATCCAGGACTCGATGGAGAAGCAGATGCGCGCCGAGCGCGACAAGCGTGCCGCGATCCTCACCGCGGAGGGCACCCGCCAGTCCGCGATCCTCACCGCCGAGGGTGAGAAGCAGTCCGCGATCCTCCGCGCCGAGGGCGAGTCCAGGGCCGCCGCCCTGCGCGCCGAGGGCGAGGCCCAGGCCGTCCGTACGGTCTTCGAGGCCATCCACGCGGGCGACCCCGACCAGAAGCTGCTCTCGTACCAGTACCTCCAGATGCTCCCGAAGATCGCCGAGGGCGACGCCAACAAGCTCTGGATCGTGCCCAGCGAGATCGGCGACGCCCTCAAGGGCCTCTCCGGCGCCTTCGGCAACGTCGGCGGCGGCGCTCCCGGCTTCAACACGAAGGACAGTCGGTCCGATCGGCGAGAAGAACCCCCCGTTGACTGACACGTACACGTAAGTCTCGTGCATGATCGGTGCGAGCCCCTCGACCCTGACGACCTCAGAGCGGGGAGGCGACTCACTGACCATGTAAGGAGATGGCGTTGTCCATCTGGGAAATGCTGGCGGTCTTCGCCGCCGGCATCGGCGCCGGCACCATCAACACCATCGTCGGATCGGGAACGCTCATCACGTTCCCGGTCCTCCTCGCGACCGGGCTCCCCCCGATCACCGCGAACGTCTCCAACGCCCTGGGCCTCGTCCCCGGCTCCATCAGCGGGGCCATCGGCTACCGCCGCGAACTGAAGGGCCAGAAGGCCCGCATCCTCCGCCTCGGCAGCGTGGCCCTCCTCGGCGGCCTCATCGGCGCGATCCTGCTCCTCGCGCTCCCGTCCGACGCCTTCGACGCGATCGTCCCCGTCCTCATCGGCCTCGCGCTCGTCCTGGTCCTCCTCCAGCCCCGCATCGCCGTCGCCGTGCAGCGACGCCGCGAGCAGACCGGCACCGTGGCCCACCCCGACGGCGGCCCCGTCCTCCTCGTCGGCCTTTGCTTCGCCAGCATGTACGGCGGGTACTTCGGCGCCGCCCAGGGAGTGCTCTACCTCTCGCTCATGGGCCTGCTGCTCCACGACACCCTGCAGCGGATCAACGCCGTCAAGAACATCCTCGGCGCCCTCGTCAACGGCGTCGCCGCCGTCTTCTTCCTCTTCGTCGCCGAGTTCGACTGGACCGCCGTCGTCCTCATCGCCGTCGGCTCCACCATCGGAGGCCAGATCGGCGCCAAGGTCGGACGCAAGCTGCCGCCGTCCGTCCTGCGCGGAGTGATCATCGCGGTCGGCATCGTGGCGATCCTCCAGCTGACGCTGAACTAACCCGGCCCACGGAAGAGCCCGCCTCCCCACACAGGGGAAGGCGGGCTCACACCGTACAAACGGCCCATACCGCACGAGAAGGTCTACGCGGCCGAGTTCGCCAGCCACTCCGGCAGCTCGGACCGCTCACCCGCCCGCATCGCGAGCAGCATCGCGTCCGCAGGCGACGGCACGAACGGCTCGTGCAGCAACGGCATCCCCGCCTGCTCCGGCGTCCGGTCGGCCTTGCGGTGGTTGTCCTCGGCGCAGGAAGCGACGGTATTCAGCCAGCTGTCCCCGCCCCCCTGGGCCCGCGGCACGACATGGTCGACGGTCGTCGCCCTCCTCCCGCAGTACGCGCACCGGTGTTGGTCCCTGACCAGCACCCCCCGCCTCGACCACGGGGCGTGTCTTCGGAAGGGCACCCGCACGTACCGGCAGAGCCTGATCACCCGCGGCACCGGAAGATCGACGGCGGCACCTCGCACCCGCAGCTCGGGATGGGCCTGCTCGACGACGGCCTTGTCCTGAAGAACAAGCACCACCGCACGGTTGAGAGTGACCGTCGACAGCGGCTCGAAGCTCGCGTTGAGTACCAGCGTGTCCCGCATTGTGCCCACCTCCCGTGTGCCGGCCCCGCCCCGGAGCGGGGCGTGGGGCCTGGATCAACGATGGCCGGGCCGGCCGGGGTTGGACAACGCAATTTCCCGCGAAACAAAAGATGCCCGCTTCTGATCTCTCCAAGACCAGAAGCGGGCAAACAACAAACGAACGATCAGACCGCCGCGGGAGCCGCGTACTCACCGATCAACTGGGCACGCCCCAGCGTGTGGAACCGCAGATTGAAGCCGACCGCCGCCGGCGACACGTCGCCATCGGGACCGAGCTTCTCGCTGTCCACCGCGTACACGGTGAAGACGTAGCGGTGCGCCGGGTCCCCGGGCGGGGGAGCGGCGCCGCCGAACTCCTTCGTGCCGTAGTCGTTCCGTACGTGCACGGCCCCGGCCGGCAGCCCCTCGAACGACCCCGACCCGGCACCGACGGGCAGCTCCGTCACCGACACCGGGATGTCGAACAGCGACCAGTGCCAGAACCCGCTGCCCGTCGGGGCGTCCGGGTCGAAGCAGGTCACGGCGAAGCTCTTCGTCTCCGCGGGGAAGCCCTCCCAACGCAGGTGCGGAGAGGTGTTCCCCGCCGCGTACACCTGCGCGTCCTTCAGCACCGCACCCGGCGCGATGTCGTCGCTCACCACCGTGAACGACGCCACCGGCGGATGGAAATCGTGAGGGAGCGGCGCCCTCTTACCCTCGGACACGTGGAGCCTCCGTATCGCCTGTCGCTGGTTACCCGGCCGAGCCTAGAGCCAGTTGCGACGGCCGCCGACCTCGGCGAGCCACTGGTTCAGGTAGGCCGCCCAGTCGGTCGTGTGGAAGTCGTGCAGGCCCACCTTGAACGCACGGAACGAATCGCTGCCCTCGCCGAACAGACCGGGCTTCTTGTCCATCTCCAGGACGACGTCCATCTCACGGTCGTCGGCGACGAAGCTGACCTCGACCTGGTTCAGCCCGCGGTACTGCTGCGGCGCGAAGAACTCGATCTCCTGGTAGAAGGGCAGCTTCTGCCGCGTCCCCCGGATGTGCCCGCGCTCCATGTCCGCGCTCTTGAAGCGGAAGCCCAGACCGATGAACGCGTCCAGGATCGCCTGCTGCGCCGGCAGCGGGTGCACGTTGATCGGGTCCAGGTCGCCGGAGTCCACGGCACGCGCGATCTCCAGCTCGGTGACCACACCGATGTTCATGCCACGCAGCTGCTGACCGGCGATGGCGGTCACCGGGGTCTCCCACGGCACCTCGATACCGAACGGCACGACGTGCACCGCGCCGGCCTTCACCTCGAAGGCACCGCCCAGCCGCACCTTGAGGAACTCGACGTCCTGCTTGTGCTCCTGGTCGCCGCCCTCGACCTCGACCCGCGCCTGCAGGCCGACGGAGAGCGCCTCGATCTGCTGGTCGACGCTGCCGCCCTGGATCCGCACCTCACCCTGGACGACACCACCCGGAACCACGTTCTCCTCGGAGAGCACGGTCTCCACGGTGGCCCCACCGGCACCCAGGCTCGCGAGCAGCTTCTTGAATCCCATGACTTCCACTCCTTCTCGGTACTGACCTCTACATACGCGCGACGACCGTAACCGGTTCCCCGCCGGCCGCCACTACGCTCGGCCGCCATGAGCGACACCCCCTCCCGTACGCCGCTCCCGCGGGCCTTCTTCGACCGCCCCGTCCTGGAGGTCGCCCCCGACCTGCTCGGCCGCACCCTCGTCCGTACCTCCCCGGCGGGCCGGATGGAACTGCGCCTCACGGAGGTGGAGGCGTACGCCGGCGCGATCGACCCCGGCTCGCACGCCTTCCGCGGCCGCACGTCACGCAACGCCGTCATGTTCGGCCCGCCCGGGCACGCGTACGTCTACTTCACCTACGGCATGTGGCACTGCCTCAACCTGGTCTGCGGCCCCGAGGGCGAGGCGAGCGGAGTCCTCCTGCGCGCCGGCGAGATCCTGACCGGCGCCGATCAGGCCCGGGCCCGCCGCCGCTCGGCCCGCCACGACCGGGAGCTGGCCCAGGGCCCCGCCCGCCTGGCCACGGCCCTGGACATCGCCCTCTCCCTGAACGGCACGGACACCTGCGCCGGCCCCGAAGCCCCGCTCTCCCTGCTCACCGGCACGCCACCCGCGCCGGCCGCGATCAGCAGCGGCCCGCGCACGGGCGTCGGCGGCGACGGCGCCCCCCACCCCTGGCGCTTCTGGATCACGGACGACCCGACGGTCAGCCCGTACCGCGCCCACACCCCCCGGAAGCGTCGGCTTGACTCGGCCCCTCCGACCGCCTAACGTAGCCCGAGCCGCTGGAAACGGGCCTGCTTGTTCAAGCACCCCGTAGCGGCCACCCACTACTCTCGATGATTCCCCAGCAGGGGCTTATTTCGGCATTCCCGAAATTCGTTTCGAATGACTCGATTATGAGTCGCCAGAGAAATCAGCTAAAGTAGTGACCACGCCGGAAGGGCCCAGCGCGAAAGCGAAATGGGACCGGAAAGCGCCGAGGAAATCGGATCGGAAAGATCTGATAAGCTTCGGAACGAAGGGAAGCCCGGAGGAAAGCCCGAGAGGGTGAGTACAAAGGAAGCGTCCGTTCCTTGAGAACTCAACAGCGTGCCAAAAATCAACGCCAGATTAGTTGATACCCCGTCCATCTT